>NZ_CP088081.1:639186-958779 GCF_021049305.1 Ideonella dechloratans
TGGCCAATGCCAGCAACCTGGCCTGGTTCGGCCGCTGGATGATGCAGGACCAGCATCTGCAGTTTTCCCGCATGCGGGCCATGGAGTTCCAGCGTCCGCTGGTGCGCTCCACCAACACCGGGGCCACCGCGGCCATCGACCACCATGGCGAGGTCACCGCCCGCCTGCCCGCGTGGACGCCCGGGCGGCTGGATGTGGTGGTCGAAGGGCGGGAGGGCCTCACGCCCTACGCTGCCTGGCTGGCGCGCTGGCATCTGCTGCCGCTGTGGCTGGCGGGGGCGCTGTGCGCCTTGCCGGCCCTGCTGACGCGCCGGCGGCGGTCCAAGCCGCCCACGCAACCCTAAAATGAACGGTTCGCTTCCCTGTCCCGGCTCCGGCCGGGGTGGCCGGAGGCGCCGTTCCAGCCCCTGAATGCCGGCGCAACGACCGGCCTGACGTGATGCTCACCTTCCAGCAACTGATTCTTCGCCTGCAGGACTACTGGGGCAGCCAGGGCTGCGCCCTGCTGCAGCCCTACGACATGGAGGTGGGCGCAGGCACCAGCCACACCGCCACCTTCCTGCGCGCCATCGGGCCGGAGCCCTGGAAGGCCGCCTATGTGCAGCCCAGCCGCCGCCCCAAGGACGGCCGCTACGGCCAGAACCCCAACCGCCTGCAGCACTACTACCAGTTCCAGGTGGTCCTGAAGCCGGCGCCGGCCAACATCCTGGAGCTCTACCTGGGCAGCCTGGAGGCCCTGGGCTTCGACCTGAAGAAGAACGACGTGCGCTTCGTCGAGGACGACTGGGAGAACCCGACGCTGGGCGCCTGGGGCCTGGGCTGGGAGGTCTGGCTCAACGGCATGGAGGTGACCCAGTTCACCTACTTCCAGCAGGTGGGTGGCATCGACTGCAAGCCCATCACCGGCGAGATCACCTACGGCCTGGAACGCCTGGCCATGTACCTGCAGGGCGTGGAGAACGTCTACGACCTGGTCTACACCGACGGCCTGAAGTACGGCGACGTGTTCCTGCAGAACGAAATCGAGCAGTCGACCTACAACTTCGAGCACAGCAACGTCGAGTTCCTGCTGCAGGCCTTCGGCGCGCACGAGGGCAATGCCCAGCAGCTCATCGCCGCCCAGCTGGCGCTGCCGGCCTATGAGCAGGTGCTCAAGGCGGCCCACACCTTCAACCTGCTGGATGCGCGCGGTGCCATCAGCGTGACCGAGCGGGCCGCCTACATCGGCCGCATCCGCAACCTGGCGCGCGCGGTGGCCCAGAGCTACCTGGACAGCCGGGCCCGGCTGGGCTTCCCGATGGCCCCCAAGGCCTGGGCCGACGAAGTCACCGCCCAGATTGCAGACAAGGCCGAGAAGGCCGCCCAGGCGGCCGCCAAGAAGGGGGCCTGAACACCATGACCGCACAGACCCTCCTCGTTGAACTGTTCGTCGAAGAACTGCCGCCCAAGGCGCTGAAGAAGCTGGGCGAATCCTTTGCCAGCACCCTGGCCGCCAGCCTGCAGGCCCAGGGCCTGGCCCCGGCCGATGCGACCGTCACGCCTTTCGCCTCGCCGCGCCGCCTGGGCGTGGCCGTGAGCGGTGTGCTGTCCAAGGCGGCCGACCGCGCGGTGCAGCAGAAGCTGATGCCGGTGGCCGTGGCCCTGACGGCCGATGGCCAGCCCACGCCCGCGCTGCTCAAGAAGCTGGCGGCCGTGGGCGCGGATGCCTCCGTGCTGCCGCAGCTCAAGCGCCTGCCCGACGGCAAGGCCGAGGCCCTGTTCCTCGACAGCCTGGTGCCCGGCGCGCTGCTGCCCGAGGGCCTGCAGAAGGCCCTGGACGAGGCCATCGCCAAGCTGCCCATTCCCAAGGTCATGACCTACCAGCTGGCCGATGGCTGGAGCGACGTGAAGTTCGTGCGCCCGGCCCACCGCCTGGTCGCGCTGCATGGCGAGCATGTGGTGCATGTGCAGGCCCTGGGCCTGAACGCCGGCCGCGAGACGCAGGGCCACCGCTTCGAGGCCACCACGCCGGTGGTCACGGTGGACCATGCCGAAAGCTATGCACGGCAGCTGCGCGAGCAGGGCGCGGTCATCGCCAGCTTCGACGAGCGCCGCGCCGAGATCGTGCGCCAGCTGCAGACCGCCGCCGCGAAGGAAGGCCTGCAGCCCATCGAGGACGAGGCCCTGCTCGACGAGGTCACCGCCCTGGTCGAGAAGCCCAATGTCTTGACCTGCCAGTTCGAGCCGGAATTCCTGGCCGTGCCGCAGGAGTGCCTCATCCTGACGATGAAGGCCAACCAGAAGTACTTCCCGCTGCTGGATGCCCACGGCAAGCTGACCCACAAGTTCCTGATCGTCAGCAACATCCACCCGGTCGACCCGAGTGCGGTGATCGGCGGCAACGAGCGGGTGGTGCGCCCCCGCCTGGCCGACGCCAAGTTCTTCTTCGACCAGGATCGCAAGAAGACCCTGGCCAGCCGCGTGCCGGGCCTGGCCAAGGTGGTCTACCACGGCAAGCTGGGTACCCAGGGCGAGCGCGCCGAGCGGGTGCGCCTGATCGCCCACGCCATCGTCAACCAGCTGCGCATGGCCACCGTGCCCTTCACGGTGGAGGCCAAGGACGAGTTCGACGTGCTCGACAGCAAGGCCCAGGAGGCCGCGCGCCTGGCCAAGACCGACCTGCTGACCGACATGGTGGGCGAGTTCCCCGAGTTGCAGGGCATCATGGGCGGTTACTACGCCCGCGCCGAGGGCCTGCGCGACGGCGTGGCCATCGCCATCGAAGACCACTACAAGCCCCGCTTTGCCGGCGACGCGCTCCCGCGCAACCACACCGGCACCGTGCTGGCGCTGGCCGACAAGCTGGAGACCCTGGTGGGTCTGTTCGGCATCGGCCAGCTGCCCACCGGCGACAAGGACCCGTTCGCGCTGCGCCGCCATGCGCTGGGCGTGATCCGCATCCTGGTCGAGAAGAATCTGCCGCTGGACCTGCCGGCGCTGGTCGCCGCGGCCGTGCCGGTGTTCGGCGAGCTGATCCAGAACCCGGCCGAGGCCCTGCTGGGCTTCTTCACCGACCGCCTGGCGGTGTCCCTGCGCGAGCAGGGCTACAGCGCCCAGGAAGTGGATGCCGTGCTGGCGCTGACCCCGGCCCGCCTGGGCGAGGTGCCCCGTCGCCTGGAGGCGGTGCGCGCCTTCGCCGCGCTGCCCGAGGCCGCCTCGCTGGCCGCGGCCAACAAGCGCGTGTCCAACATCCTGAAGAAGGTCGAGGGCACGCTGCCCACGGCCATCGACAGCGCCCTGCTGAAGGAGCCCGCCGAGCAGGCCCTGGCCGCGGCGCTGGCCGAGGTCGCACCGCAGGCGGACGCCCGCTTCGAGGCCCACGACTACACCGCTTCGCTGCAGGCCCTGGCGGCCCTGAAGGCACCGGTGGACGCCTTCTTCGAGGACGTGATGGTCAATGCCGAGGACCCGGCCCTGCGCGCCAACCGTCTGGCCCTGCTCAACGGTCTGCACGGGGCGATGAACCGCGTGGCCGACCTGTCCCGCCTGGCGAGCTGAGCCCATGCCGGTCACCGCGCCCAAGCTCATGATCATCGGCCGCGACGGCATCCTCAACCATTTCCGCGAGGACCACGTCAAGGAACCCGAGGAGCTCGAGCCCATTCCCGGCGCGCTGGAGGCCGTGGCCCAGCTCAACCATGCCGGCTGGCATGTGGTGCTGGCCACCAACCAGGGCGGCATCGGCCGCGGCCTGGTGGACATGGCCTCGGTCAACGCGGTGCACCTGCGGCTGATGAAGATGCTGGCGGCCAAGGGCGGCCGCATCGACGCCGTGTTCTTCTGTCCCCATGCCCCGGAGGAGGCCTGCGACTGCCGCAAGCCCCAGCCGGGCATGATGTTCGACATCGCCCGCCGCTACGGCGTGGACCTGAAGCAGGTGCCCATGGTGGCCGACACCCTGCGCGACCTGCAGGCCGCCCAGGCAGCCGGCTGCCCGCCGCACCTGATCAAGACCGGCCGTGCCGCCGAGGTCACCGAGGACGAGCGCCTGCAATGGGTGCAGTCCGTGCCCGGCACCGTGGTGCACGACGATCTGGGCGCTTTTGCCCGTTATCTGCTTCAGCGCGACGCGGCGGCCAAACCCGCCTCGAACGACGCTCAAGGCCACTGAGGTTTCCATGCAACGTCTGGGATGGGTCCTGCGTTCGACCCTGTTCTTTCTCTGGATGGCCATCACCGTCATCCCCTGGGGCACTTTCGTGGTGCTGGTGTCCATCGTGCTGCGCGGCAACACGCTGTACTGGATCTGCGCGGGCTGGCTGCGCGTGGCCCTGTGGGGCGCGCGCCTGATCTGCGGCGTGCGCTGGCGCGTCATCGGCATGGAGAACGTGCCCACCGCCGCCGACGGCCAGGCCGCGGTGCTGCTGGCCTCCAAGCACCAGTCCACCTGGGAGACCTTCGCCTACCCGGCGCTGATGCCGCATCCGCTGTGCTACGTCTTCAAGCGCGAGCTGCTGTGGATTCCCTTCTTCGGCTGGTCCATGGCCCGGCTGGACATGATCCACATCGACCGCTCGCGCCGCACCGAGGCCTGGAACAAGGTGGCCGAGCAGGGCCGGCGCATCATGGGTCTGGGCAACTGGGTCATCATGTTCCCCGAAGGCACCCGCATCGCCCGTGGTGAGCGCGGCACCTACAAGACCGGCGCCTCGGGGCTGGCGATCGCCACCGGCGTGCCCATCGTGCCGATCGCGGTGAACTCGGCGCGTTGCTGGCCGCGCCGCAGCTTCCTGCTGCGCCCCGGGCTGGTGACGATCTCCATCGGTCGGCCCATCGCTTCCGAAGGCCGCGCGCCGGAAGAACTGATGCGCGAGGTCGAGGACTGGATCGAGACCGAGATGCGCCGCCTCGACCCCGAGGCCTACGCGGCCGGCGCCTGACAGCCGGGGACGGGCGCCCTAGAATCGCCGCCCATGGCCGCCCGTCGTGATGCCGCCCAGCCGGAACAGATGTCCTTGTTCGACGTGATCGACGCGGCCTTCCCGTCTCTGGGCCAGGTGCTGCGGCCGGCGCCGGCGACGGGCGCCCCGGTGCCTGCGCGTCCCGCGCCGCCGGTGGCCACGGTGGTCCACGCCCATCCCCAGGCCGACCGCGAGATCCAGTTCGGCGACTGTCGGGTGGCCTACCGGCTGCGCAGGGCCCGCCGAAAGTCCATCGGCTTCGTCGTCAGCCCCGACGGTCTGTCCGTCAGCGCGCCGCGCTGGGTGGGGCAGGGCGACATCGACCAGGCCCTGCGGGCCAAGTCCGGCTGGATCCTGCGCAAGCTGGGCGAGCAACGCGACCGCCGCCGTCACCTGGAGGCCTCCCGGATCGAATGGCAAGAGGGCGCCTGCCTGCCCTTCCTGGGCGAGCCGCTGGTGCTCCGGCTGGATGCCCGGGTGGTCGGGGCCCAGCTGGTGGCGGACGGCCCGCGCGAGCTGCGCCTCGGCCTGGCGCCCGGCGCCGCGGCCAGCCAGATCCGCGACACCGTCCAGTCCTGGCTGCAGCAGGAGGCGCTGCGTCACTTCGAGGGGCGCTGCGCGCATTTCGCTCAGAGGCTGGGCGTCACCCTGCGCCGCCTGCGGCTGAGCGCCGCGCAGACCCGCTGGGGCAGCGCCTCGGCCGATGGCTCGGTCCGGTTGAACTGGCGGCTGATCCATTTCAGTCCGGCCGTCATCGACTACGTCGTGGCCCACGAACTCGCCCATCTGCGCGAGATGAACCACAGCCCGGCCTTCTGGGAGGTGGTGCGTTCGGTGATTCCCGATCTGGATGCCCGGCGGGCGGCCCTCAAGTCCCCGGTGCTGCCGCTGTTCGACTGAGCGGTCCCCGGCAGGTGCCTCCATAAAGTTGATGAGCGCGGTCACCCTGACTGGGGATAGGCCTGGCGGGCGCCAGAGGGCAAACTGCTTGCACTGCTGTCAACACGTGACTGAAGGCATTTCAGGGAAGGTCACACAGCTCAGCCAGCCAGGGCAACCTGGCTGGCTTTTTTTTGCCATCACATCCGGGCGCGACGCGGCGGCCGTGCACCCCGGGTGCATCCCCTGGGCAAGAACAGGGCACTTCACGTAGACTCGAAATTGACGTTGACGTAAACGTCATTTCTGCCTGCCATCGCCCATGCCTTCTGAGTCCCGACCGATTTCCGCCATGCAGGCTGCCCTGGAGGGCGATTCCCGCCCCGTGTCGGTGAACTACACCATCACCGAACTGGCGCAGGAGTTCGAGATCACGCCTCGGGCGATCCGCTTCTACGAGGACCTGGGCCTGCTGCAGCCCCGTCGCGAGGGGCGTCACCGCATCTACAGCCATCGCGACCGCACCCGGCTGAAGCTGACCCTGCGGGGCAAGCGCCTGGGCCTGCCCCTGCAGGACATCAAGCAGCTGGTGGACATGTACGAAACGGGCACCGACACCCGCCCGCAGCTCGAGGCCTTCATCCAGGTGCTGCAGGCCCACCGTCGGCAGCTGGCGCAGCAGTTGGACGACATCCGGGTGACTTTGGCGGAGATTGACGAGCATGAAAGCCGATGTCGGCAACTTCTGGAAAAGTCGTTCCCTGGTGGCGAGGCGGCCTGATGCTGATCCGCGTGAACCCTGTCAGCCTGGGCAAGGGTGGCTGATTACACTGCAGGCAGTTGATGCACCGCAGCAAACACGATGAATTTCCAACTGGACGAGCTTTTCGAGAAGAACCGCCAATGGGCCGCCGCCACCGAGGCCCGTTCGCCGGGCTTCTTCACCCGGCTGCTCAAGCAGCAGACGCCGCAGTACCTGTGGATCGGCTGCGCGGACAGCCGCGTGCCGGCCAATGAGCTGGTCGGGCTGTTGCCGGGCGAGCTGTTTGTTCACCGCAACGTGGCCAATGTGGTGGCCCAGTCCGACCTGAATGCCATGTCGGTCATCCAGTTCGCGGTGGATGCCCTCAAGGTCCAGCACATCATGGTGGTGGGCCATTCCAACTGCGGTGGCGTGCGCGCGGCCGTCTACAACCTGCGTGTGGGGCTGGTGGACAACTGGCTCAGCCATGTGCGCGATGTGCGCGACCGTCATCAGCCCTTCCTGGCCCAGTTGCCGATGGAGCGCCAGGTCGAGGCCCTGTGCGAACTCAATGTGCTGGAACAGGTGCGTCATGTCTGCGACACCACCTTCGTCCAGGATGCCTGGACCCGCGGCCAGCCGGTGGTGATCCATGGCTGGGTGTACGGTCTGCACAATGGGATCATCAACGACCTCAACATCACCGCCACCTGCGCATCGGAGGTGATGCCCGCCTACGAGAAGGCGCTGGCCGCAGTGAAGTCGCGCTACCTGGCCGAGCTGGGCGCCGGTGCGGCGCACTGAGCCGTTCGTCCTGGAAAGACCGAGACCGTGCCGACGTTCCCGACCCAGCTGAATGATCAGCAGGCCTTCGAGATGGCCAGGGCCCTGCTGGAGGGCTTCAACAAGCACTACAGGCTGTTCCGGGAGAGCAGCGCGCAGGCGCAGCAACGTTTCGAGCAAGCCGACTGGCTGGGGCAGCAGAAGGCCCAGCGCGACCGCATCGTCTTCTACGATCTGCGGGTGGGCGAGGCTGTGGAACAGCTGCAGCGGGACTTCGGCGCCGGAAGCCTGTCGATGGAGGTCTGGCACCAGGCCAAGCTGCACTACATCGGCCTGCTGATCGAGCACCATCAGCCCGAGCTGGCGGAGACCTTCTTCAATTCGGTCACCACCCACATCCTGCACCGCAGCTACTTCCACAACGACTTCATCTTCGTGCGGCCGGCGGTCTCGACCGAGTACATCGAGAACGACGAACCTGCCGCCACGCCGACCTACCGGGTCTATTACCCGACGCCCGAGTCCCTGCACGACGCCTTCCTGCGCATCGTCCACAACTTCCAGCTGCAGCGCCCCTTCGAGGACCTGGACCGGGACGTGGCCGACGTGGTGGCCGACCTGCGGGCCGAGCTGGGCGACTTCCGCCCCCGGGCCAACTTCCAGATCCAGGTGCTGAGCTCCCTGTTCTTCCGCAACAAGGGGGCCTACGTCATCGGCAAGGTGGTCAACGGCTACCGCGAGTTGCCCTTCTCGCTGCCCATCCTCTACAACGAGGCGGGTGATGCGCTGGTCATCGACACCGCGCTGATCGGCGAGGACGACCTGCAGATGCTGTTCAGCTTCGCGCGGGCCTATTTCATGGTGGACATGGAGATCCCCAGCGCCTATGTCCAGTTCCTGCGCTCGATGATGCCGCGCAAGCCGCGCTGGGAACTCTACAACGCCCTGGGTCTGCACAAGCAGGGCAAGAACATCTTCTACCGCGATTTCCTCTACCACCTGCGCCATTCCAGCGACCACTTCCGCATCGCCCCCGGCATCAAGGGCATGGTGATGCTGGTGTTCGACCTGCCCAGCTTCCCCTTCGTCTTCAAGCTGATCAAGGACTACTACCCGCCGCAGAAGGACACCACGCGCGAGCAGATCAAGGGCAAGTACCTGCTGGTCAAGCAGCACGATCGGGTGGGCCGCATGGCCGACACGCTGGAGTTCTCCGACGTCGCCTTCCCGCTCGAGCGCTTCGAGGACGAACTGGTGGAGGAGATCCGCCGCTTCGCGCCCAGCCAGCTGGAGATCTCCGACCGCGACGGCGACGGCCGCGTGGAGCTGATCCTCAAGCACGTCTACATCGAGCGCCGCATGGTGCCGCTCAACCTCTACCTGCAGGAGGCCACGCCCACCCAGCTGGAAGAGGCGGTGGTCGAGTACGGCAATGCGATCAAGGACCTGGTGGCCGCCAATATCTTCCCCGGTGACATGCTGTGGAAGAACTTCGGCGTGACCCGCCAGGGCAAGGTCGTGTTCTACGACTACGACGAGATCGAATACATCACCGACTGCAACTTCCGCCGCGTGCCACCGCCGCGCACCGAGGAAGACGAGATGTCAGGCGAGATCTGGTACTCGGTGGGGCCCAAGGATGTCTTCCCGGAGACCTTCGGTCCTTTCCTGCTGGGCAACCAGGCGGTGCGCGAGGTCTTCATGGCGCATCATGCCGATCTGCTCGATGCCGCGTTCTGGCAGGGCCACCAGGCCCGTATCAAGGCGGGCGATGTGCAGGACGTATTCCCTTATGACCCAGGCCGGCGCTTTGCCGTGAGGCGCCGCCTGGCCGCCATTGGCGGACACTGATTCACGGCAACCCTAGGAGACTCAAATGGCCGAATCCATCGTCATCGCAAGCGCTGTCCGCACCCCCATCGGCGCCTTGCTCGGAGACTTTTCTTCCCTTGCCGCCTGGGAACTGGGCGCGGTGGCGATCAAGGCTGCCGTCGAGCGCGCCGGTGTGCCGGGCGACGCCGTGGACGAGGTGCTGATGGGCAACTGCCTGATGGCCGGCCAGGGCCAGGCCCCGGCCCGCCAGGCCATGCGCAAGGCCGGCCTGCCCGACAGCACCGGCGCCGTCACCCTCAGCAAGATGTGCGGCTCGGGCATGCGCGCCATGATGTTCGCCCACGACATGCTGGCCGCCGGCTCGGCCAACGTGATGGTGGCCGGTGGCATGGAAAGCATGACCAACGCCCCGCACCTGATGTTCGCGCGCAAGGGCGTCAAGTACGGCGCCACCACCATGTACGACCACATGGCCATGGACGGCCTGGAAGACGCCTACCAGCGCGGCAAGGCCATGGGCGTGTTCGCCGAGCAGTGCGTGGGCAAGTACGACTTCAGCCGCGAGGCCATGGACCAGTTCGCGATCACCTCGCTGGCCCGCGCCAAGGAAGCCAACGAGAACGGCAGCTTCGACTGGGAAATCGCCCCGGTGAGCCTGCCGGGCAAGGCCGGCGACACGGTGTTTGCCAAGGACGAGTCGCCCTACAAGGCCAAGCCCGAGAAGATCCCCAGCCTGAAGCCCGCCTTCCTGAAGGAAGGCCGCATCACCGCCGCCACCTCGTCGAGCATCTCCGACGGTGCCGCCGCGCTGGTGATGGTGCGTGAATCCACCGCCGCCCAGATGGGCCTGACCCCGCTGGCGCGCATCACCGCCCACGCGGTGCATGCCCAGGCGCCGGAATGGTTCACCATCGCCCCGGTGGGCGCCATCCAGAAGGTGCTGACCAAGTCCGGCTGGACGGCCGACCAGGTCGACCTGTGGGAAGTGAACGAGGCCTTCGCCGCCGTGACCATGGCCGCGATGACCGAGTACAAGCTGCCGCACGAGATCGTCAACGTGCACGGCGGCGCCTGCGCCCTGGGTCACCCGATCGGTGCCTCCGGCGCCCGCATCGTCGTGACCCTGCTGGGTGCGCTGCGCAAGCAGGGCAAGAAGCGCGGCGTCGCGGCGCTGTGCATCGGCGGCGGCGAAGCCACCGCCCTGGGCCTGGAACTGCTCTGAGCCCATGCCGACCGTGGGTGAACTGGGTTTGCACCAGCCGGCCTTGTTCGCGCTGGCCGTGTTGGTGCTCAACGCCACGCCCGGGGTCGACCTGCTCTACACGGTGAGCCGCACCCTGGCGGGCGGCTGGCGCCAGGGGCTGGCGGCGGCGCTGGGCGTCGGCGCCGGCTGCGTGGTGCACGCGCTGCTGGCGGCCTTCGGCCTGGCCGCCCTGCTGGCCGTGTCCGCCTGGGCCTTCACCGTGCTCAAGTGGGCCGGTGCGGCCTACCTGGTCTGGCTGGGCCTGGGCATGCTGCGACAGGCTGCGTGGTCGGCTCCCGCGGCGGCGGCCACCGAAGCGCCGGTGGTCGCGCGCACCGGCATGCAGGTCTTCCGCCAGGGCCTCTTCACCAACGTGCTCAACCCCAAGGTGGCCCTGTTCTTCCTGGCCTTCCTGCCGCAGTTCATCACCCCGCAGGCCCCGCACAAGACCTTGAGTTTCCTGCTGCTGGGCGCCTGGTTCGTGCTGCAGGGCACGCTGTTCCTGGCCGCGGTGGTGTGGCTGACGCAGCGTCTGCACCGCGCGGTGGGCAGCTCGGCCCGGCTGGGCCGCTGGCTGAACGCCGCGGGTGGCCTGCTGTTCCTGGGCCTGGCCCTGCGCCTGTCGCGGGCGGAGGTGCACGCGTGAGCCCGTCGGTGCTGGTCATCGGCGCCTCGCGCGGCATCGGCCTGGAGCTGGTGCGCCAGCACCGGGCCGAGGGCCGCGCGGTGGTCGCCACCGCCCGGGACGACGCCGGTCTGGCCCGTCTGCAGGCCCTGGGCGCGCGGGCGCTCAGGCTCGACGTGGCCAACCCGGTCAGCGTGTCCGGCCTGGCCTGGCAGATCGATGGCGAGTCCTTTGACACCGTCTGGTTCTGCGCCGGCGTCTACGGCCCGTCCACCACCGGCCTGCAGTCGCCCACGCTGGCCGATTTCGACCGGGTGATGCACACCAATGTGCTGGGTGCCATGCAGGTGCTGCCCCAGCTGCTGGACGCGCTGGCGCCCCAGGCCCGGCTGGGCCTGCTGTCCTCGCGCATGGGGGCCATCGGCCGGCGCGGCAGCCCCACGGGCTGGCTGTACCGGGCCTCCAAGGCCGCGCTCAACTCGGTGCTCAAGGACCTGTCGCTGGCCCTGGCCGGCCGGGCCCTGTGCGTGGCCCTGCACCCGGGCTGGGTGCGCACCGACATGGGCGGCGCCGATGCCGATCTGGACGTGGCGCGCAGCGCCGCCGACCTGCGGGCCACGCTGGCGGCCCTGACCCCGGCCGACCACGGCCGCTTCCTGAACCACGACGGCCAGCCCCTGGACTGGTGATCCGTCGTTCCCAGAACGATTCCCGGAGACAAGAGACATGTTGCTCGACGACGACCACCGCGCCGTGCAGGACGCGGTGCGGGCCTATGTGCAGGACCGTATCGCGCCCCAGGCCGCGCGCTGGGACAAGGAACACCACTTCCCCGCGGCGGAGCTCAAGGGCCTCGCCGAACTGGGCTGCTACGGCGTGGCCGTGCCGCCCGAGTACGACGGCGCCGGCCTGGATTACCTGGCCCTGTCGCTGATCCTGGAGGAAATTGCCGCCGGTGATGGCGGCACCTCCACCGTGGTCAGCGTCAACAACTGCCCGGTCTGCTCCATCCTGATGGCCTTCGGCAACGAGGACCAGAAGCAGCGCTTTCTCAAGCCCCTGGCGCGCGGCGACATGCTGGGCGCCTTCTGCCTGACCGAGCCGCATGTGGGCTCCGAGGCCGGCGGGCTGAAGACCACCGCGGTGCGGGACGGCGACCACTACGTGCTCAACGGCGTCAAGCAGTTCATCACCAGCGGGAAGAACGGGCAGGTCGCCATCGTGATGGCCGTGACCGACAAGGCCGCGGGCAAGAAGGGCATCAGCGCCTTCCTGGTGCCCACCGACACGCCGGGATACATCGTCGCGCGGCTGGAGGACAAGATGGGCCAGCACAGCTCGGACACCGCGCAGATCCTGTTTGAAAACTGCCGTGTGCCGGTGGCCAACCGGCTGGGCGAGGAAGGGCAGGGGCTGAAGATCGCCCTGTCGGGCCTGGAGGGCGGGCGCATCGGCATCGCCAGCCAGTGCATTGGCATGGCCCGTGCGGCCTTCGAGGCGGCGCTCAAGTACAGCAAGGAACGGATCGCCTTCGGCGTGCCCATCTTCGAGCACCAGGCCCTGCAGCACAAGCTGGCCGACATGGCCACCCAGATCGAGGCCGCGCGCCAGCTCATCTGGCATGCGGCCAGCCTGAAGGACGCCGGCCGACCCTGCCTGAAGGAGGCGGCCATGGCCAAACTCTTTGCCAGCGAGATGGCCGAGCGTGTCTGCTCCGCGGCCATCCAGGTGCATGGCGGCTACGGCTACGTCACCGACTTCCCGGTGGAGCGGCTCTACCGCGACGTGCGGGTCTGCCAGATCTACGAAGGCACCTCGGAAGTGCAGAAGATCCTGATCGGAAGGGCGCTGGTCTGAACCGTGATCGTGTGGGGCGGGTGCGCCCCGTGACCGGCCAGACCCTGCGCTGGCTGCGCGCCGAAGGCTCGCTGACCATGCACCTGCGCCGAGCCCGCGCGCCGCTGACGGTGCAGGTGCTGGGGCAGGCGCGCGAGCCGGCCCGGGCCGAGGACGCCCGGCCGCTGGGCCTGCGCCCGGGCACCGCGGTGCTGGGTCGCACGGTGCTGCTGGTGGGCGACGGCCGGCCGATGGTGCTGGCCCATTCGGTGGTGCGGGCCGCGGTGGCCCGCGGGCCCTGGCGGGCGCTGGGCGGCCTGGGCAGCCGCCCGCTGGCCGAGCTGCTGTTCACCCGCGCCGATGTGGACCGCTCGCCGCTGTGGCAGGCCTGGCTGCCGCCGGCGCATCCGCTGGCGCGCTGGGTGGCACGCACCTGGCAGCAGGCCACCGGTCAGCCCTTCCCCGGACGGGGCGTGTGGCGGCGCTGGTCCTGCTTCGAACGCCAGGGCCAGTCGCTGCTGGTCAATGAATTCTTCGTGCCCGGCGAGGTGGCGGCCTGGCCGACGCGGGCCCGTCAGCGCGCGGGCAGGTACAGGCGGTCGGAGTAGGTGGCCAACCACTGCGGGCGGAAGGCCACGAAGATGGCCACCAGCATGCCGGTCAGGAAGGCATCGCCCCAGGCCGCCAGCCAGCGGCCGATCAGGATGTCGCCCGCCTCGCTGCCGCTGGGCACGCCCTGCACCCACAGGGCCATGGCACCGGAAAGCCACATCGCCAGCACCGAGGCGAAGAAGCCCCGGCCCAGGATGTAGACGAAGAGGTGGTGGGGCAGCCAGCGCCGCACCGCCAGGCCCAGGCCGAAGGCCAGGCTGGCCGGCACGATGCCCAGCCAGACCAGGCGCGACAGGCCCACGGCCCAGTCCAGGTTGCCCAGCACGGTCGTCAGCAGCGCCACCGGCAGCAGCGAGAGCATGGCCAGCGGCCAGCCCGCCATCAGGGCCAGCAGGCAGGCGCCGGACAGCGGCTGCAGCAGCGGCACATGGGACACCTGGTCCGCGCCCCACAGCAGGGGCATGACCGCGCACCAGCCCAGCCAGGGCCAGGGCGGGCCGCTGAGCGGCAGCGCGCGCCAGGGTCGCAGCAGCAAGGCCAATGCCATCACCCCCACGACCATGACCGCTTCAAGTGCCATGACCGGCATCCTAGCCCCGGCGCGTGCCCACCGCGTGACCGCGGTCAATCCGGGCGGACCCCTCCCGCAGCCCGGGGAGGGCAGGGCGCGCCGCTTTGGCGTATCTTCGAGAGATGAACACCGAGAGCCGTACCCCGATCGACTTCTACTTCGACTTCTCGTCGCCGTACTCGTACATCGCCAACGAGTGGATCGATGCGCTGGCCGCGCGCCACGGCCGCGTCGTGCGGCGCCGGGCCATCCTGCTGGGCGTGACCTTCCAGGCCGCCGAGTTGAAGAGCCCGGTGTCCTACCCGATCAAGCGGGACTATGCGCTGCGCGACTTCGCCCGCTCGGCCCGTTTCGAGGGGCTGCCCTACCTGATGCCCTCGACCTTCCCCATTCCCACCCAGAACGCCGCCCGGGTGTTCTGGTGGCTGCAGGAGACCCAGGGGGCCGAGGCTGCGGCGGCCTGGACCCGCAGTGCCTTCCGGGCCTTCTTCACCCGCGACATCGTGCTGAGCGATCCCGCCGCGCTCAGGGCCCTGCTGGCCGAATCGGGCGTGGACGCCGAGGCCGCCGAGGCGGCCTGGAGCGACCCGGTCTGGAAGGACCGGCTGAAGCAGGCCAACGAGCAGGCGATTGCGGCCGGGGTCTTCGGGGCGCCCTTCTTCGTGATCGACGGTGAGCCCTTCTGGGGCAACGACCGCAAGCTGCAGATGGAGCGCTGGCTCGGCCAGGGGCCGTACTGAGGCGGGCGCGGAGCCCCGCCGGCCGCCGGGGGCAGGGGCGCTGCGAGACAATCCGAGGGTCCTGATCTGCTGCCGCCGCGCCGGGCGCGGCCGACCGAGCCATGTCCACCACCGCTCCCCTGGCCGACGAGGCCCCCGATGATGTTCCGCACGAGGGCTATGCCCTGGTGCGCCGGGTGCTGGCCGAACAGGGCCACGGGGCCGCGCCCCGCTGGCTGACCGTGCCGGCCCGCACCTGCCAGGAGGCCGCCGAGGCCCTGGGCGTGTCCACCGGCCAGATCGCCAAGAGCGTGATCTTCCGCCGCAAGGCCGACGACGTGGCGGTGCTGGTCGTGGCCTCGGGCGACCTGCGGGTGGACGAGCGCAAGGTGGCCGCCATCGTTGGCCCCATCGGCCGGGCCGACGCCGCCTTCGTCAAGGCCCGCACCGGCTTCTCCATCGGCGGCGTCTCGCCGGTGGGCCATGCCACGCCGCCGGTCACGCTGCTGGACCGCGAACTCTTCCGCTTCGACACCGTGTGGGCCGCCGCCGGCCACCCGCATGGCGTCTTCCCGGCCCGCCCGGACGAACTGCAGCGCCTGACCCAGGCGCCGGTCGTCGATGTGATGCAGCAGGGATGAGCATGCGCCCCTGCCCGCCACTGCCCGTGTCCGCGCCAGCGGCGGCTTCCGTTCCATCGCCCTGCATCGGCATCTGCCAGATCGACCCGCGCACCGGCTGGTGCGCCGGCTGCTGGCGCACGCTGGATGAAATCGCCGGCTGGTCGACGGTCGACGACGCCCGCAAACGGGCCGTCTGGGCCGAGTTGCCCGGCCGCTGCGTCCAGGCCGGTGGGGACCCCACGCTGTTCCTGCCGGACAGCGCCGCATGAAGCATCTGGTGCTGCATCTGGATCTGGCCTCGCCCGAGGCCTGGTCCTGCTTCCGGCGCCTGCCCGAGCTGCTGATGGGACAGCACGTCTGGGTCGAGATCTGTCCTGCCGGTGAGCCGGGCCAGGCCCTGGCACCGCTGTGGCGCCACGCCCTGGCCTGTGGGGCGCCCGGGGCGCTGCTCAACCGCTGGCTGGCCGAACAGGTGTTGCGCGCCGTCTGGCAGGATGCGCCGGCCACCGGCCCTGAGCTCCAACCGGCCCTGGCGCGACTGGCTCAGGTGCTGACCCCGTCCCGCGATCCGGACAGCCCCGCGGTGCAGCAGGAATGGGCGGCGCTGTGCGAGCGCTCGCGCCGGCTGGCGGCGGGGGCCGTGCCGCTGTTGCACCGTCCGGCGGACGGCGCCTGCTGGGTGGGGGAGGCCGCCATTTCCCTGACAGATCAGGGTTTGTGAGGGCCCGGCAGCGCCCTGGGACTTACCCAGGGATAAGGGTCGATTTCCCGCATCGCGCAACGGCCCGTCAGGGTTGCAACGGAGTTTGTCAGGATCCGTTCAGTTCGCCGTCAGAGAGGGGTCAGAGCCTCCTCGAATAGTCCGCTCCACGCGCCGCCGTTGGGGTGGTGCACGGTGGATTCGAGGAGACTAAACATGGCAACTGTCGCGGTGTCGAACGCACCGATGACCGCGGAAGAGAAGAAGGTCATCTTCGCCTCTTCCCTGGGCACGGTGTTCGAGTGGTACGACTTCTATCTGTACGGTTCGCTGGCGGCCATCATCGCCAAGCAATTCTTCTCCGGCCTGGACTCGGGCTCGGCCTTCATCTTCGCGTTGCTGGCCTTCGCGGCGGGCTTCCTGGTGCGGCCCTTCGGCGCGCTGGTGTTCGGCCGTCTGGGCGACATGATCGGCCGCAAGTACACCTTCCTGGTCACCATCCTGATCATGGGCCTGTCGACCTTCATCGTCGGCGTGCTGCCCAACTACGCCTCCATCGGCGTGGCCGCCCCGGTCATCCTGATCGCGCTGCGTCTGCTGCAAGGCCTGGCGCTGGGCGGTGAGTATGGCGGTGCCGCCACCTACGTGGCCGAGCACGCTCCGCACGGCAAGCGCGGGGCCTACACCTCCTGGATCCAGACCACCGCGACCCTGGGCCTGTTCCTGTCGCTGCTGGTGATCCTGGGCACTCGCCTGAGCATGGGCGAAGAGGCCTTCGGCGCCTGGGGCTGGCGCATCCCGTTCATCGTGTCGGTCTTCCTGCTGGGCATCAGCGTGTGGATCCGCCTGTCGATGAACGAGTCGCCCGCCTTCAAGAAGATGAAGGCCGAGGGCAAGACCTCCAAGGCCCCGCTGACCGAGTCCTTCGGCCAGTGGAAGAACCTGAAGATCGTGATCCTGGCCCTGCTGGGTCTGGTCGCCGGTCAGGCCGTGTGCTGGTACACCGGTCAGTTCTACGCCCTGTTCTTCCTGACCCAGGCCCTGAAGGTGGATGGCGCGACCGCCAACATCCTGGTGGCCGTGGCCCTGCTGATCGGCACCCCGTTCTATGTGGTCTGGGGCACGCTGTCCGACAAGATCGGTCGCAAGCCGGTGATCATGACCGGCCTGCTGCTGGGAGCCCTGTGCTTCATGCCTGCCTTCAAGGCCCTGACCTCGGCGGCCAACCCCGATCTGGCGGCCGCCCAGGCGAACTCCAAGGTGGTGGTCACGGCGGACCCGAACGAATGCTCGTTCCAGTTCAACCCGACCGGCACCAAGAAGTTCACCTCGTCCTGCGACATTGCCAAGCAGATGCTGGCGGGCAGCTCGGTGAGCTACGAGACCGCCGTGGGCACCGGCCCGGCCAAGATCGCCATCGGTGACACCGTGATCGAGAGCTTCTCGGTCGTGGGCCTGCCGGCCGACGAAGCCAAGAAGAAGGAAGCCGATTTCAAGAAGGCCGTGGGCGACGCCCTGAAGGCCCACGGCTACCCGACCAAGGCCGACCCGGCCAAGATGGACAAGGTCAAGATCGTCCTGATCCTGGCGTTCATGATGATCATCGTGGCCATGTCCTACGGCCCGTTGGCGGCCATGCTGGTCGAGATGTTCCCGACCCGCATCCGCTACACCTCGATGAGCCTGCCGTATCACATCGGCAACGGCTGGTTCGGCGGCCTGCTGCCCACCACGTCCTTCGCCATCGTGGCCCAGACCGGCGACATGTACAACGGCCTGTGGTACCCGATCATCATTGCCGGCGCCACCTTCGTGATCGGCATGCTGTTCGTGCGCGAGACCAAGGACATCGACATCTACGCCGGCGACTGACGCCCGCGGGAGGATTTCCTCTCACGACCAAGGCGGCCTGCGGGCCGCCTTTTTTATGAGAGGCCCTTGTCGGGCCGGATGACCATTCCAACCATCAAGGAGTCCCTGTCATGTGGAAGCTGATCCTCGCCTTCGTTCTCTTCGCCGCGCTGGCCCTGTGGGTTGTCTCCAAGGGCGGCAACCAGCTGGACATGGGGGGCGAGAAGCACGGCTCCGAGGTGCATGAGGGCGCACCGGCCGCCTCTGAGGCAGCCAGCATGGCCCAGCCGGCGCCCGCGGCCTCCGAAGCCGCCAGCGCCGCCTCGAACTGAGGCCGCTCAGCCGATCAGCCGGCCGGAGGGATCCAGCAGGGTCGGGTTGACGAACTGGCTGCCGCGGCGTCCGTCGCGGAAGTCGATGGCCCAGCCGCCCAGCGAGACCGGTTTGCGGCGGGCCACGCCATCGAGCAGGCGCTCGCGCGTCAGGGGGCTGCCGGCCTCGCGCACCAGGGCGGCGGTGTACTGGCCGGCCAGGTAGCCCGCCAGGCTGATGGTGGAGGGCGGCTCATCGTAGAGCTCGCCCAGCCGGCTGCGGTAGGTCTCCACCACCCCCAGACGGCTGCGCAGCGGGCTGGGCACCACCTGGGTCAGGATCACCGGCACGCCGCGCCCCGGCGTGAACTGCATCAGCGAAGGGGCGTCCACATCGCCCAGGGCCAGCACGAAGCGGTGATCGCCGCGCTGTGCCATGGCCTGGGTGAACTGGGCCACCTCGGCGCTGGTGGCCAGGAACAGGATCATCGCCCCCCCGGCGGGCAGGCGTGCGGCCAGCGCGGCGGGCTGGGTCACGCTGTTGCCGGTCAAGCGGCGCAGCTTCAGGCCCAGCGACTGCGCCATGCCGCTGACCTCGGGGTCGTAGAGCCGCTGGTCCTCCGCAGTGCTGTACACCACGATCAGATCATTGACACCCATGCCATAGGCGCTGCCCAGGGCCTTGCGCAGCTGCATGCTGCGCGACGCGAAGAGCAGGGCCAGGGACGGGTCACTGTCGTGGCGGCCATCAGCCATCCAGGGGCCCAGGTGCGGCAGCTTCAGGCCGCGCTGGTTCAGGCCGTCCTGCACCCGCACGGCCAGGGCGTCGCCCACGGTGCCCACCAATGCCAGGATGCCTGCGTCCTGGGCGATGCGGTCCAGCGCCGCATTCACGGCCGCCGCGCTGCCGTCGGTGTTGACGGTCTCCAGGCTGATGCGCGAGAGCGGACGGCCCTTCTGGCCTTCCACCGCCCAGGCCAGGCGCACGCCGGTGGAGTAATCGCGCGAGAGCTCCTGCTGGGCCACGGACATGTCCAGCAGCTGGACCATGCGGGCCTCGGCGCGGGAGCTGGTCTCCGTCTTGTTCTGGGCGAGGGCGGGATGGCTCAGGGCCAGGCCCGCAGGAAGGGCCCATTGACGCAGCCAGCGTCGGCGGCCCGGATCGGTCGGGTACTGCATGGCGCCGGATTTTCGGCACCCTGCATGTCAGGTCGGCGACAACCCCGGTGCCGAAGCGGCCAGCGTTGCCACCTCGGCGGCGATGGCCAGTGCCGCCGTCAGCCCGGGCGACTCGATGCCCAGCAGGTTGATCAGCCCCGCCTGCCCATGTTGCGCGGGACCGTCGATGCGGAAGTCCGCCGCCGGTGCGTCGGGCCCGCTGATGCGCGGGCGCACCCCGGCATAGGCCGCCTGCAGGCTGCCCGCGGGCAGGCCCGGCCAGTAGTGGCGGATGGCGTCCTCGAAGCCCGCGGCTTCTTCCGGTGAGACGCTGTAGTCGATCTCGTCCACCCAGCGGAAGCTCGGGCCGAAGCGGGCCTGGCCACCCAGGTCCAGCGTGAGGTGCACGCCCAGGTGACCGCTGTCGGACGGCGCCGGGTAGATGAGGTGGGAGAAGGGTGCCCGGCTGCTCAGGCTGAAGTAGGCTCCCTTGGCGTAGTGCGGGCGCGGCACATGGGGGGAATCCGGGCCCAGCACCTGGGCCGCCACCTGGCAGGCCTGCAGGCCCGCGGCATTGATCAGCAGCTGCGTGCGCAGGCGCATCGGGTCGCGGCCGCCGGTCTGCAGCACCAGGCCCTCGGCATCGGCTTGCGCCGCCACCAGCGGCGTGCGCAGCACCAGGATGGCGCCGGCCGCCTCGGCGTCGGCCCACAGGGCCTGCATCAGGCCGTGGCTGTCCACGATGCCGGTGGACGGCGACAGCAGCGCGGCATGGACGGCCAAGGCCGGCTCCAGGGCCTGCACCGCGGCGCTGTCCAGCCACTGCAGATCGTCCACCCCGTTGGCTCGGGCCCGAGCCTGCAGCGCCTGCAGGGCGGGCACCTCCTCGGGGCCGCTGGCCACCACCAGCTTGCCGCAGCGCCGGTGGTCCACATGGCGCTCGGCGCAGTAGGCGTAGAGCAGGTCGCGGCCCTGCACGCACAGGCGGGCCTTGCGCGAGCCCGGCGGGTAGTAGAGCCCGGCGTGGATGACTTCGCTGTTGCGGGCGCTGGTGACCGTGCCGATGGCGGACTCGGCCTCCAGCACCAGCACCTCGCGGCCTTCCCGAGCCAGGGCCCGGGCACAGGCCAGCCCCACGACACCGGCGCCCACCACCACGCAATCGACGGTTTCCATGCCGCCGATTGTCCATGCGGCCATGCCGGCGATTGTTCGTCTTGTTACCACGCTGAGACTTGCCTGCTTGCGGATGTCACGCCTGGGCACATAGAGTCGGCCCGGGCGCGTCGTGTGCGGACCGTTGGGAGGGCGCACAAGGCAGGCCATGCGCCCCGCAACCCACAACAGGAGCCTTCATGTCTCATGTCATGAGCGATACAGCGCCCGGGAGGGGCGCTGCTCAACCGTCGTTGCTGTCCAAGGAGCGCACCGTCGCGCCACCGGGCTTCAACCGTTGGCTGGTGCCGCCCGCGGCCCTGGCCATCCACCTGTGCATCGGGATGGCCTATGGCTTCTCGGTGTTCTGGCTGCCGCTGTCCAAGGCCATCGGCATCAAGGAAGCGCTGAAGTGCGGCCCCGAGGTCGGCTTCTTCCAGCAACTGTTCACCACCAGCTGCGACTGGCCCATTGCCACCCTGGGCTGGATGTACACGCTGTTCTTCGTTTTCCTGGGTCTGTCCGCCGCCATCTGGGGCGGCTGGCTGGAGCACGCCGGGCCGCGCAAGGCCGGCGTCATCGCTGCGCTGTGCTGGGGCGGGGGCATGCTGTTCTCCGCCCTGGGCATCCAGCAGCACCAGTTCTGGATGATGGTGCTGGGCTCGGGGATCATCGGGGGCATCGGTCTGGGCCTGGGCTACATCTCGCCAGTCAGCACGCTGATCAAATGGTTCCCCGACCGGCGCGGCATGGCCACGGGCATGGCCATCATGGGCTTCGGTGGCGGGGCCATGATCGGCTCGCCGCTGGCCGCCGAGCTGATGAAGCACTTTGCCACCCCCACCAGCGTCGGTGTCTGGGAGACCTTCGTCGTCATGGGCCTGCTCTATCTGGTGGCGATGCTGCTGGGGGCTTTCGGCTACCGCGTGCCGGCCCATGGCTGGAAGCCCGAGGGCTGGACGCCGCCGGCACCCCAGGCCACGCAGAAGGCCATGATCACCCACGGCCATGTGCATGTGAAGAAGATCTGGGGCATTCCGCAGTTCTGGCTGGTCTGGATGGTGCTGACCATGAACGTCTCGGCCGGCATCGGCGTGATCGGCATGGCCAGCCCGATGCTCCAGGAAGTCTTCGGCGGCAGCCTGATCGGGGTGCCGGCCAAGTTCGGTGAGCTGGACAAGGCCCAACTCACCGCCATCGCGGGTGTGGCCGCGGGTTTCGCGGCCCTGCTGAGCCTGTTCAACATCGCCGGCCGCTTCTTCTGGGCCAGCCTGTCGGATGCGCTGGGCCGCAAGCTGACCTACACGGTCTTCTTCATCCTGGGCGGTATGCTGTACTTCAGCATCCCGGCCAGTGCGGCCGCGGGCAACAAGCTGCTGTTCGTGGGCGCCTTCTGCATCATCCTGAGCATGTATGGCGGCGGCTTCGCCACGGTGCCTGCCTACCTGGCCGACCTGTTCGGCACCCAGATGGTGGGGGCCATCCACGGCCGCCTGCTCACCGCCTGGGCCACCGCGGGCATCATCGGCCCGGTGGTGGTGAACTACATGCGCGAATACCAGCTGGACCTGGGCATCCCGCGCGACCAGGTCTACAACCAGACCATGTACATCCTGGTGGGCATGCTGGTGGTCGGCCTGATCTGCAATCTGCTGGTGCGGCCGGTGAATCCGAAGTACTTCATGAGCGACGCGGAACTGGCGCAGGAAAAGCGCCTGGCCCGAGAGCGCGACCAGGAGGAGTCCCGGCATGAGCAGGGCACCCACACCTTCCACCGCAGCAGCACGGCGGTGGTGGTGCTGGCCTGGCTGGCCGTGGGCCTGCCTCTGGCCTGGGGGGTGTATCGCACCTTCCTGAGCGCGGCCAAGTTCTTCCACTGACATGGCCTTGCGGCCAGGGGGCGCGCCGCCCCCTGGCCCGACTCGCCGTCAGGCTAGAGTGCGGGTTCTGCATGTCCTCGGCCTTCAAGCTTGGCCTGGACGCACAACCAAGGTGGCTGAGATGGCATTCGAACGTCTGGAACTGATCAGCGCGCACGCCTCGTTCGGTGGCGAGCAGCGCTTCTATCACCACGCCTCGCGCGAGATCGGCCTGCCGATGCGCTTTGGCCTGTACCTGCCGCCCCAGGCCCTGGCCGGGCAGACCGTGCCCTTGCTGACCTGGCTGGCCGGGCTGACCTGCACCGAAGAGACCTTCGCGATCAAGGCCGGTGCCCAACGGGTGGCGGCCGAGCTGGGGCTGGCCCTGCTGACACCCGACACCAGTCCGCGTGGCGCCGGCGTGAGCGGCGAGGCCGACCACTGGGACTTCGGCGTGGGCGCCGGCTTCTACCTGGACGCCACCCAGGCGCCCTGGGCCGGCCACTGGTGCATGGAGAGCTATCTGCTCCAGGAGCTGCTGCCCGAGGTCCAGGCGGCCTTCGGCCTGGCCGCCGACCGCCAGGGCGTGTTCGGTCACAGCATGGGCGGCCATGGGGCGCTCACCCTCGCGCTGCGCCATCCGGGTGTGTTCACCAGCGTGTCGGCCTTCGCGCCCATCTGCGCGCCCAGCCGTTGTCCCTGGGGGCACAAGGCCTTCACCGGTTACCTGGGCCAGGACGAAAGCACCTGGGCCGCGCACGATGCCAGCGCCCTGATGGCGACCCGGGCCCGCCCCCCCTACCCGCAGGGCATCCTGGTCGATCAGGGCCTGGCTGACAAATTCCTGGCCGATGGGCAGTTGCTGCCCGAGGCCTTCGAGGCTGCCTGCGTCGCCGTGGGCCAGCCCCTGACCCTGCGCCGTCAGCCCGGGTACGACCACGGCTACTACTTCGTGGCCAGCTTCATCGAGGACCACCTGCGCCACCACGCGGCCCGGCTGCGCGCTTGAGACGGCCGCCGGGGGGGGATCCGAAGACTTGATGCCGCTCAAGACCTGCGGCGTCGGGGCGCGCTACGCTCCGACACCTTTCTTGCAAGTCTGTGGGCCCTTCGATGAATGCTGCTGTCACCCCCGTGGATACCTCCCATGTCGATGCGGGGCTGGCCGGCCTGCTCTCGCGCAGCGGCCTGAAGCCGCTGCGGGTGGCCGGTCGCTGGCTGCTGCCCATCGTGCAGGGCGGCATGGGTGTGGGCGTCAGCGCCCATCGCCTGGCCGGCAGCGTCGCCGCCGAGGGCGGTGTGGGCACCATCAGTTCGGTGGACCTGCGCCGCCACCATCCGGACCTGATGGAGGCCACCGAGGGCCTGCACGCCCGCCCCGGCATGGACGAGGACTCCAAGGCCCGCATCAATGCCGCCAACGTCGAGGCCCTGCAGCGCGAGATCCGCTCCGCGCGTGAACTGGCCGCCGGCAAGGGCCTGGTCGCGGTGAACGTGATGCGCGCCATCAGCGACTACGCGTCCCATGTGAAGACCTCTCTGGAAAGCGGGGCCGACATGGTGGTGGTGGGCGCCGGCCTGCCGCTGGACCTGCCGGACCTGGCCGCCGAGCATCCGAATGCGCTGATCGTGCCCATCCTGTCCGATTCGCGCGGCGTGGCCCTGATCGTCAAGAAGTGGGAGCGCAAGAAGCGCCTGCCTGACGCCATCGTGATCGAACACCCGCGCCTGGCCGCCGGTCACCTGGGGGCGGCGAAGATCGCCGACCTGGACGACACCCGTTTCGACTTCGAGCGGGTGCTGCCCGAGGTGCGCGACTTCCTGCGCAAGGCCGGCATCGAGAAGGAGATCCCGCTGATCGCCGCCGGCGGCATCCGCACCCATGCGGACATCGCCCGCGTGCAGGCCCTGGGGGCCGATGCCGCCCAGCTCGGCACGGCCTTCGCGGTGACCGAGGAATGCGATGCCTCGCCCGAGTTCAAGCGGGTGCTGGCCGAGGCCCGCGACGAGGACATGGTGACCTTCACCAGCGTGGCCGGCCTGCCGGCCCGCGCCGTCAAGACGCTGTGGATGAAGAGCTACCTGGCCGCCGAGCAGAAGCTGCAGGCCGTGGCCCATGCCAAGGCACGCTGTACCAAGGCCTTCGACTGCCTGGCCCAGTGCGGTCTGCGCGATGGCTTCAAGGACTGGGGCCAGTTCTGCATCGACAACCAGCTGGCCGCGGCCCTGCGCGGCGATCTGAAGAAGGGCCTGTTCTTCCGTGGCGTGGGCGCGCTGCCCTTCGGCCAGCAGATCCGCAGCGTGCGCGAGCTGATGGAGCGCCTGCTGACCCGTGACGTGGCCGAGGCCCAGGCCGAGGCGCCGGCCCTGGCGGCCCAGTTCGCCTGAGTCCGACGCGACCTCCGACCCGGGCATGGCAGACTGCGGGGCCCATCCGCAGGAGCCCGTCATGACCGACAAACCTTCCAGCCCGTCTCGCATCGCCCTGGTCACCGGGGCGGGGCGGGGCATCGGCCGGGCCTGTGCCCTGGCGCTGATCGAGGCCGGGTGGACCGTGGTGCTGGCGGGCCGGCAGGCCGAGGCACTGGAGGCGGTGGCCGAGGCCAGCGCCGCGCCCGAACGGGCCTGCCCGGTGGTGGCGGATGTGCGCGACGAGGCCTCGGTCAAGGCCCTGTTCGCCATCCTCCGGGGCCGCTTCGGCCGGCTGGACTTCCTCTTCAACAACGCCGGCATCTTCACCGCCGGTGTGCCGCTGGAGGACCTGCCCCTGGCCGACTGGCAGGCGGCGGTGGACGTCAACCTGACCGGCGCCTTCCTCTGCACCCGCGAGGCCTTCCGGCTGATGAAGGCCCAGGCGCCGCGGGGTGGGCGCATCCTGAACAACGGCTCGATCTCGGCCCATGCGCCGCGGCCCAACTCGGTGGCCTACACCGCCACCAAGCATGCGATGACCGGGCTGACCCGTTCGGCCGCGCTCGATGGCCGGGCCTTCGACATCGCGGTGGGCCAGATCGACATCGGCAATGCCGCCACCGACATGACCACGACGATGGCCAGCGGCATGCTGCAGGCCGATGGCCAGGTGCGCGCGGAGGCCCGCATGGATGTCCAGCAGGTGGCCGACATGGTGGTGCACATCGCCGGCCTGCCGCTGTCGGCCAATGTGCTGTTCACCACCGTGATGGCCACGGCCATGCCCTTCGTGGGCCGGGGCTGATCAGGACTTCAGGGCGTCCAGCCCCGCGGCCACCTGGGCCACGTCATAGGCGGTGATCTCGAAGGCCGCCACGCCGGCCGTGGCGTAGGGGTCGCGGGCCACGAAGGCCTCGACCGCGGCCAGGCTGTCCGCGCGCATCATCACCAGGCCGCCGGTGCGGTCCTGGCGTCGTGCGGTCATCAGGATGCCGGCGGCCTCGGGGGCCTCGCGCAGGTAGGCGCGGTGGGCCTCCAGTTGCTGTTCCACCTCGGCCAGCGGGCGGGTGTAGCGGATCTGGATCAGGTACATCGTCATCTCCCGCGGCTCAGACCGCCGGGGCCGGGTCGGGTTCCGGCGCCAGGTCCCGCCAGGGGCGGCGGGCCAGCTGCCACAGCAGCGCCGCCGTCAACACCGGCACCAGGTAGAGCAGACCATGGCCCACGGTCTGCACGGGGGCGGGGGCGTCGGCCAGGAACTTGCGCAGCAGCAGCAGGGCCGTCAGGGTCGAGAACCCCATGGCCGTCTTGGCCAGCGCAGGGCGCTCCTGGAGCAGCACCGCCCCCCCGGCCAGCAGCACCACCGCGCTGCCGACGAAGATGAGCGAGAACAGCACGCCGGCGATGGGCTGGGCCGGGCCGAGCAGCGATTCCTCGTAGTGCACAGGCAGCCAGGCCAGGCACATCAGGGCCAGGCCCAGGGCCAGCTTGCGGGCCCGCTGCGGTGCCAGATGGTCGGTGTAGCCCTCGGCATCGCCCGGGCGGCGCCGGGTCAGCGGCAGCAGCAGCAGGTAGGTCAGGCCGAAGAAGCCGTCGATGACCATGGTGGTCGGGTAGCCCCAGGACTCGATGCCGATGCCCTGCCAGATCGAGCTGTAGGAGATGGCCAGGTTGGCCATGGCCATGTAGGCCGTGAACTGGGTGGCCGCCACCGCGGGGTTGGTCACGTCCATGTAGATGGCGTTGGTGGTGCTGTACATCAGTCCGTTGAAGAACTGGTAGGACAGGGTGGCCAGCCAGAAGGCCCCCACCAGGAAGGGCAGGGCGAGGTTGTGCAGGCCGGTCTTGTTGGCGTCGGCGGTGATCCAGCCCTCGCGCTGCAGGATGAAGGCCAGCACCAGCACCGGCACGCTCATCAGCAGGATGTAGATGTTGAGCGCCTTGCGGCGGTCCACCCGGTCCGAGATGATGCCGCCCACCACGCAGCCGGCCGCGCCGATGACGGTGGACCACAGGTTCAGCCAGGCCACCTGGTCGTCCGGCAGTCCCAGCTCCACCGCCAGATTGCTCTGCAGGGCCAAGCCCAGGCACATGGCCCCGGGCGGCAGCAGGGCCATGCCCAGGCCGGCGAAGGCGCCGCGCGTGCCGACGAAGGAGCGGAAGGCGTTGACCACGAAGCTCAGCATCTCGCGCAGGGCGGCGTGCAGGCCGCCGCCGCGCCGGGCTTCCCAGGCGGGGTCGGGGGCTTCCTTCAGCGGCAGCACCACGAACAGCGTGACCATCAGGATGGCGCCGCAGACGAAGTAGAAGGAGCTCTGGAAGCCGAACTGGGCCGCCACGAAGAGGGCGCCGCTGCCGCCCACGGCCTGGCCCAGGCTGGCGCCCGCGAACATCATGCCGTTGGCGGTGGCGCGCTCATGCTCCTGCAGGGTGTTGACGGCCAGCGCGTCGATGGCCACGTCCTGGGTCGCCGAGAAGACGTTGTGCACCAGCAGGATGAGGGTGAACAGGCCCAGCTGACGCGGCAGGTCCAGCATCACGGTGGACAGCAGGGTCAGCACCATCATGATCTGCATGCCCAGGATCCAGCCGCGACGCCGCCCCAACCGGGCCGAGGCGAACACGTCCACCACAGGACCGTAGGCCCACTTGAAGGCCCAGGGCAGGTAGAAGGAGCCCACGAAGGCGCCGATCTCGGCCGGCCCCACACCCTGTCGGCGCAGCTGGGTGGCCACCGCGGTGGCGGCAAAGCCCAGCGGGATGCCCTCGGTCAGGTACAGCAGGAAGAACGCGGTCAGGCGACCGCGTGCGGTGGCCAGCAGGTTGGGAAGACGCATCGGGTGAAGCAGGATGACGCCGAAAAAGGGTGCGCCACTCTACCCGGTTTGCCCCCGCTTCCGGGCAGCCGCCCCCTTCAGGGCTGGGGATGGACGAAGCTCTGGGTGACCCAGTCGCGCAGCATCTTCTTCTCGTAGCGCAGGGGCGTGCTGTCCACCAGGGTGCCCATGCCGCCCTGGTAGGCCATGTCCTTGAGTTCCGCCTCGCCACTGCGCATATCCTGACCCGCGGGATCCTTCAGCTGATAGCGCAGCTTGATGCGCGGCCAGGTGGCCGGTGTCATTTCCCGGATGTCGAAGGCGCGGGAATAGGCCGGGCGCCAGTCGCCGGCCAGGTCGATGTCGGTGATCTGGATGGCCAGCGTCTGACCGTCTGGCAGGCGTGGTCCCAGCTGCTCCAGGGAACGGGCCAGCGGCTGGAGGATCTGCACCTTGGCGTCCCCCTCGACGTGGATGTCGGTGTAGGTTTCTGGGTGCAGGAACTCCACCGTCACCGTGCCGGCATGGGCACTGGTCAGGGCGCAGAGCAGGGGGGCGGCCCACAGCGGAACGCGGCACCAGGACAGGGAACGCATCATGGGGAGTCTCCTGAAGCGGGTGGACGCGGGGCGTCCCCCAGGTTCAACGCGCCAGCCTCGGTGGGGCTGACAGCCTCGGGCATCGGCTCCTCGTCCATCCAGGAGCCCATCAGGGTGTAGGTGACGGCCAGCACCACCGGGCCGATGAAGATGCCCAGCAGGCCGAAGGCCACCAAGCCGCCGATCACACCGGCGAAGATCAGCAGCAGCGGCAGGTCGGCTCCCTTCTTGATCAGCCAGGGGCGCAGCAGGTTGTCGATGGTCCCCACCACGCCCGACCACAGCAGCAGACCGATGGCCGCCCCTGTCTGGTCGGACCACAGCAGCCAGCCGCAGCAGCTCAGCAGCACCGGCAACGGGCCGATCTGGGCGATGGTCAGCAGGAACATCACCGTCGTCAACACCATCGCACCGGGCACGCCGGCCACGGCCACCCCCAGCCCGCCCAGCAGGGCCTGGGCCACGGCGGTGATCACCACCCCCAGGGCCACGCCCCGGGCTGCATTGGCCGCCAGATGGACCATGCGGACCCCCCGCTCGCCGGCGAGGCGGTGCGCGAAGTGGACCACGCCTCGGCCGGCGAACTCGCCTTGCAGGTAGAGCACGCCGCAGATCGCCACCGTCAGCAGGAACTGCAGCCCCACCGCGCCCAGCGCGCCGACCTGGCGCAGCGCCGTCTTGGCCAGGGTGCCGGCAAAGGGGCTGAGCTTGGCCAGCAGGGCGGCCCCCCCGCCCGCGAAGCTGTCGGCCCAGAGCTGGGTCAGCCGGGCGCCGACCATCGGGATCTGCGCCACCCACGCCGGCGGCGTGGCCAGTTGGGCCGGGTCCAGGCTGCGCAGCCATTCCAGTGCGCTGTCGCCATGGCCCACCAGGGTCACGATGGCCAGGGTGAGCGGCACGAACAGCACCAGCAGCAGCAGCAGCAGCATGGCCAGCGTGGCCAGGCTGCGCCGACCACCCAGATGGCGCTGCAGCCACAGCAGGGAGGGCCAGGTGGCCACCGTGATCATGGCCGCCCAGATCAGCGGTGCCACGAAGGGCTGCATCACCCACAGGCTGCTTCCGATCAGGACCAGCAGGGTGAGCACCGACAGCAGTTGACGGATCAGATCCGGCGGGCGGTGAGAGGTCATGCGTGACAGGCAAGCCGAGAAGCCCGCAGTATCGGGCAGCCGGCCCGCCCGTGCCTTCAGCCGGCGTGGCGCACGTAGATGTCGGTGTCCGGCAGCAGGCGCCGCAGGGTGTCGAAGGCGGCATCGGCCAGCAGGGCGCCGCCGCAGCGCGGTGCCACCGCCAGCGTCAACTCGGCTTCCCCGTCGGCCAGATGCAGGGCCCGCACCAGGGAGGGAGCGGGCGCATCGGCTGCGGACGTGGCCTGCAGTGATCCCAGCGCGCGGTCCAGTGCGCTCAGCACCCGCTGCACCGTGTCGGGCGGGCCGCTGAGGGCCGGCCCGGCCTCGGGCGGCTGCTCACAGGCGGCATGGCACACCGGGCCCATGCTGCTGTGGAAGCAGGCGCCGCAACCTGCGGACGCCTCGCTCGGAAGGTCTGACTTGATGGGGATCATGGACGCCATGTCCGAGAGTGTGGGGCCGGATGACCCGCTTGACCAGTCGCTTTCCGTGTAACTTGATGAAGGTCAAGTTCTAGACCCCTCGCCACGCGAGGTCTTGCAAGCATCGTGACAAGGGTTGATGTGATCGCGCAACTCTTTGCGCTGGGCCAACTTCTGGTGCTCCGGACAGCCGGATCGGAATGTCAAGACTGGCCGGCGAGGCCCGATTGGCGCATCATCCCCGGCTGGTTTTTTGAACAGTCCGAGACGCCACGCCCATGAGCAAGACCCGCAACGCCGCCCCCCGTCAGGCTTCCCTGCTGGATGCCCTGCCCGCCCAGCCGATCAGCGAAGAGGTGCTGATCGAGAAGTACGCCAAAGGCGAAGAGCGGTCTCTGGAGGAAGTGCGTGCTCGCATCGCTCGCGCGCTGGCGGCCCATGAGCCGGCCGAGCAGCGGGCCCATTGGGAGGCCCGCTTCGTGGAGGCCCAGCGCCGCGGCTTCGTGCCGGCCGGCCGCATCAACTCCGCCGCCGGCACGGACCTGACGGCCACCCTGATCAACTGTTTCGTCCAGCCGGTGGGCGACTCCATCGCCTCGGATGAAGAGGGCTTTCCGGGCATCTACACGGCGCTGACCGAGGCGGCCGAGACCATGCGCCGGGGCGGTGGCGTGGGCTACGACTTCTCCCGCATCCGGCCCAAGGGCGCCTGGGTGGGCTCCACCCAGTCCAGCGCCTCCGGCCCCGTGAGCTACATGCGGGTCTTCGACCGCTCCTGCGAGACGGTCGAATCCGCCGGGGCCCGCCGCGGAGCCCAGATGGGCGTGCTGCGCTGCGACCACCCGGACATCGAGGAATTCATCCACGCCAAGGACCAGGGCGATCTGCGCAACTTCAACATCTCGGTGGGCGTCACCGACGAGTTCATGAAGGCGGTGCAGGCCGGCGCCGACGTGGAGCTGGTGCACCGCGCCGAGCCGGGTGACAAGCAGAAGAAGGCCGGGGCCTACCAGCGCGGCGACGGTCTGTGGGTCTACCGCAAGCTGCCGGCCACGGCGCTGTGGGACCAGATCATGCGGTCCACCTACGACCATGCCGAGCCGGGCGTGCTGTTCCTGGACCGCATCAACCAGGACAACAACCTCAGCTACTGCGAGACCATCTCGGCCACCAATCCCTGCGCCGAGCAGCCGCTGCCCCCCTATGGCTGCTGCTGCCTGGGCTCGATCGACCTGACGCATTTCGTGCGTCAGCCCTTCGAGGCGGACGCCAGCTTCGACGACGCCGCCTTCGTCGAGGTGGTCAAGGTGGCCACCCGCATGCTGGACAACGTGCTGGACGTGACCGTCTGGCCGCTGGAGCGCCAGCGCCAGGAGGCGGCCAACAAGCGCCGCGTCGGCCTGGGCTTCACCGGCCTGGGTGACGCCCTGGTGATGCTGGGCCTGCGCTACGACACGCCCGAGGCGCGCGACATGGCCCGCCGCATCTCCGAGGTGATGCGCGATGGCGCCTACAACGCCAGCGTGGACCTGGCGGCCGAGCGCGGCGCCTTCCCGCTGTTCAACGCCGACATGTACCTGTCGCGCGGCACCTTCGCCTCGCGCCTGCCGCAGGCGGTCAAGGACCGCATCCGCACCCACGGCCTGCGCAATTCGCACCTGCTGTCCATCGCGCCGACCGGCACCATCAGCCTGGCCTTTGCCGACAACGCCTCCAACGGCATCGAGCCGGCCTTCAGCTGGACCTACACCCGCAAGAAGCGCATGCCCGACGGCAGCTTCAAGGAATACGCGGTGGAGGACCACGCCTGGCGCCTGTACCGCCACCTCAAGGGCGTCGAGGCCCCGCTGACCGACGCTTTCGTCACCGCGCTGGAGATGAGCGCCGAGGCCCACGCCCTGATGGTGGCCGCGGTGGCGCCCTGCATCGACACCTCGATCTCCAAGACGGTCAACGTGCCGGCCGACTACCCCTATGCCGACTTCCAGGATCTGTACCTGATGGCCTGGCAGAGCGGCCTCAAGGGCCTGGCCACCTACCGGCCCAATGCCGTGCTGGGTTCGGTGCTGAGCGTGGAGCCCACCGCCACCGCGGCCACCCAGCCCGCGCCGCTGACCACCGACGGTGCCAACCAGCGCCTGAAGCTGGAGAAGCTGCCCAAGCCGGTGCTCACCTCGATGCGCTGGCCGAGTCGTCCCGAGATGCGTGGCGGCAATCCGGCCTGGAGCTACATGATCCAGCACCCGCACGGCGACTTCGCGCTGTTCGTGGGTGAGACCCCGGCCGAGGGGCCGGACGGCGGCCTGTTCGGCAAGAACCTGCCTTTCGAGGTCTGGGTCAACGGCGCCGAGCAGCCGCGCGGTCTGGGCGCGCTGGCCAAGACCCTGTCGATGGACATGCGGGTCAACGACCCGGCCTGGCTCAAGCTCAAGCTGGACGCCCTGGCCACCGTGGCCGAGGAACGCGCCTTCGAGATGGCCTTTCCGCCCTCGGGCGAGAAGCGCCTGTTCCCCGGCGTGGTGGCCGCCACCGCGGCGGTCATCCGCTGGCGCTGCGAGCAGTTGGGCGCGCTGGAAGAGGGTGGCCCGACCCCGGTGCTGGACGCCATGTTCAGCCGCGAGGAACCCCGCACCACCACCGCCGGCACCCTGGCCTGGGCGGTGGACGTGGACAACCCCGCCACCGGCGAAGCCTTCACGCTGACGCTCAAGGAAGTGGCCCTGGCCAGCACCGAGTCCGCCTCGGGCTACGTCACGCGCCCCTGTGCGGTCGGCTTCTCGGGCAACTATCCCAAGGCGCTGGACGGTCTGGCCCGCCTGCTCTCGCTGGACATGCGGGTGATCGACCCGGCCTGGATCGGCATGAAGCTGCGCAAGCTGCTCAACGTCGGCGAGCCCCTGGGCCACTTCATGGCCCCGGTGCCGGGCGAGAAGCGCCAGCAGGTCTGGCCCAGCACCGTGGCCTACGTGGCCCGGCTGATCATCCACCGCTACGCCATGCTGGGCGTGCTGGACGACCAGGGCTTCCCGCTGCGCGAGATGGGCATCCTGCAGGCGCCCGCGGCCAAGGCCCATGCGGCCGACACGGTCACCCCCATGGCCGGAAAGCCCTGCCCGGAGTGCGGCAACAGCACCCTGATCCACAAGGACGGCTGCGACTTCTGCACGGCCTGCGGCTACGTGGGGCAATGCGGCTGACGGGGCGGGCCGGATAAAATCCGACCTTTTCCGTCGACGGGAGGGCATGCCGCGCCCTCCCTCACCCATGCACCACAACCTCAAGACACGCCTGGGCCGGCTCATCGCCCGCCTTGACATGTACCTGGTGGACCACGGTGCGTTCCGGGCCCTGTACAACAACCTGCACCACCTGGGCGGGGGCATGTACCGGCTCAGCCAGCCCAGTCCTTCGCAGCTGCGGCGCTACCGCAAGACCCTGGGCATCCGCACCGTGCTCAACCTGCGCGGCGAGAACCTCGGTCAGGGCGCCTATGCGCTGGAGGCGGACGCCTGCCGCCGTCTGGGCCTGAAGCTGATCAGCTTCTCGCTGGGCTCGCGGCGCATGCCCCGGGTGGACGAGGTGCTGGCCCTGCGCGACGCCTTCCAGACCATCGAGTACCCGGCCATGCTGCACTGCAAGTCCGGGGCGGACCGGGCTGGCCTGGCATCGGCGCTGTACCGCCACTTCCACATGGGTGAGCCGATCGAGAAGATCACTGAACTGAGCTGGCGCTATGGCCATTTCCAGTTCGGCAACACGGGGCGGCTGGATTACTTCTTCGAGGCCTACCTGGCGGCGCACCGCGCCCGGCCGATCGCCTTCCTGGACTGGGTGCAGAACGCCTACAACCCCGAGGCTCTGCAGGCCGAGTACGACCAGCGCCGCAAGTCCAAGCTGGGCACCTGGTTTGTCGACAAGGTGCTGCGCCGAGAATGAGCGACTCCGTCCAGGTCTACCGACGCCTGCTGGGCTACACCCGGCCCTACTGGCGCACCGCGGCGCTGGCCCTGCTGGCCATGGCGGCGGCCGCGGCCTTGGAGCCCCTGGTGCCCACGCTGCTGCAGCACCTGGTGGACAAGGGCCTGATCGGCAAGGACCCGCAGGCCGGCTGGCGCCTGCCGCTGCTGCTGGCGCTGACCTTCGCGGCCAAGGGCCTGGTGGACTATGTGGCCAACGTGGCCAGCCAGGCGGTGGCCCAGCACGCCATGTCGGACCTGCGCCAGGAGGTCTTCCGCCATCAGACGGGGCTGCCGCTGGCCGAGCACCAGTCCCGCTCGCACGGGCGCATGCTCAGCAGCATCCTCAACGACATTCCGCTGCTCAGCCAGGCCCTGTCCTCGGCCTGGATCATCGTCATCCGCGACACGCTGATCATCATCGGCCTGACGGTCAAGCTCTTTCTGCTGGCTTGGCATCTGACGCTGCTGATCCTGCTGGTGGCACCGGTGGTGGCCATCCTGATCCGCGTGGCCAGCCGCAAGCTGCGGGTGTCCAACGAGGCCATGCGCACCCTGGCCGGGCAGTTGGCCGGCCAGCTCGAGGCGGGCCTCAGCGGCGTGAAGGAACTCAAGATCTTCGGCGCCCGCGACTACGAGTCCGGTCGCTTCAACCAGCTCAGCGAAGACCTGCGGCGCGCCAGCATGCGCGCGGTGCGGGTGCAGTCGGCCAATGTGCCGCTGGTGCAGGTGCTGGCCGCGCTGGCGGTCTCGGGCGTCATCTTCGTCGTCATGACGCTGTCGGCGCGCAACCTGCTCACCCCGGGCGAGTTCTTCGGTTTCGTCACGGCCATGTCGCTGCTGTTCGAGCCCATCCGCCGCCTCACCAACATCAACGGCACCATCCAGAGCGGCCTGGCCTCGGCGCGCGGCCTGTTTGACCTGCTGGACCAGCCGCTGGAACCCGAAGGGCAGGGCACGCCGCTGCCGGCCGCCACGCCGCTGCAGCCCATCGTCTTCGACCACGTCACCTTCTCCTACCCGGGGCAGGAGCGGCCCGCGCTGCAGGATTTCTGCCTGACCCTGCCGCCGGGGCAGACGGTGGCCCTGGTTGGCAGCTCGGGCAGCGGCAAGACCACGGTGGCCCAGTTGCTGGCGCGCTTCTACAGCCCGCAGCAGGGCGCCATCCATTACGGCCCGCACGACATCGCGGGGCTGGAGTTGCGCAGCTGGCGCGAGCAGCTGGCCTGGGTGGGGCAGCAGGTCGTGCTGTTCGATGACAGCGTGGCGGCCAACATGGCCTATGGCCGGCCGGACCTGCCGCGTGAACAGATCGTCGAGGCCGCCCGCGCCGCCCACGCCTGGGAGTTCATCGAACGTTTGCCCCAGCAGCTGGACGCGCCCTGCGGCCACAACGGCCTGAACCTCAGCGGTGGCCAGCGCCAGCGCATCGCCATCGCCCGGGCCTTCCTGAAGGACGCGCCGGTGCTGATCCTGGACGAGGCCACCTCGGCCCTGGACAACGAGAGCGAGCGCCAGGTCCAGGAGGCGCTGAACACGCTGGCGCGGCACCGCACCACCCTGGTCATCGCCCACCGCCTGTCCACCATCGAGTCGGCCGACTGGATCGTCGCGATGGACCAGGGCCGGGTGGTGGAGCAGGGGCGTCACGCCGAATTGCTGGCCCGTGGCGGGCTGTATGCCCGCCTGCACCAGTCGCAGGCCCAGGGGGGTGATAGCCAGGACTAATTGGTCACATTCGATCAATCAATCCACGAAATGATCACGGCGGCCTAACATTCCTCCTGTACCGTTTTCACCTCAACAACCCTACAGAGGAGCGACGCATGTCCCTGATCAACACCCAGGTCCAACCGTTCAAGACCACCGCTTTCGTCAACCGTGGCGGCAAGGGCGAATTCATCGAAGTTTCCGACGAGTCCCTGAAGGGCAAGTGGTCCGTCCTGATCTTCATGCCGGCGGCCTTCACCTTCAACTGCCCGACCGAGATCGAAGACGCGGCCGACAACTACGCCGAGTTCCAGAAGGCCGGTGCCGAGGTCTACATCGTGACCACCGACACCCACTTCTCGCACAAGGTGTGGCACGAGACCTCCGCCGCCGTCGGCAAGGCCAAGTTCCCCCTGGTCGGTGACCCCACCCACCAGCTGACCAACGCCTTCGGCGTGCACATCCCGGAAGAAGGCCTGGCCCTGCGTGGCACCTTCATCGTCAACCCGGACGGCATCATCAAGACCATGGAAGTGCACTCCAACGAGATCGCCCGCGATGTCAAGGAAACCGTGCGCAAGCTGAAGGCCGCCCAGTACACCGCCGCCCACCCGGGCGAGGTGTGCCCCGCCAAGTGGAACGAAGGCGCCAAGACCCTGGCACCCTCGATCGATCTGGTCGGCAAGATCTGATCCTTCTCCCTTTTTTCCCATGACCCAGGGCAAGGCAGGCGCATCGCCTGCCCCCTACCGTCACCACCGCGAGGGCACGCCGCCCTCGCAGGGGCCCCTCAGGCCCTGTTGAAAGCGTCCCTGGCCACGTCCTGCGGGTGCTTTCAACGGGGTCGGAACGACCACGCCTGAACACCGCCAAGAAAGGACACCGCCATGTTGGACGACAGCATCAAGACCCAGCTCCAGGCCTACTTCGAGCGCATCACCCAGCCCATCGAGCTGATCGCCAGCCTCGATGACCGCCCGGCTTCGGCCGAGATGCGCGACCTGCTGAGCGAGATCGCCGCCATCGCGCCGGCCAAGATCACGGCCCGCTTCGACGGCCAGGACGCCCGCCGTCCCTCCTTCCAGATCACCCGCGCCGGAGCGGACATGGGCATGCGCTTCGCCGCCATCCCCATGGGCCACGAGTTCACCTCGCTGCTGCTGGCGCTGCTGTGGGCCGGCGGCCATCCGCCCAAGGTCGAGGCCGACGTGATCGAGCAGATCCAGGCCATCGAAGGCGACTTTGTCTTCGAGACCTACATGTCCCTGACCTGCCACAACTGCCCGGACGTGGTGCAGGCCCTCAACCTGATGGCCATGCTCAATCCGCGCATCCGCCACGTGGCGATCGACGGCGGCCTGTTCCAGCAGGAGATCGAGGAGCGCCAGATCATGGGCGTGCCGGCGGTCTACCTCAACGGCCAGATGTTCAGCTCGGGCCGCATGGAACTGCCCGAGATCCTGGCCAAGATCGACACCGGCGCCGCCGCCCGCGACGCGGCCAAGCTCTCCACCAAGGCCCCGTTCGACGTGCTGGTGGTGGGCGCCGGCCCGGCCGGCGCGGCCGCGGCCATCTATGCGGCGCGCAAGGGCATCCGCACCGGCATCGTGGCCGAGCGTTTCGGCGGCCAGACCCTGGACACCCTGGGCATCGAGAACTTCATTTCCGTGCCCGAGACCGAGGGCCCCAAGTTCGCCGCCGCGCTGGAAGCCCATGTGCGCGTCTATGACGTGGACATCATGGCCAACCAGAAGGTGGACCAGCTGGTGCCGGCCGCCCAGCCGGGGGGCTATGCCACCGTCAAGCTGAGCAACGGCGCCGAGTTGAAGAGCCGCACCGTCATCGTGGCCACCGGCGCGCGCTGGCGCAATGTCAACGTGCCGGGCGAGCAGGCGTACAAGACCAAGGGCGTGGCCTACTGCCCGCACTGCGACGGCCCGCTGTTCAAGGGCAAGCGCGTGGCGGTGATCGGCGGCGGCAACTCCGGCGTCGAGGCGGCCATCGACCTGGCCGGCGTGGTGGCCCATGTCACCCTGGTCGAATTTGCCGACCAACTCAAGGCCGATGCGGTGTTGGTCAACAAGCTCAAGAGCCTGCCCAACGTCGAGATCCACGTGAGCGCCCAGACCACCGAGATCACCGGCGACGGCCAGAAGGTCAATGGCCTGAAGTACAAGGACCGCGTCTCCGGCGAGGAGCACACGGTGGCGCTGGAAGGCGTGTTCGTGCAGATCGGCCTGGTGCCCAACAGCGAGTTCCTCAAGGGCACGCTGGAGCTGTCCAAGTTCGGCGAGATCGTGGTGGACGCCAAGTGCCACACCAGCGTGCCGGGCGTGTATGGCGCGGGGGACGTGACGACCGTGCCCTACAAGCAGATCATCATCGCCACCGGTGAAGGCGCCAAGGCGGCGCTGTCGGCCTTCGACCACCTGATCCGCACCCCGGCGCCCCAGGCCTGAAGGGCGGCCTGAGCTTCGGATCGACCTCGCTTCAGGCGGCGGGCGGCTCCAGCGGGGCCCCCGCCGCCAGTGCTTTCAGGCAGGCCAGGCACAGGCAGCTGGGGTAGCGCTCGCGCAGGGCCGCCAGCAGCGCGGGGCTGAGCGTCAGCGAACAGCAGGCGCAGGGCTCGGCGTCCTGGCTGCCGCAATGAAAACCGCCGCCACACCGCGGGCAGCGGTCGGTGGCGGCGGATGAAGAGGTGTCGTCGCTGGGGGCCATGGCCCAGTGTGGCACAGGCCCCGGGGGCGTCAGCGGCCCTCGCCGATGCGGAAGGTGCCCACCGCCTCCGCCAGGCGGTGCGCCTGCTCCTTCAGGCTGCTGGCGGCGGCGGCGCTCTGCTCCACCAGCGCGGCGTTCTGCTGCGTCACCTGGTCGAGCTGGCTGACGGCCTGGTTGACCTGGCCGATGCCGTCGCGCTGCTCGGTGGCGGCCGAGGCGATCTCGCCGATCAGATCGGACACCCGGCGCACGCTGCCCACGATCTCCTGCATCACCTCGCCGGTGCGGCCCACGCGCTCGGCGCCGCTGGCCACGTGGGCGGTCGAGGTGTCGATCAGGCCCTTGATCTCCTTGGCGGCGGCGGCGCTGCGCTGGGCCAGCTGGCGCACCTCGCTGGCCACCACCGCGAAGCCGCGGCCCTGTTCCCCGGCACGGGCGGCTTCCACCGCGGCGTTCAGGGCCAGGATGTTGGTCTGGAAAGCGATGCCGTCGATCACGCCGATGATCTCGGCCATGCGGCGCGAGCTCCCGGAGATCTCGTTCATGCTGTCCACCACCTGGCTCACCACGTCGCCACCGCGCTGGGCGGCCTCGGCGGCGGACACCGCCAACTGGTTGGCCTGGGTGGCCGTGTCGGCCGAGTAGCCCACCTGGGCGGTCATCTGCTCCATCGAGCTGGCCGTCTGCTGCAGGCTGGAGGCCATGCTCTCGGTGCGCGAGGACAGGTCGTGGTTGCCGTTGGCGATCTCCTGGCTGGCCACCCGCACCGATTCGCTGGCGCCGCGGATGTCGCGCAGCGTGTGCTGCAGCTTGTCGACGAAACGGTTGAAGCTGCCGGCGATGTCGGCCAGCTCGTCGTGGCCGTCGGCCGGGATGCGGCGGGTCAGGTCGCCCTCACCCGAGGCCACGTCGCGCATCGCGTCGCGCAGCAGGGTCAGGCGGCGCAGCCGCGCGGCGATCAGCCCGCCCACCACGGCCACCGCCAGACCCGCCAGCAGCAGGCTGCCCAGCAGGGATTGCCACAGCATGGCGTTGACGCCGGCCAGCGCCTCGTCCCGGTCCAGGGCGATCACCAGGGTCCAGTCGGTGCCCTCGATGGGCTGGCGGCCCAGCAGCACGGCGCGGTCGCCGATGCGTGCTTCGGTCAGGGTGTCGGCGGAGGCGCCGGCGTCGGCCAGGGCGGGGGAGAGCTGCACCGCGGGCTGCAGCACCTTGCTGACATCCTCGTGCACCATCACCTTGCCGTCCTTGGCCACGATGAAGCCGAAGCTGTGCGGCGTCGGTCGGATGGAGGCCACGCTGCGCGAGACACCGTCCATGTAGACGTCGCCGGCCGCCACCGCGCTCACCGCGCCGCCCTCTCGCAGGGCCTGGGCGAAGGTGATCACCAGCTTCTTGGTGCTGGCGTCCACGTAGGGCTCGGTGATGACCACGCCCTGACCGGCGGCGGCGCTGGTGTACCAGGGCCGGGCGGTCGGGTCATAGCCTGCGGGCAGGTCCTGCGGCTTGGAAAAGACGATGCGTTTGTCCGCATAGCCGAAGTAGGTGGTGTCGAAACCCCCGGCCTTGTCGGCCTGCTGCAGGCGCGGCACCGGGTCGGCGTCCCGGGCGGCCGGGCCGATGGATTCGACCACCGCCCGGTGCTGGGCCATCCACTCGGCGATGGCTGCGGCATGGGCATGCCCCAGGGACAGGGTCTGCCCGGTCAGGTTCTGCAGGGCCGCGCGGCGCGCGGTCCACTGGTTGACGGCCGCCAGCACCAGCAGGCTGAGCAGCACCAGAGCGCCGCAGGCGGCCACCAGGCGCAGGCGCAGGGAATGAAAACGGGATGGCACGAGGCACTCCTCCATACTTCAGGAAACCCCTGTCAGTATTGGGCGCGTCCGTCGGCCGGGAAACGTGAAAAAGCCGCCCGATCTGCCTCCATCTGAGGCAGATCAAGGCGGCTTGCGCTTGGCTGTGGTCGGCGCGTCAGGTGCCGGCGGCTTCGCTCACCCGGCGTGCCAGGTGGGCCAGGGCCTCTTCCACCTGGTCCACCAGCACCAGGCAGAGGTCGCCCGGCTGAAGCCGCTCCAGCGCCGTGTCGATGGCGGTGAACTCGCCGTGGATCTCTTCCACATGGCTGGTGCGCGGGGCACCCTGCAGGCCCTGGCGCAGCAGGGCCAGCACCTCGCCGTCGGCCCGGCCGCGCTGGCAGGCGTCCTGGTAGAGGATCACATCGTCGAAGGCCTGACCCAGGATCTGGGTCTGCTCGCGGATGTCCTCGTCGCGACGGTCGCCGGCGCCGGAGATGACCACCGAACGGCGCTGGCCCGGCAGGGCCTCCACCGCCTGCACCAGGGCGCGCATGGCGTCCGGGTTGTGGCCGTAGTCGGCGATCACGGTGGCACCGCGGTAGTCCATCACGTTGAAGCGGCCCGGGGCATTGTCGGCATCGGCCACGAAGCTGGCCAGGCCGGCGCGGATGGCGTCCCAGCTCAGGCCGGCGCCCCAGGCAGCTGCCACGGCGGCCATCGCATTCTCGACCTGGAAACCGATGGCGCCCCCGCGGGTCAGCGGGATGTCGGCCAGGGCCACCGTCTCGCGCCAGTTGCCCTCGGCGGCGACGATGCAGCCCTCGTCCACAAAGACGCTGCGCTGGCCCTGGGCGCGGTGGGTGGCCAGCACCGGGTGGTGGCGGTCCGCCGCAAAGTAGATGACGCCGCCCGGGCAGGTGGGCGCCATCACCACGCAGTGCGGGTCGGTGGCGTTGAGCACCGCATAGCCCTGCGGGGCGACGTTCTGCACGATGACCCGCTTGAGCACCGTCAGGTCCTCGACGGTGGTGATGTAGTTCAGGCCCAGGTGATCACCGGCGCCGATGTTGGTCACCACCGCCACCTGGCAGCGGTCGAAGCCCAGGCCTTCGCGCAGGATGCCGCCGCGGGCGGTCTCCAGCACGGCGGCCTCCACGTCCGGGTGCATCAGCACATTGCGCGCGCTGCGCGGGCCCGAGCAGTCGCCCGAGTCGGTCTGGCGTCCGTCCACGTGCACGCCGTCGGTGTTGGTCATGCCCACCTTCAGGCCGCTGGCCGCGAACAGATGGGCGATCAGGCGGGCGGTGGTCGTCTTGCCGTTGGTGCCGGTCACGGCCACCACCGGGATGCGGCCGTCCTCGCCGGCGGGGAAGAGGTGGTCCACGATGGCCTCGCCGACCAGCCGGCCCTTGCCGAAGGAGGGCGAGAGGTGCATGCGCAGGCCGGGGGCCGCGTTGACCTCGACGATGCCGCCGCTTTGTTCCTCCAGCGGGCGGCCCACGCTCTCGCACACCACGTCCACGCCGCAGATGTCCAGGCCGATCATCTGGGCCGCGGCCACCGCGCGGGCGGCCACGTCCGGGTGGACCTCGTCGGTCACGTCGGTGGCGGTGCCGCCGGTGGACAGGTTGGCGTTGTTGCGCAGCACCACGCGCCGGCCCTTCTCGGGCACCGATTCGGGGGTCAGACCCTGCAGCTCCAGCCGGGCCACGGCGATCTCGTCGAAGCGGATCTTGGTCAGCGAGGTGGCGTGGCCGGTGCCGCGGCGCGGGTCGGCGTTGACCTCGTCCACCAGCTGGCGCACCGTCTGCACGCCGTCACCGATGACGTGCGGCGGATCGCGCCGGGCGGCGGCCACCAGCTTGTGGCCCACCACCAGCAGGCGGAAGTCGCTGCCGGGCAGGAACTTCTCGACCATCACATGGCCGATCTCCTCGGCCGCGCGGTAGGCGATCTCCAGGTGCGCGCGCGAGGCCACGTTGACCGTCACGCCCTTGCCCTGGTTGCCGTCCTGGGGCTTGAGCACCACCGGCAGGCCGATCTCCTGAGCCACTTCCCAGGCTTCGTCCACGCTGTCCACCGGGCGCCCGGTGGGCACCGGCACGCCGGCGGCGCTCAGCAGGGTCTTGCACAGGTCCTTGTCCTGGGCGATGGATTCGCTCACCGCGCTGGTGGAGTCGACCTCGGCGGCCCAGATGCGGCGGGCCTTGGCACCCCAGCCCAGCTGCACCAGCGAGCCGCTGGTCAGGCGCCGGAACGGGATGCCGCGGGCCACCGCGGCGTGCACGATGCAGCCGGTGGAGGGCCCCAGGCGGAGGTCCTCGTCCAGTTCGCGCAGCTCGTCGATGGTGGCGGCCACGTCGAAGCTGCCCTTGGCCAGCGCGGCCTGGATCAGCGCCTCGGCCGCGGCCAGGGCCTTGCGGCCCACCGCCTCCTCGCTGTACTGCACGACCACCTGGAAGGTGCCGCGCTCCACCGTCTCGGTGGTGCGGGAGAAGGTCACCGGGCAGCCGGCCTGGATCTGCAGCGCCAGGGTGGCCAGTTCCAGCACATGGGCCAGCGAGGCCTGGTCGGGCTGGCGGCGCAGCGGCCCCAGGGCCGGGAAGAGGGCGCGCAGGCGGGGCTCGAAATCCGGCAGCGTGGTCAGCGAATGCTCGGCCTCGCTGCAGGTGACGATGGCCTCGATGGCGGTGTGGCGGCTCCACAGATTGGGGCCACGGAGAGCGCGGATGCGGGAGATGTCCATGTTCGGGTCTTGTCCGACGTCGGTGGGCAGGGGACTCAGGCGAGCGGCTGCTCGAAGGTTTCGATGCCGGCGGCGATCAGCTCGGGCGAGATGCCGAAGGCCCAGGCCGTGGCCACGGCCGCCAGCAGGGCCTGCAGACGGGCCGGTCCGGCCGTTTGGCCCCGGCGATGCAGGATCTGACCCAGCTCGATCGCCCCTTGCTCGCTGCTGCCGCTGCGCAGGCTGACCCGCTGCCCGGTCATCACCGCGGCGCGGCCGCCCTGGCTCAGGTGGTCGGCCACGCAGGCGGGCAGGCCGTCGGCCCCCTCGCAGGCGTAGAACAGCACCTCGCCGTCGCACAGGCTGGCCATTTCGGCCACCCGTTCTTCGTTGCCGTTGAGCACGCCCACGCCATCGGAGAGCACCACGTCGATCTGGGTGCGCAGCACGCGGTAGAGCTGGTCGGCTTCGGTGATGTCGTGGTGGGCCAGGGCCTCGTGGCCGCCCAGGTCGGTCACCAGGCCGACCTGGCAACGGTCGTAGGGCAGGCCGTTGTCCAGGATCAGGGCTGCCGGGTTCTCGAACACGGCGGCCTGGGCCTCGCGGTTCATCAGCAGGCGGTGGCAGGCGTCCCAGTACTGCTTGCCGGCCTTCTCGGTGCGGCGGTGGCCCAGGAACAGGCCGTCGGCGCAGGCCAGGGCGGTGGGCCGACCGCTCAGGTGCACCAGACGGGCCACCAGCCGGGCGATGAAGGTGCAGTCGGCGCTGCCGGCCACGCCGACGATGGGGATGCGGCCGGGGTGGGGATCGTCCTCGTCCTCGGGGAAGAGGTGGGCGACGATCTGCTGGCCCACCGGACGGGGCGTGCCCTCGGCGGGCTTGAGGTGCATCAGCAGGCCGGGGCCGGCATTGACCTCGACGATGGCGCCGCCCTGCTCGGCCAGCGGCCGGCCGACGTCCTCGCAGACCAGGTCCACGCCGGCGATGTCCAGGCCCACGGCCCGGGCGGCCAGGCTGACCACATGGGCCACCTCGGGGTGGACTTCGTCGGTGCAGTCGATGGCCACGTTGCCGTTGCGCTGCACCAGCAGGCGCCGGCCGGCGGGCGGCACGTCGCCGGGCGCAAAGCCCTGGCGCTGCAGGTCCAGGCGGATGACCTCGTCCTCCTCCACGCTCAGGCGGTTGAGGGGGTGGTCCTCGGTGGTGCCGCGGCGCGGGTCGGAATTGATCTGGCTGTCGATCAGCTGCACCACGGTGCTCTTGCCGTCACCGGTGATCCAGGCGCTCTCGCCGCGGGCCGCGGCCACGACCTGGCCGCCCACCACCAGCAGGCGGTGTTCGTCGCCCGGGATGCAGCGCTCGACGATCACCTCGCTGCCATGGCTGTCGGCCAGGGTGAAGGCGGCCTCGATGTCGGCCTGCTGGCGCAGGTCCAGGGCCACGCCCCGGCCATGGTTGCCGTCGCTGGGCTTGACCACCACCGGCAGGCCGATGTCCTGGGCGGCCTCCCAGGCCTCGGCGGCGCTGGCCACGATCTGGCCCTCGGGCACCGGCACGCCGCAGGCCTGCAGCAGCATCTTGGTGAGGTCCTTGTCGCAGGCGATGTTCTCGGCGATCGCGCTGGTCAGGTCGGTCTCGGCCGTCCAGATGCGGCGCTGGCGGGCACCGTAGCCCAGCTGCACCAGGTTGCCGTCGTTCAGGCGGATGTGCGGGATGCCGCGCTCGGTGGCCGCCGCCACGATGCAGGCGGTGGAGGGGCCCAGGTAGCAGTCGTCGATGGCCTCGCGCACGGCGGCCACGGCGGCTTCCACGTCGAAGGGCTCGTCGTTGATGGCCGCCATCAGCAGGGCGTGGCCCTGGCTCAGCGCGGTGCGGCCGACCTGCTCGTCACGGGCGCGGAAGACCATGCGGTAGACCCCGCGCTGGGACACCGAGCGCGTCTGGCCGAAACCGGTGGGCATGCCCGCGCGGTTGAGCAGCTCGATCACGCAGTGTTCCAGGATGTGCCCGGCCCAGGTGCCCTCGCGCAGGCGCTGGATGAAGCCGCCCCGCTCGCCCACGCCGCAGTGGTGCTCCTCCAGGGCCGGCAGCAGCTTGAGCAGGCGGTCGTTGAAGCCGGGCAGCAGATGGGACGGGTGATCTTCCAACTCGCCGAGGTCCAGCCAGACCTCCATGGCGGGACGGTACGTCCAGATGTTGGGGCCGCGCAGGTAGGTCGTGCGCAACAGCTCGATGGCCTTTTTCTTGTCGCTCATGGGGTGGGAGGACGGAGGGAACGGACGGAAGGGAAATCGGCAGACTGTGGCTGCCAGATGACAATTGTGCGCCGGGTGGCGCGTTTGCAGCGTGGCGAGGGGCGGGAAGCGGAGCGGTTGGGCTTGGGGGGCGTGGCGGAATCGCCGAAAATCGGTTCACACCATGCACCACGCCCATCCAGAACAAGAGCAGCCCGCCGGAACGCCGGCGCTGGCCATGCCCATGCTGAACCCAGGGGAAAACGTCCTGGCCACTCTCACGGTTGACCTCACCGAGGACCAGCGCTTCGGCAGTGGCGAGCTGCGGCTGACGGACCGACGGCTGTGGGCGCGGGCCCATGGCGCCGCCGAATGGACGGCCCATCCCCTGGCGCCCGGTCTGCAGCTGCGCCACCGGGACCATGCCGGGGTGGGGACGCTGGAGCTGGTCTCGCCCACCGCCCGGCTGGCGCAGTGGCACTTCACCCTGGCGGTCAATGTGCAGGCCATCCGCTTCGCCCGCCGCTTCGAGCAGGTGATGGAGGCCCTGGTGACCGGCCAGGCCGCCGAGGGCGAGGACCCGACCCGCTGCCCGTCCTGCCACGCGCCCCTGCCGCCCGACAGCGACGAGTGCCCGATCTGCACCCGCGAGCTCAACACACCGCCCTCGACCTGGGTGCTGCTGCGGCTGTGGCGCTTCGCCCGGCCCTACCAGGGCACGCTGCTGGCGGGTTTCCTGCTGATGCTGGCCTCCACCGGGGCGACGCTGGTGCCGCCCTACCTGACCATCCCGCTGATGGACGAGGTGCTGATCCCCTTCCAGAACGGGCAGCAGATCGAGCCGCACTATGTGCTGCTGCTGCTGTCGGGCCTGCTGGGGGCGGCGCTGCTGGCCTGGGGCCTGGGCTGGGCCAAGACCTACCTGCTGGCGCTGGTGTCCGAGCGCATCGCCGCGGACCTGCGCACCACCGCCTTCGAGCACCTGCTGGGCCTGTCGCTGGACTACTTCGGCGCCAAGCGCACCGGGGACCTGATGGCCCGCATCGGCTCGGAGACCGACCGCATCTCCGTCTTCCTGTCGCTGCACGCGCTGGACTTCATCACCGACGTGCTGATGATCGGCATGACCTCGGTGATCCTGTTCTCGATCAATCCCTGGCTGGCCCTGGTCACGCTGGTGCCGCTGCCCTTCATCGCCTGGATGATCCACACCGTGCGCGACCGCCTGCGCACCGGCTTCGAGAAGATCGACCGCGTCTGGGGCGAGGTCACCAACGTGCTGGCCGACACCATTCCGGGTATCCGGGTGGTCAAGGCCTTCGCCCAGGAAAAGCGCGAGGCCACGCGCTTTCGCGAGGCCAACCAGGCCAACCTGGTCGTCAACGACAAGCTCAACAAGACCTGGAGCCTGTTCACCCCCACCGTGTCCCTGCTGACCGACATCGGGCTGCTGGTGGTCTGGGCCTTCGGCATCTGGCAGGTCAGCCAGGGCCAGATCACGGTGGGTGTGCTCTCGGCCTTCCTGGCCTACATCGGCCGCTTCTACGGCCGGCTGGATTCGATGAGCCGCATCGTCAGCGTGACCCAGAAGGCCGCGGCCGGCGCCAAGCGCATCTTCGACATCCTGGACCACGTCTCCAACGTGCCCGAGCCCACCCAGCCGGTGTCGGCCGAGGGCCTGCGCGGCGGGGTGACGATGCAGTCCATCGGCTTCCGCTACGGCACCCGCTCGGTCCTGCGCGGGCTGGACCTGACCATCCGCCCGGGCGAGATGATCGGCCTGGTGGGCCACAGCGGCTCGGGCAAGAGCACCCTGGTCAACCTGATCTGCCGCTTCTACGACGTCACCGAAGGTGCGATCCTGGTCGACGGCATCGACATCCGGCGCTTCAAGGTGGCCGACTACCGCCGCCACATCGGCCTGGTGCTGCAGGAGCCCTTCCTCTTCTTCGGCACCGTGGCCGAGAACATCGCCTACGGCAAGCCCGACGCCACCCGCGACGAGATCATCGCCGCGGCCCGCGCCGCTCACGCCCACGACTTCATCCTGCGCCTGCCGCAGGGCTACGACTCGGTGGTGGGCGAGCGCGGTCAGGGCCTGTCCGGCGGCGAGCGTCAACGCATTTCCATCGCCCGCGCCCTGCTGATCGACCCGCGCCTGCTCATCCTCGACGAAGCCACCTCGGCGGTGGACACCGAGACCGAGAAGGAGATCCAGAAGGCCCTGGACAACCTGGTGCAGGGCCGCACGACGATCGCCATCGCCCACCGCCTGTCCACCCTGCGCAAGGCCGACCGCCTGGTGGTGATGGACCGCGGCGAGGTGGTGGAGGTGGGCCCGCACGACGAACTGATGGCCCGCCAGGGCCACTACTGGCGCCTGTACGAGGCCCAGGCCCGCCGGGCCGAAGCCGACGAGGACGAGTCGGACCACGACGCGGCCCTGCTGGCCAGCCATCTGCCCCAGCCTGCTGCCCATGGCGCGACCCTCTGAGCGGGGAAAGACGCGATGACCCTGAACCCTTCCGAGATCCCCGAGTTTCAACTGCAGCGCAACGCCCTGGGCCGGCTGGTCTACACCGGTGCCGACGGCGTGGCCCACGAGGGCATCACCCCGGTGCGGGCCTTCCCGCTGTCGGCGCCCGACGAGGGCGTTTCCCTGGTGGCCACCACCGGGCAGGAACTGGCCTGGCTGCCCCGCCTGTCCCAGGTGCCGCAGGCCCAGCGGGCGCTGCTGGAGGAGGAACTGGCCGGCCGTGAGTTCATGCCGGTGGTCCAGCGCCTGCGCAGCGTCTCCACCTTCTCCACCCCCAGCACCTGGACGGTGGACACCGACCGGGGGCCCGCCACCCTGGTGCTCAAGGTGGAGGAGGACATCCGCCGCCTGCCTCAGCGCGGCCGTCTGCTGATCACCAGCGCCCACGGCATCGTCTTCCTGGTGCCCGATCTCAACGCCCTGGACCGCCATTCCAAGCGCCTGCTGGAACGGTTCCTGTAACGGCACGGGGTTTTCCCTGTCATTCGCTGCCGACAATCTCGTCGGCAGGGGCTGCTTTTGCTTGACAAATGTCTGGTGCCAAGAAAAGTGAGGGCTTTCTGCTCCTTTCTTTTCTCCTTGGCGTGCCGATGTCACACAGCACACTGAGTGCGTTGCTCTGTCGTCATGCCTGTACCCGCTTGGGTATCTGGGTGTGTGCCTCGGTCCCGGTGTCTGTGCCAGGACATCCAGAAAAAGGAAGCAGTCATGTTCCGATCCCTGACATTCAAGAAGAAGATCCTCGCCTTGGGCGGCACCGCGGTGCTGGCCATGGTGCTGATGGCCGTGCTGGCCCTCAACCTGGTTTCGCGCTACATCGAGGACGGCCGTCGCGCCGAACTGGTGGCGGTGGTGCGCGCGGCCCAGTCGCAGATCGATGGTTTCCGCGCCAAGGCCCAGGCCGGCAAGATGAGCGAGGCCGATGCCCAGGAGGCCGCCAAGGATGCGCTGCGCTCGATCCGCTACGGCGACAGTGGCAAGGACTATGTCTACATCTGGGATCTGGAGGGTCGCTCGGTGATGCATCCCTTCAAGCCGGAGTGGGCAGGGCAGTCCATGCTCGGCAAGATCCCCGATGGCGCAGGGGGCGATCTGATTGGCCGATTGGTCCAAGGGGTCAAGGACAGCAAGGACGGCACTGCCTTCGTGCTGGCCATGTTCCCCCGTCCCGGCCAGACCGTGGCGGTCGACAAGCTGCAGTACGTGTCCAAGATCGAGGGCTGGAACTGGCTGGTCGGCTCCGGCCTGTACATGGATGATCTGGCCGCCCAGGTGCGTTCGGCCGCCCTGCAGGCCGGAGCGCTGCTGCTGGTGCTGCTGGCGGTGGTGGGCGCGGTGGCCTACGGCGTGGGCCGCAGCGTGCTGAACCAGATCGGCGGCGACCCGGCCGATGCCCAGCGCGCCATGGACGAGGTGGCCCAGGGCAATCTGGCGGTGGCCCTGCCGCCGGCCGACAAGGGCAGCCTGATCGGAGCGCTGCACACCATGGTGGCTTCGCTGCGCGACACGGTGACCCAGGTGCACCAGTCGGTCGAGAGCATCTCGGTGGCCTCCCGCGAGATCGCCACCGGCAACGCCGACCTGAGCGCCCGCACCGAGCAGACCGCGTCCAACCTGCAGGAGACGGCCAGTTCGATGGAGCAGCTGACCGGCACCGTGCGCCAGAGCGCCGATGCGGCCCGCACCGCCAATCAGCTGGCGTCGTCCGCTGCCGGCGTGGCGGAAGAGGGCGGCCGGGTGGTCAACGATGTCGTGCACACCATGAACGACATCAACCACGCCAGCCAGAAGATCGCCGACATCATCGGCGTCATCGACGGCATCGCCTTCCAGACCAACATCCTGGCCCTGAACGCGGCGGTGGAGGCCGCGCGGGCCGGCGAGCAGGGCCGCGGCTTTGCCGTCGTGGCCGGCGAGGTGCGCAGCCTGGCCCAGCGCAGCGCAGAGGCCGCCAAGGAGATCAAGACCCTGATCGGCGCCAGCGTCGAGAAGGTGGAAACCGGTGCGCGCCTGGTGGGCCAGGCCGGCAGCACCATGGGCGAGATCGTCTCCTCCGTGCGCCGGGTGACCGACGTGGTGGGCGAGATCACCGCGGCGGCGGCCGAGCAGAGCCAGGGCATCGGCGAGGTCAACCTGGCCGTCACCAACCTCGACCAGATGACGCAGCAGAACGCCGCGCTGGTGGAAGAGTCGGCCGCGGCGGCCGAGAGCCTGCGCGAGCAGGCCCACCGTCTGTCCGAGGTGGTCAGCCGCTTCCGCCTGGGCCACGAGGCCGCGCCGCGTCCGGCCGCCGCCGCCCCGGTGGCCCCGGCCAAGCCGCATCAGTTCGCGGCGCCGAGCCCCCAGAAGCCGGTGGCCAGCGCCGCCAAGCCGGGGGTCCGGGCGGCCGTCAAACCGGTGGTCAAGCCGGTCGCGCCCGCGGCGACGCCGGTCCGCCCGGTCGAAGCCCCGGTCATGGCCTCGGCCGCAGCCGAGGACGGCGACTGGACCTCGTTCTGACACTCTGAGCGGGCAGGCGGGGCCAGACGGTCCCGTGCTCCCAGGTCCCGCCCCCGTGGGCCTGGGCTATGCTGGCTGCGGATCGCCCTGATGCCGCAGCCATGACCGTTTCCGACCCCACCTCGTCCGCCCCGCAGGGCCGTCCGGCCGATGTTCTGACGGCCCGCCTGGGCCGCCCCGACGAGGGCTGGCGGCGTCGGCTCTACACCGTCATCTTCGAGGCCGACACCCGGGCCGGCCGGGCCTTCGACCTGACGCTGATCGGCCTGATCCTGCTGAGCATCGGCGTGGTGATGGCCGACAGCGTGGTGGAGATCCGGGCGCGCCACGGCACCCTGCTGACGGTGCTGGAGTGGACCCTGACCCTGCTCTTCACGGCCGAGTACCTGGCGCGCCTGCTGTGTGTGCGCCACCCGCTGCGCTATGCGCGCAGCTTCTACGGCGTGATCGACCTGCTGGCGGTGCTGCCCACCTACCTGGCGGTGCTGGTGCCGGGGCTGCACGCGCTGATCGACGTGCGGGTGCTGCGCCTGCTGCGCATCTTCCGGATCCTCAAGCTCGGGGCCTATGTGGCCGAGTACGGCGCCCTGGGGGCGGCCCTGTGGGCCACCCGGCGCAAGATCCTGGTCTTCCTGACCTTCGTGCTGATGGTGGCCGTGGTGCTGGGCACCCTGATGTACGTTGTCGAGGGGCCGGCCAACGGCTTCACCAGCATCCCGGTGTCGATCTACTGGGCCATCACCACGGTCACCACCGTGGGCTTCGGGGACATCACGCCCAAGACCGATCTGGGGCGGCTGATCTCATCGATGATGATGCTGTTGGGCTGGGGCACGCTGGCGGTGCCCACCGGCATCGTCAGCGCGGAATTCGCGGCGCGTCGCGGCCAGGAGCCGACCACGCGCCACTGCCCCGACTGCCTCAGCGAGGGCCACCTGCCTTCGGCCCGTTATTGCCGCGATTGCGGGGCCCGCCTGCCCCCTTGGCAGCGCGATCCGTCCTGAACGGCGGCCGGTCGCCGTCGCGGCGGCCTTCCCGCGGTCCCCGGCTGTCCGGGCGCGGGCCGCGGCCCTCGTGGCGCATCTCGCGCGGCGGGGCTTCGGCCGCTTCCTGGCGGGCCTGGGCCAGCGTGGCCTGCAGTTGCTCGGGCGTCAGGCCCTTGAGCGCGCAGAAGTTCGCCTCGGTCAGCGTGGTCTTCTCGAAGTCGCGCAGCAGGTGGGCGCGGTCGCGCCGGGCCTGGTCCTCCTCGGCACGCCGGGCCTGGGTGATGGCGCGGCGCCGGGCCAGCTCGTCCAGGGCGGCCTGGCGGTGCTCGTCACTGACCGGGTCGGTGGGCTGGCCGTCCAGGTCCAGCCGGTGGCTGGCGCGGCTCAGGGCGATCAGGTAGCCGGTGCCACCGGTGTGGCGGCGCAGGAAGGCCGACAGCACGGCCTTGGTGAACACGCCGGGCGCCCGCGCCTGGATGTCGGCCTGCACGCGCAGCTTGAGCGGCTTGGGTGCGCCCGCGAACAGGGCCGGAAAGCGCTGCTTGAGCTGCTCGGCGCATTCGGCAGCACTCATCGCCGGCGCGGCGGCCACAGGGGCGGCCGGAGCCTCGGGTGCGGCCGCGACCGGGGTGTCCGCGACCGTGTCGCTGGGGGCCGGTGCAGCGGCAGAAGGGGCCAGGGCATCGGCCTCGGGCGGGGTCGGCTGGTCCGCCGCGGGCGGCGTGGGCATCGAGGTCATGGACATCGGGAAAAGAAGGACGAAGGCGTGATTGTGCCCATCCCGCCGGGCGCGGTCGAATGGGGGCCCTGCCGCCCGGCCCGGCGCCAGCGGTTCAGGGGGCCCGGACCTGGCCCAGGCGGGCCAACTTGGCTGCGTAGAGCGAGCGGTCCGCCGGGGTGTCGCCCAGCTCGGCGGCGCGCTGCAGATGGCGCCGTGCCTCGGGCAGGTCGCCCAGGGCCAGGTAGGCCTGGGCCAGCCAGGCCTGGGCTTCCAGGAAGTTCGGGTTGCGGTCGATCTCCTGCTGCATCTCGTCGCGGGTGCGGGGCCAGTTGCCGGCGCGTGCGGCCAGCAGGCCCTCCCGGTAGTGGGTGAAGGGGGCCAGGCTCTGCAGCCGGGCCAGCCGCGCCTGCACCGGCTGGGCCGCCTCGGGCCGCCCCTGGGCCTGCAGCAGCGCCACCAGGTTGCCCATCACCCGGGTGTCGTCCGGGGCCAGGTCCAGGGCCAGGCGCCAGGTCTGCTCCGCTGCGGTCGGCAATCCGCGGCGCTGGTAGACCACGCCCAGGGTGTTGAGGCTGGCGCTGCGCCGGGGCTCGGTGCGCACCGCCGCCCGGGCCCAGGCATAGGCCTCGTCCAGCCGGCCTTCCACCAAGGCCTCGGCCGCCCGGTTGTTCTGGTACATCGCGACGAGGGTGGTCTCGCCCACCCGGCGGGTGCGGTAGCCGCGCGCCCGGTCGCTGGGCAGGAAGTCCACCACCCGGGCCTGGCTCTCATCGCCCAGCAGCACGCCGGCGCGCTGGCCCAGCACCAGGTTGACATGGCCGCTGGCCACGATGAAGTCGCCCGACAGGCCCCAGCTGTCCTCGCCCAGCACCTCCTGGAAGCTGACCGACAGGCCCAGGTCGCGCGCCAGCGTGGCCGAGAGGATGACCAGGGACAGGCAGTTGCCGGCCCGGTCGCGGAAGGATTCGGCCGCGGTGCGGGTGTGGGCGGCGTCGTAGTCGAGCTTCAGGTAGCGCTGGCTGCGCAGGGCCTGGTAGAGGCCCTCCTGCCGACCTTCCATGTGCAGCAGCACGCTCAGGTCGCTGCGCAGGAAGTGGCGCATCTCCGGGGTCAGGGCGAAGAGGTCGCGGGCGCTGGTGTCCACGGCCACCGGTGCGAAGGCGGCATCCTCCCAGGGAGGGGAGGGGGGCGGGGCGGCTGGCTGGGATGCGCAACCGGCCAGGCCGACGCTGCCGGCCAGCAGCATGGCCCGCGCCGCCGCGGTGAGCCGGACGCGACCGTCCGGGCAGGCAAAGGACAGCCTCATGGTGTGCTCCTGCCGCGCCCGCCCTGTGCGGGCCGGACCATCGTAGGCCCCGGCCGTCCGGTGCGCAATCGGGGCGCCGCCCCGAGGTGTCAGCCGAAGGTGACCAGCACCGCGCTGTCGGTGGCGAACTCGGCCCAGGCCGGTGTTCCCGGTCGCAGGGTCGTTGCCTCGGCGTTCGGCACCGTGGCCTCCAGCGTCAGGCCGCCGCCCAGCTGCAGGGTGCAGGCGGTGTGGGTGCGTCCGGGCTGCAAGGCCATGAGCGTGCCGGCCAACCGGTTGCGGCCGGCCTGGCGCCGGGGCGCCTTTGCACGCAGCTGCACCCAGGGGGCCTTGACCAGGGCATAGAGTTCGTCGCCGACCTTGAGCGCCATCGACTTGGCCGAGGCCGGGGTGATGGTGGCCACGAACACATCGCCCTGGCCCAGGTCCAGGGCCACGTCCACCAGGCCGCCCCGGTCCGTCAGGCCCTGCACACGACAGGCCAGCTGGTTGCGCGCGCTGGTGCGCATGCTCATGCGGCGGATCAGCGTGCGCAGGGCCGGTGCATCGCCTTCCGCGGGCACCCCGGGCAGGCGGTCGAGGATGTCCTGCTGCGAACTCTCCATGGCGCGGTACAGGGCCACCAGCTGGCGCGCGTAGTCGGTCAGTCGGGTGCCACCGCCGCCCGCGCCGCCGGTGGCGCGCACCACCAGGGGCTCGGGCGCATGCTGGTTCATGGTGTCCAGCGCATCCCAGGCGGCCTTGTAGGACAGGGGCACCTCGCGCGCGGCCCGGTTGAGGGAGCCGACCCGGTCGATGGCCTCCAGCAGGCGGATGCGGCTTTCGCTGAGCACCGCGCCCAGCGGCGTCTGCAGCGAGATGCTGCCCTTCAGGGGCGGCTTGGCCGCAGGGCGGGCGGAACGTCGGGAAGAGGCCATGGGGATCGGGGATCTGTGCAAGCGTGCTCAGGGTTGGTCCGGCTGGTGAGGTGCAGGGCCTGGGCGCAGTCTAGCGGGCCGGGCCTGGCATCAAACCTGCTCAGCCCGTGCGACAGCACAAGACAGGAGGCACGCATGATCACCGCCGCGATGTTGGGATCCATCGAAGAGGCCGGCGCGGCCGTGCTGACGCTGACCGAGGGGTTGGAAGAGGGCGAGCTGCTGGGCTCGCGCCTGACCCGGGGTGAGGTGACGCGTCAGCTGGGCGTGCTGGCCGCCATGCTGCGCGACCTGCCGGGCAGTGCCGCCCAGGCCATGCCCGAGATCGACTGGGCCGGCTGGCGCGGCATGGGCATCGCCCTGCGCAACGAGGGCCCGGCGCGCGATGAGGCCCTGTGGTTCGGCGTGCGCTCGCTGGTGCCGGCCACGCTGAGCTGGTTGCGGGTGTACCGCCAGTCCCAGCCCGAGCTGTTCCGCTTCGCGGCCTGAGTCCGGGCCGGTCGGCATACCGGCCTCATCCGGGGCGGCTGCCGTCCATGCTGGCCAGCAGGCTGGCGATCACCTCGCCGCCCACGCTGGCCTGCGGGTCCAGTCGGGTGATCTGGTCCAGCAGGGCACGGGCTTCGTCCGGGCGGGCGCTGCGCACCGCGATGAAGGCCAGGGCCTTGAGCGTGAACAGCCAGAAGCGCGGTGCCCCGGTGCCGGCAAAGTCGGCGCAGCCGGGCGTCACCGCCCGCCAGTCGGCGGACAGGCCGGCCTGCCGGGCGGCCTCGGCCAGTCCCAGCCGGGCGGCTTTCTCGGCCAGGGTGAACTCGCGCCGGCCGGCGTGGCACTTGTAGAGCAGGTAGTAGACCGACAGGGCCTGCGGGGCGCAGGCCTGGGCGGCCCACAGCAACGGGGGGATCTCTTCGCGCGGGGCCTGCTGGGCCTGGGTCAGCAGGGGGCGCACGGTGGCGGGCGGCTCGCCACCGAACAACTCGTCGGCCGCCTCGCCTGTGAACAGGTTCATCACGTTCTCCTGGGATGCCCTCCCACCAAGCAGATTGGGTGCCATCGCGCGTGCCCAGAGGCGAGTCGGGGGCGTGGTACGACATGCCGCGTCGAATAGCCGACAAACCACACAGCCCCCGGCCGGCCGGGGCGGGAAGGGATGTGGCGGAAGGCCATGATGACCACGTGGTCTTGTCGGAAATCCGCATCAGATCAAGGACTTGCGAGATTTCCGCGGAGAGGCTTCAGGTTGGCACGCGGGTTGCGATTTGGGGCTTGAACAGCCCACGGGAGTCGCAACGATGGAAACCGCCAAGCCGATCTATCTGGACTACGCAGCCACCACGCCGGTGGACCCGCGGGTGGTCCAGGCCATGGTCCCCTACCTGTACGAACAGTTCGGCAACCCGGCCTCGCGCAGCCACGCCTACGGCTGGGCCGCCGAAGAGGCGGTGGAGATCGCCCGGGAGCATGTGGCCGCGCTGATCGGCGCCGACCCGCGTGAGATCGTCTGGACCAGCGGCGCGACCGAGTCCGACAACCTCGCCATCAAGGGCGTGGCCCAGTTCCATAAGGCCAAGGGCAGGCACCTGATCACGGTGCAGACCGAGCACAAGGCCGTGCTGGACACCATGCGAGAACTGGAGCGCGAGGGCTTCGAGGTCAGCTACCTGCCGGTGCAGTCCAATGGACTGCTGGACCTGGCGGTGCTGGAGGCGGCGATGCGTCCGGACACCCTCCTCGTCTCCGTGATGGCCGTCAACAACGAGATCGGCGTGGTGCAGGACATCGACGCCATCGGCCGGCTCTGCCGCAGCAAGGGCGTGCTGTTCCATGTGGACGCGGCCCAGGCCACCGGCAAGATCCCGCTGGACATGCACAGCCAGTGCGTGGACCTGATGAGCCTGTCGGCCCACAAGAGCTACGGCCCCAAGGGCATCGGTGCGCTGTACGTGCGGCGCAAGCCCCGGGTGCGCATCGAGGCCCAGATGCACGGCGGCGGCCATGAGCGCGGCATGCGCTCGGGCACGCTGCCCACGCACCAGATCGTCGGCATGGGCGAGGCCTACCGCCTGGCCAAGGAGCACATGGCCAGCGAGAACGAGCGCATCCGGGCGCTGCGCGACCGGCTGATGGCCAAGCTGGCCGACATCCCCGAGGTCATCGTGAATGGCGACCTGACCCGGCGCATCCCGCACAACCTGAACATGAGCTTCACCTTCGTCGAAGGCGAGTCGTTGCTGATGGGCATCAAGGGCGTGGCGGTGTCCTCGGGCTCGGCCTGCACCTCGGCCAGCCTGGAGCCGAGTTACGTGCTGCGCGCCCTGGGCCTGTCCGACGAGGTGGCGCACAGCTCGATCCGCTTCTCGATGGGGCGCTTCACCACCGAACAGGACATCGACCGTGCCGCCGCCCAGGTGCGCGAGACGGTGGAGCGCCTGCGCGGCCTGAGCCCCCTGTGGGACATGCACCAGGCCGGCATCGACCTCAACTCGGTCCAGTGGGCCGAGCACTGACCCGACCTTCACCTCTTTCAGGAGCACCCCATGGCATACAGCGACAAAGTCATCGACCACTACGAGAACCCGCGCAATGTGGGCGGCTTCGAAACCGCCGATGAAGGCGTCGGCACCGGCATGGTCGGTGCGCCGGCCTGCGGTGACGTGATGAAGCTGCAGATCAAGGTCAACCCCGCCACCGGCGTGATCGAGGATGCCCGCTTCAAGACCTACGGCTGCGGCTCGGCCATCGCCTCGAGCTCGCTGGTGACCGAATGGGTCAAGGGCAAGACGCTGGACCAGGCGCTGGAGATCAAGAACACCCAGATCGCCGAGGAGCTGGCGCTGCCGCCGGTGAAGATCCACTGCTCCATCCTGGCCGAGGACGCCATCAAGGCGGCGGTCAACGACTACCGCAGCAAGAGCGGAACCGGCACGCTGGAACAACCCGCCTGCGCCCCGGCCAACGCCTGAGGCCCGCCGTCCCCGGCCTGTTCCCCCCGAACCACCCCACCCGACACGGAGATTCCCATGGCCTGCCAATCCCAGCCCAACGGCGCCGCCAGCAGCTGCAGCAGCACCCCGGCCACGCCGCCGGTGATGCCCACCTTTGCCGACGGTCAGCCGCCCATCCACATCAGCGACGCCGTCGTCACCAAGGTCGGCGAGTTGCTGGCCGAGGAGAACGACCCCAACCTGCGCCTGCGCATCTTCGTCACCGGTGGCGGCTGCTCGGGCTTCCAGTACGGCTTCTCGTTTGACGACACTGCCAAGGAAGACGACCTGGAGGTCGAGCGCGGCGCGATCAAGGTGCTGGTCGATGCGATGAGCCTGCAGTACCTGGCCGGCGCCGAGATCGACTACGAAGACAGCCTGGCAGGCTCGCGCTTCGTGATCCGCAACCCGAACGCCACCAGCACCTGCGGCTGCGGCAGCTCGTTCTCGGTCTGAAGGAGACGGCCATGACGCTCAGCGTGACGCCCAAGGCGGCCAAGCAGATCCAGAAGGCGCTGACGCAGCGTGGCGGCGGCATCGGCCTGCGCGTGGCCGTCAAGACCAGCGGCTGCTCCGGCTATGCCTACGCGCTGGAGTTCGCCGACGCGGCCAATCCCGAGGACCAGGTCTTCGAGACCGAGGGCGTGAAGGTGCTGGTCGATGCCCAGAGCCTGCCCCTGGTGGACGGCACCGAGCTGGACTGGGTGCGCGAGGGCCTCAACGAGGGCTTCAAGTTCCACAACCCCAACGCCACGGCCAACTGCGGCTGTGGCGAGTCCTTCGCAGTCTGACGGACCACCCCGTACCGCCTTCGGCGGCCCCCTCCAGGGGGCGCCACCAGCGGCCCGGCCAAGCCGGTTCCGCGGTGGCCGCTGGACGGAGGCGCGAACCACCAGGAGTGCTTGACCATGGCTCTGTTGCAAATCGCTGAACCCGGTCGCGCGGCGGCGCCGCACCAGCACAGGCTGGCGGTGGGCATCGACCTGGGCACCACCAACTCGCTGGTGGCCACGGTCCGCAGCGCGGTGCCGGTCGTGCTGAGCGACGAGGCCGGGCGCAGCCTGCTGCCCTCGGTCGTCCATTACGCGGCCGACGGCACGGTGACGGTGGGCGACGCCGCCCGCGCGTTGGCCGCGCAGGATCCTTTCAACACCATCGCCTCGGCCAAGCGCCTGATTGGGCGCGCGCCGGGCGACATTGCTCCTGGCGTGGTGCCCTACGCGCTGGAAGCCCTGGGCGAGAGCGCCGTGGGCGTGCGCACCGTGGCCGGCGTGAAAAGCCCGGTGGCGGTGGGCGCCGAGGTGCTGCGGGCGCTGAAGGACCGTGCCGAGGCCGCCCTGGGCGGCCCGCTGGTGGGCGCGGTCATCACCGTGCCGGCCTATTTCGACGACGCGCAGCGCCAGGCCACCAAGGACGCCGCCCAGGCCGCCGGCCTCACCGTGCTGCGCCTGCTCAACGAGCCCACCGCGGCGGCCGTGGCCTACGGCCTGGACACCGCGAGCGAGGGCGTCTACGTGGTCTACGACCTGGGCGGCGGCACCTTTGACGTGAGCGTGCTGCGCCTGTCGCGCGGCGTCTTCGAGGTGTTGGCCACCAACGGCGACGCCCAGCTGGGCGGCGACGATTTCGACCAGGCCCTGGTGGACTGGTTCGTGGCCCAGTGCCCGGCGCCCTGGGGCCCGGTCGATGCCGGCGCACTGCGCGCCGCGGCCCGCCAGGCCAAGGAAGCCTTCTCCGACCAGGAGCGCGCGACCATGACCGCCACCTGCGCGGCGCAGGGCCAGGCTTTCGCCGCCTCGCTGGACCGGGCGGCCTTCGACACCCTGACCCGGCCGCTGGTGGACCGCACGCTGGGCCCGGTCAAGCGCGCGCTGCGCGATGCCGGCCTGAAGGCGGCCGAGGTCGATGGCGTGGTGATGGTCGGCGGCTCCACCCGCCTCTTGCAGGTGCGCCGCGCGGTGGCCGAGCTGTTCGGCCGCGAACCCTACACCGGCATCGACCCCGACCAGGCCGTGGCCCTGGGCGCGGCCATCCAGGCCGACCAGCTGGCCGGCAACAAGGCGGTGGGCGACAACGGCCTGCTGCTGCTGGACGTCTGCCCGCTGTCGCTGGGCGTGGAGACCATGGGCGGCCTGGTCGAGAAGATCATTCCGCGCAACTCCACCGTGCCCACCGCGCGGGCGCAGGACTTCACCACCTTCAAGGACGGCCAGACCGCCATGGCCCTGCATGTGGTGCAAGGCGAGCGCGAGCTGGTCAGCGAATGCCGCTCGCTGGCGCGTTTCACGCTGCGCGGCATCCCGCCGATGGTGGCAGGGGCGGCGCGCATTCGCGTGACCTTCCAGATCGACGCCGATGGCCTGCTCAGCGTGACCGCGCAGGAGCAGACCACCGGCGTGCAGGCCCATGTCGAGGTCAAACCCAGCTATGGCCTGGCCAACGACGAGGTGGCCGGCATGCTGCAGTCGGCCATCCAGAGCGCCGAGGCCGATGCCGCCGCCCGCATGCTGCGCGAGGCCGAGGTGGACGCCCGCCGCCTGCTGGACGCGGTGGATGCCGCCCTGCATGCCGATGGCCACCTGCTGGTGGCGCGCGAACAGTTCGTCATCCTGCGGGCCATGCAGGACGTGGCCGATGGTCTGGCCGAATGTGCCGAGGGCGAGGGCCCGTCGCTGCACGAGCACCGCACCATGCGCGAGCGCCTGCGCCAGGCCACCGAAGGCCTGAACCAGGCCACCACGCCCTTCGCGGCGCGCCGCATGGATGCGCGGGTGCGCGAGGCCCTGTCCGGCCTGCGTCTGGACACCCTGGCCGGCGCGCTCGGCAGTTCCTCCTCGACCGCCGCCGAGCACGGGCTGGCGGCCTGACCGATCCTCTCTTCAGTTCCCAGTTCCGGAGCCAACCATGACCGCCACCCCCGACGCCCTGGCCGCATCCCCGTCCAGCAAGCCGGCCAAGCCCCCTACCGCGGTGACGGTGCTGCCGCATCCGGAGCTTTGCCCGGTTGGCGTGTCCTTCGAGGCCCGCACCGGGCAGAAGCTGGTGGACGCGCTGCTGGAGCACGGCGTGGCGATCGAACACGCTTGCGAGAAGGTCTGTGCCTGCGCGACCTGCCATGTGCACATCCGCGAGGGCCTGGCCGGCCTGCCGGCGGCCGACGAGGACGAGGAAGACCAGCTCGACGACGCCTGGGGCCTGGACGCCCAGTCGCGCCTGTCCTGCTGCGTCAAGCTCAACGGCACACCGCTGGTGGTGGAACTGCCGAAATACTCGAAGAACCACGCGCGGGAGTGATCCAGCTCTTGTCGTGCTGCGCTGAGGTCTGACTGCTGAGGGCGCTGCCCGGCGGTGGGCGGCTGCCCGTGTCCGGGGGCGATCGGGTGGCCCTCGCCTTCGCTCGGACGTTCCTCGGGCTGGACGCGGCGGGCCGGCACCGTGGAACTCGCTGCGCGCGCCAGGCGCGCTCCGCTCAGACACCCACGGTGAGTCAGACGGGGAGGGCGCGCTGACGCGCCCCCCGGCCCGCCACCCCCATCCCTCGGCACCCTCCACGTCCCCGGACACGGGCAGCCGCCCACCGCTGCCCACCGTCGTCGCCAGGCTCCCCGCCTGAGCCAGCCGTCAGCTGTCGGCAACGCGACAAAACCCACAGCCGCTTCGGTCATGGCAGGTCGGCCGAAAAACCCAATGAAATCAACCGATTGGGCGCGGCATGAAGGGTGGCACACCGCTTGCGTTGAGGGGTCTATCCAACGAGGACGCCGACATGGACACCTTCGACCGGACCTGGCCTTTCACGATCAACGACACCACGCTGCGCGACGGTGAGCAGACCGCTGGCGTGGCCTTCACCGACGAGGAGAAGCTGGCCATCGCCCAGGCGCTGGACGCCGCCGGCGTGCCGGAGATGGAGATCGGCATCCCCGCCATGGGCGCGCACGAGGTCGAGCTGATCCAGGCCATCGTCGGCCTGCGGTTGAAGGCCCGCACCATGGTCTGGGCCCGCATGTGCGAGGCCGACCTGCAGGGCGCGCTGCGCTGCGGGGCCGATCTGGTCCACCTGTCGATCCCGGTGTCGGATTTGCAGATCGAACGCAAGCTGGGCCGCGACCGGGCCTGGGTGCTGTCCAGCGTGATCCGCCATGTGCACCGGGCCACCGATGCCGGCGCGCTGGTCAGCGTCGGTTTTGAGGACGCCTCGCGGGCCGACGATGGCTTCCTGGCCAAGGTGGCCGCCGCCGCCCAGCACGCCGGCGCGGTGCGGGTGCGTTACGCCGACACCCTGGGCGTCCTCGACCCCTTCGAGACGGCCCACCGCATCGGCGCGCTGCGCCGCGAGGTGGACATCGCCATTGAGATGCATGCCCACAACGACCTGGGCCTGGCCACCGCCAACACGCTGGCCGCCTGGCGCGCCGGGGCCACCCATGTCAGCACCACCGTGAACGGGCTGGGCGAGCGCGCCGGCAACGCCGCATTGGAAGAAGTGGTGATGGCGATGCGCCACCTCTACGGGGTCGAGAGCGGTGTCAACGGTCTCGCGCTGGCCGGCATCTCCGATCTGGTGGCTCGCGCCTCCGGCCGGCCGGTGGCGCAGAACAAGAGCATCGTCGGCGAAGCCGTCTTCACCCACGAGTCGGGCATCCATGTGGACGGCCTGCTCAAGGACCCGCGCAACTACCAGGGCTTCGACCCGGCCGAGCTGGGCCGCCACCACACCCTGGTGCTGGGCAAGCACAGCGGCTCGCATGCGGTCATCGCCGCCTACGGCCAGCTGGGCCTGACGCTGGAGGCCACCGAGGTGCCCGCGCTGCTGGAGTGCATCCGCGCCCATGTGCTGGCCACCAAGCGTCCGCCCGAGAACGTCGATCTGCTGCGCTTTCGCGCCGAAGCTGCGCACGCCGCCGCCCCCCACCCCCTGCCGCCCCATCACCCCGCCACCCGCTTGGCCGCCTGACGGACTGGAGACCCACCCATGAGCGACTTCATCCAACAACTCAAGGCCCTGTCCAGTGCCAACGAGTTCCTCGACTTCTTCGGCGTCCCGTATGACGAGCGCGTCGTCAACGTGAACCGCCTGCACATCCTCAAGCGCTTTTACCAGTACCTGCACAAGGCCGAGGGCCTGGCCGGTCTGGACGAGCTGGCCATGTTCCAGCGCTACCGCGAGCTGCTGGCGCAGGCCTACCAGGACTTCGTGCAGTCCGACGCCGCCACCGAGAAGGTCTTCAAGGTCTTCCAGGACGCCGGCGGCCAGCAGCATGTGTCCCTCTCGAAGCTGCGCGACAGCCTGGCCGAGCGCCGGGAAGCCGTGCCCACCGCGACCCCTTCCGCCAACTTGCGCGCCGCCTGAGCCGCGCCACCTCCACCGGAGACTTCCATGCACATCGTCGTCTGCATCAAGCAGGTGCCGGATTCGGCGCAGATCCGCGTCCACCCGGTGACCAACACCATCATGCGCCAGGGTGTGCCGGCCATCGTGAACCCCTATGACCTGTTCGCGCTGGAAGAGGCCCTGCGCCTGAAGGACCAGTTCGGCGGCCGCGTGACGATGCTGTGCATGGGCCCGCCGCAGGCCGAGGAGGCGCTGCGCAAGTGCATCAGCTTCGGTGCCACCGACGCCGTCCTGGTGACCGACCGCGCCTTCGCCGGTGCCGACACGCTGGCCACCTCCTACGCCCTGACCTCGGCGATCAAGAAGATCCACGAAGAGCAGGCGGTGGACCTGGTCTTCACCGGCAAGCAGACCATTGACGGCGACACCGCCCAGGTCGGCCCCGGCATTGCCAAGCGCCTGGGCTGGAACCTGCTGACCTACGTCAGCCGCATCGTCAAGGTGGATCTGGAGAACCGTCGCATCCAGGTGGAGCGCCGGGCCGAGGGCGGCGTGCAGCTGCTCGACACCACGCTGCCCAGCCTGATCACCATGCTCGAAGGCACCAACGAGATGCGCTTCGCCACCATGGACGACATGCTGCGCGCCGCGCGCTTCCAGGTGCGCAAGTGGAACAAGGACGACGCCGGCATCGAGGACGTCACCAAGATCGGCCTGAAGGGCTCGCCCACCGTGGTGAGCAAGGTCTTTGGCCCGACGCCGCGCAGCGAGAAGGCCGACATGATGACCGTGGCCGACACCAGCCTGAACGACGTCACGCTCAACCTGCTCGACAAGATCTTCACCCAGCACCCGATGCTGGAGCAGGAGATCGTGGACCACCTCTCCGCCTGACGGATGGCCCACCCCGTACCGCCTTCGGCGGCCCCCTCAAGGGGGCGCCACCAGCGGCCCGGCCAAGCCGGTTCCGCGGCGGCCGCTTGATTCGTCCCACTGCATTGCCCGCCCTGGAGGACACATGACCACGCCCACTCCCCCCCTGAAGCCGGCCGGCCGCGGCCGCAACCTGGAACTGCCCGAACACCTCAAGAGCTACAAGGGCGTCTGGGTCTTCATCGAACATGACCGAGGCCAGGTTCACTCCGTGAGCTGGGAGCTGATGGGCGAGGCCCGCAAGCTGGCCGACAAGCTGGGCGTGCAGGTGGCCGGCGTGGTCATGGGCGGCCCGGACGAGAAGCTCGACGACTTCGCCAAGGAAGCCTACGCCTACGGCGCCGACAGCTGCTACGTGATGCGCGACCCGGTGCTCAAGGGCTACCGCAACGAGCCCTTCACCAAGGGCATGACCGACCTGGTCAACCAGTACCAGCCCGAGATCCTGCTGCTGGGCGCCACCACCATGGGCCGCGACCTGGCCGGCTCGGTGGCGACCACACTGGGCACCGGCCTGACGGCTGACTGCACCGAGCTGAACATCGACGGCACCACCCGCGCGCTGGCGGCCACGCGGCCGACCTTCGGCGGCAGCCTGCTGTGCACCATCATGACCCTGGCCTATCGGCCACAGATGGCCACCATGCGCCCGCGCACCGCGCCCATGCCGCGCCGCGATGACAGCCGCACCGGCAGCATCACCGAGGCCACGCTGGGCATGGTGGAGACCGACATCGTCACCAAGCTGCTGGACTTCATTCCCGACGCCAACCGCAACACGGTCAACCTGGCCTATGCCGACGTGATCGTCTCGGGAGGCAAGGGCCTGAAGAACCCGGACAACTTCAAGCTGGTATGGGACCTGGCCCGCGTGCTGGGCGCCGAGGTGGGCGCCACCCGCCCGGTGGTGCAGGCCGGCTGGGTGGAGGCCGAGCGCCAGGTCGGCCAGACCGGCAAGACGGTGCGGCCCAAGCTCTACATCGCCGCGGGCATCTCCGGCGCCATCCAGCACCGGGTGGGCATGGAGAGCTCGGATGTGATTGTGGCCATCAACACCGACGCCAACGCGCCCATCTTCGATTTCGCCCATTTCGGCATCGTCGGCAACGCCCTGCAGGTGCTGCCGGCCCTCACCAAGGCCTTCGAGGCCCGCCTGGCCAAGCAGATCCGCAAGGTGGCTTGAACCTCATCCCTCAGGAGAACAGCGATGTCCGCTACCAAAGAGAAGTTTGACGCCATCGTCGTCGGCGCCGGGGCCTCGGGCAATGCCGCCGCCTACACCATGGCCAAGGCCGGCCTGAAGGTGCTGCAGATCGAGCGCGGCGAGTACCCGGGCTCGAAGAACGTGCAGGGCGCGATCCTCTACAGCGATGCGCTGGAGAAGATCATCCCCGACTTCCGCGAGGACGCGCCGCTGGAGCGCCACATCATCGAGCAGCGCATCTGGGTGATGGATGACGACAGCTTCATCGGCACCCACTACCGCAGCGACGACTACAACAAGCCGCCCTACAACCGCTACACCATCATCCGCGCCCAGTTCGACAAGTGGTTCTCGAGCAAGGTGCGCGAGGCCGGTGCGCTGCTGGTCTGCGAAACCACGGTGGACGAGCTGCTGCTGGACAAGGACCGCGTGATCGGCGTGCGCTGCGACCGCCTGGGCGGCGAGGTCTATGCCGACGTGGTGGTGCTGGCCGATGGCGTCAACAGCACCTTGGCGCGCAAGGCGGGCTTCCACCCCGAGTTGCAGGCCAAGAACGTGGCCCTGGCCGTCAAGGAAATCCTCTTCCTGCCCGAGGAAGTCATCCAGCAGCGCTTCAACATCAAGGACGAAGAGGGCGTGGTGATCGAGCTGATGGGCAAGGTCACCGAGGGCATGGTCGGCACCGGCTTCCTCTACACCAACAAGGACTCGTTGACCATTGGCATCGGCTGCCTGCTGTCGGACTTCAAGGCCAACCCGAACCGCACCAGCCCCTACGCCCTGCTGGAAAAGCTCAAGGCCCACCCCAGCATCGCCCCGCTGATCGAAGGCGGCGAGATGAAGGAATACGCCGCCCACCTGATCCCCGAGGGCGGCTACAACGCGGTGCCCAAGATCTACGGCAACGGCTGGATCATCGTGGGTGACTCGGGCGGCTTCGTCAACGCGGTGCACCGCGAGGGCTCCAACCTGGCCATGACCAGCGGCCGTCTGGCCGGCGAGACCATCGTGGCGCTCAAGCAGGGCAACAAGGCGCCCACCGAGGCCAACCTCAAGCTCTACAAGACCAAGATGGACGAGTCCTTCGTGATGAAGGACCTGAAGAAGTACAAGGCGATGCCGGATGTGCTGCACACCACGCCGCAGTTCTTCACCACCTACCCCGAGCTGATCAACCGCGCGGCCAAGACGATGTTCACCGTCGATGGCGTGGACAAGAAGACCAAGGAGCGCGAGATCCTCGGCAGCTTCAAGGGTGCCCGCCGCCTCACCGGCCTGGTGAGCGACGCCTTCAAGTTCTGGCGCGCCTTCCGCTGAACCTGTGGACCCCCGGTCTGCGGGTACCCCGCAGACCACCCCCCGAGGGGGTCTCCAAAGTGCTTGGGGCGGCCCGGCGCACTTTGGAGGCCTCGCCTTACCTGTCACTGCCGTCAACGACCGGAGAGCGCCATGAGCACTGCTGCTGTCAACGTCGAGAACAAGCTGTTCCAGAACCGCTACAAGGTCGACCACGGTCGGCCGCACATCCAGATCAAGGCCCCCGAGGTCTGCGCCAACGACTGCCAGTCCCAGGCCTGCACCTACGTCTGCCCGGCCTCCTGCTACAAGACCGAGGGCAACCGCACGGTGACGCTGATCACCGACGGCTGCCTGGAATGCGGCAGCTGCCGCGTCATCTGCACCGAGCACAGCAACGTCGCCTGGGAGTACCCGCGCGGCGGCCACGGCATCCTCTTCAAGTTCGGTTGATCCATCCATGCAGGACGTTGAAATCTTCCTCGCGCACGCCATCACCCTGGAGCGCGAGGCGGCCCGCCGCTACGAAGAGCTGGCGGCGGCCATGGGCACCGAGGGCAATGCCGAGTTGCGCCGCTTCTTCACCGAGATGGCCGGCTACTCGCGCAAGCACCTGGCCGAGGCCGTGGCCCGCGGCGGCTTCCGCGAGGTGCCCGAGCTGGCGCCGGGCGATTTCCAGTGGCCCGACGGCGTCTCGCCCGAGGTGGCCGACTGGGTGGGCGTCGACGCCTCGCTCGATGCCCGCGGCGCCCTGAAGCTGGCCCTGGACAGCGAATGCCGCTGCCATGCCTGGTACGCCGCCGTGGCCGCCACCACGCCCGATGCCGAGCTCAAGGCCCTGGCCCAGGAGTTCGCCGCCGAGGAGGGCGAGCACATGGCCGCCCTCGAAAAGCGCCTGCACGCGCTGCCGGCCTGAACACCCCCGACACGCGCCGTCCGCTGGCAGCTCAGCTGCCGGGCGGCCGCACGACTGGAAAGGAATTCACCATGCCCCGTCCCACCCGCCATGTCTTCGTGTGCAGCCAGCAGCGTCCGCCGGGCCACCCACGCGGCAGTTGTGCCGCCAATGGGGCATCGCCCCTGCTGCAGGCCTTCTGGGGCGAACTGCAGAAGCGCCAGGCCTATGAGCAGGTGGCCATCACCTACTCCGGCTGCCTGGGGCCCTGCGACGGCGGCCCCAATGTGCTGGTCTATCCCGAAGCCGTGCTGTACCAGGGCGTGACACCCGCCGACGTGGGCGAGATCTTCGACAGCCACCTGGAAAAGGGCGAGCCGGTCCAACGTCTGCTGGCCTCTGCGGCCGCCTGGTGAGGTCCGCCTACATGCGGCCGTTTGACCTGGGTCAACCTTCTGGGCGGGGCATGGTTTCGCTGGGTGCTGATCCCAGGATTCGGCAGGAATCTTGCAGCTGATGTCTCAAGTCAAGCCCGGGTGGCGCGCCATGCGCCGACACGATGCATGGACTGGACGCCTTTGCGGTGGCATGCACCGCGAAGGCCCGCTGGGGATAGCTGGAGGTGCACCGTGATCAGCCGCATCGCACAGGAACGCTCCCATCTGGAGCTGAGCACCATTTACGAGGTCTGCCGCATCCTCGGCGACTCGCTGGACATCCAGCGCACCTTCCGGGCCGCGCTCAACACCCTGGCAGCCCAGCTGGGTCTCACCCGCGCCATGATCGTGCTGGCCGACGCCGACCCGGAGGGCGACGAGGGGAGGTTGACCGTGCACAGCGCGGTGGGCCTGAGCCGCGAACAGGTGGAGCGCGGCCACTGGACCGAGGGTGAAGGGGTCATCGGCCGGGTCTACGAGTCGGGTCTGCCGGTGGTCGTGACCAATGTGCAGGACAGTGCCGAGTTCATCGACCGCACCGGCGCCTTCGGACCGCAGGAAGGCAAGCGCCTGGCCTTCATCGTGATGCCGCTGCGCACCGACCAGATCACGCTGGGCGTGCTGGCCGCGCAGCGCGAGGTCGAGGGCATGGCCCGTCTCTCGGACGACCAGCGCCTGCTGACCATGGTGGCCACGCTGCTGGCTCAGTCGCTGGCCCTGCACCGCTCGGTGGCCGCCGAGCATGCCCGGCTGCAGCTGGAGACCACCCGGCTGCAGAAGGCGCTGAGCCAGGAGGCGCCGCGCCGGCGCTACTCGCTGGACAACGTGGTGGGCCACAGCAAGACCATGCAGCGCGTGTTCGCCGAGGTGCACCAGGCCGCACCCTCGCGCTCCACCGTGCTGCTGCGGGGCGAATCGGGCACCGGCAAGGAGGAGATCGCCCGCGCGATCCACTACCTCAGCCCGCGCAAGGAGGCCCCCTTCATCAAGGTCAACTGCGCGGCCCTGACCGAGTCGCTGCTGGAGTCCGAGCTCTTCGGCCACGAGAAGGGCGCCTTCACCGGCGCGGTGGGCGAGCGCAAGGGCCGCTTCGAGCTGGCCCACGGCGGCACGCTCTTCCTGGACGAGGTGGGCGACATCTCCCCGGGCTTCCAGGCCAAGCTGCTGCGGGTGCTGCAGGAGCGCGAGTTCGAGCGGGTGGGCGGCAGCCGGCCGGTCAAGGTGGACGTGCGGCTGATCTGCGCCACCAACCGCGACCTGGAGCGCATGGTGCAGCGCGGCGAGTACCGCGCCGACCTGTACTACCGCATCAACGTGGTCAGCATCTTCCTGCCGCCGCTGCGCGAGCGGCGCGACGACATCCCGCCGCTGGTGGCCCACTTCCTGGACCGCTACAACAAGGAAAACCACCGCCACCTGAAGGTCACGCCCGAGGCCATGCAGGTGCTGTCCAACTGCTACTGGCCGGGCAATGTGCGCGAGCTGCAGAACTGCATCGAGCGCACCGCCACCATGGTGCATGGCGAGGCCATCCGCGACCTGGCCTTTCCCTGCAAGAGCAACCGCTGTCTGACGCAGACGCTGCACCACATGGAGAAGGAAGACGCCGTGGCGCCGGTCTCGTCGACCATCACGGTCAACAAGGTGCAGCGGCCCGATGGCAGCAGCATCCCGGTCGACAGCCGGCGCGCACCCGCCGCGGCCGGGCACGGCGACGCCTTCTTCGACGACGAGGACGACGAGGACACGGTGGTGCGCATCGGCCCCACCGAGCGCCTGACCGATGCCAGCGTGCTGCCCCCGCGCCAGTTCGGCGCCGAGCCGCCGCAGGGTGAGCGCGAGCGCCTGATCTGGGCCATGGAGCAATGCGGCTGGGTGCAGGCCAAGGCGGCCCGGCTGCTCAAGGTCACCCCGCGTCAGCTGGGCTACGCGCTGCAGAAACACCGGATCGAGGTGCGCAAGCTCTGACGGCGTTGTGGCTTGATCCAACACAAGGCGGCCCCGGGCCGCCTTGTGCTTTTCGGTAGGGCGCGACCTTGTCGCTTTTGTCGCGACCGACACAGCCCGGCGGGCATGCGACAAAACCGCAAGTGATTGATTAAAAAGAAAAAAGCACCTGGCACAGCTCTCGCAATGGTGGGTTCACCTGCCACCACACGAGGTGCCCCATGTCCGCCAACACCACGTTCGTATCGATCGGCGATCTGAAGAAAGGTCGCCAAGCCGTCAGCGAAGTCGTCGAGACCGGAGGGGGCTGCGGCACCACCGGTGGCTCCGGAAAGTCGAGCTGTGGCTCATCGGGTGGGCCCGACGACATGCCCGCCGAGATCTGGGACAAGGTCAAGAACCACCCCTGCTACTCGGAAGAGGCCCACCACCACTACGCCCGCATGCACGTGGCCGTGGCCCCGGCCTGCAACATCCAGTGCAACTACTGCAATCGCAAGTACGACTGCAGCAACGAATCGCGCCCCGGCGTGGTCAGCCAGAAGCTCACGCCCGAGCAGGCCGTCAAAAAGGTGCTGGCCGTGGCCAGCGAGATTCCGCAGATGACGGTGCTGGGCATCGCCGGCCCCGGCGATTCGCTGGCCAACCCGAAGAAGACCTTCGACACCATGCGCATGCTCCACGAGCAGGCGCCCGACATCAAGCTGTGCCTGTCCACCAACGGCCTGGCGCTGCCGGACCAGGTCGACGAGATCTGCAAGTACAACATCGACCACGTCACGATCACCATCAACATGGTCGATCCGGAAGTGGGCGCCAAGATCTACCCCTGGATCTTCTGGGACCACCGGCGCGTCACCGGCGTCGAGGCCGCCCGCATCCTGCACGAGCGCCAGATGCTCGGCCTGGAGATGCTGACCGCCCGCGGCGTGCTCACCAAGATCAACTCGGTGCTGATCCCCGGCATCAACGACGAGCACCTGATCGAGGTGAACCGCGAGGTCAAGAAGCGCGGTGCCTTCCTGCACAACATCATGCCGCTGATCTCGGAAGCCGAGCACGGCACCGTGTTCGGCCTGACCGGCCAGCGCGGCCCGACCGCCCAGGAGCTCAAGGCCGTGCAGGACGCCTGCATGGGCGGCGCCAACCTGATGCGCCACTGCCGCCAATGCCGCGCCGACGCGGTGGGCCTGCTGGGCGAGGACCGCTCCGAGGAATTCACCCTCGACAAGATCGAGGAGATGGAAGTCGTCTACGACCTGGACAAGCGCAAGGCCTACCAGGACCAGGTCGAGGCCGAGCGCCAGGCCCAGGTGGCGGCCAAGGCCGACGCGCTGGCCGCCGCGGCCAACGACGATGGCGTGGACCCGGACATGAAGGTGCTGGTCGCCGTGGCCACCGAAGGCCATGGCAAGGTCAACCAGCACTTCGGCCACGCCACCGAATTCCAGATCTTCGAGGTCAGCCAGGCCCAGGCCCTGTTCGTCGGCCACCGCCGGGTGGACCTGTACTGCCAGGGCGGCTACGGCGAGGACGAGCAACTGCCCTCCATCGTCAAGGCCATCAACGACTGCCATGCGGTGCTGGTGGCCAAGATCGGCGCCTGCCCGCGTGACGAGCTGGCCGCCGCCGGCATCGAGCCGGTGGACGCCTACGCCCACGAGTTCATCGAGAAGGCCGCGCTGTCCTGGTTCAGCGGCTACCGCCAGCGCATCGCCAGCGGCGAACTCGTCCACCAACCGCGCGGTGACGCGCAGATCCGGCAGGGTGCCTTCACCGGCACCGCCGAAGCAGCCGCCTGAGCCTTGACGCCAGCGACGGCCCTTTCCCCAGCCCCCAGCCAAGGAGTCCCATCATGGCCCTGAAGATCATCGCCTCCATGTGCACCGGCTGCTCCGCCTGCGAGCCCGAGTGCCCCAACGTCGCCATCCGTGAGAAGGGCGGCACCTTCATCATCGACCCGGCCAAGTGCACCGAATGCGAAGGCCAGTTCGACGCGCCCCAGTGCGTGTCGGTCTGCCCGGTGGACGGCTGCATCAAGCCGGCCTGAATGGTGCACCCGGCATCGCGCTTGCGCGATGCCACCCGCCGGGCGGGTGCGTGGGCCGCTTGGGGCGGCCCGGCGCTGGCCCACGGGAGATGGGGCACCCGGCCCCGGGCTGAACCCCGGGACCACCCGCCGGGCGGGTGCGTGGGCCGCTTGGGGCGGCCCGGCGCTGGCCCACGCCGTCCGCTTTCGACTGTCTTTTGAATGACGAGCTGAACATGATCCTGCCCAACGTCACTGTCACGCCCGCTGCGGCCAAGTTCATCCGCCGCATGGTGCGCTTCTCCGATCACCCCGCCGGCGGCATGCGCCTCCTGGTGACGCCGGGCGGCTGCTCCGGCTACAGCGCCGAGTTCTCGGTGCTGGCCGCACCGATGGACGGCGACGCCGAGCTGATGGTGGGCGATGTGCGGGTCTTCCTGCCGGCCGAAAGCCGCATGGTGCTCGACGGCGTCACGATGGACTTCAGCGAAAGCCCGACCCATTCCGGCCTGAGCTTCTTCAACCCGGCGGCGGCGCCCTGCGCCTGCTCCAGCTCGGGCGATGCGGCCAAGCCGGCGCAGGCCACGGTCTCGCTGGACTCGCTCAAGCGCCACTGAGGCGCCGTTCCGCGTCCTCCCGCACACCAGGCGTCCACCATGAGCACCGCCACCACCGGCACCCTGGGCGTGGATTTCGATGATGCCGTGCTCGGCCAGGGCCTGCCGCCCTTGGCCGAGGCCGCACTGCGCGAGGCGGGAGATCACCGAGGCGACGCACCCCGGGCCATGGCCGCGCTGATGCGGGCCCAGACCCTGGCGCCGGAGCACCCGGCGGTGCTGATCGCGCTGTACCGGCACCATTTCTATGGTCACCGGCTGAGTCCGGCGCGCGACGTGGCTCGCCGGGCCCTGGTGGCCGGTGCCACCGCGCTGGGCCTGCCCGCCTGCTGGCGCGAGGTGCCGCTGCAGCCGCTGGCGGGCGCACGCGATGAGCCGGTGACACGTTTCTACCTGTTCACGCTCAAGGGCTATGCCTACCTGAGCCTGCGTCTGGGGGACGACACCGAAGCGCGCGACGCCCTGGCCTTGCTGCGCCACCTGGACCCGGACGACCGCGTGGGCGGGGCCCTGGTCGAGGCGGTGCGCCAGCGTGCGCTGGTGGGCGACGACCCGGACGAGGACGCGCCCAGTATCCCGCCGGCCTTTGGCGCGGCGGCCTGGGCCCGCCTGGCCCCCCGGCCACCGGGAGCGCGCCCTTCGGCCCCGGCCTGAAGCGAGATCGCCATGAACGCCGCCGCCCTGCACCCTGTCCACCGCGCCCCCGCGGGTGACATCCCCCTGCGGGACTGGCAGGGCCAGCCGGTCGATTGCGGCCCCTGCCCGCACCGGGCGCTGCGCGACGCCGGCGGCTGCGAGCCTGGCCACAGCTGCATGCAGGACGCCTACGCCCGCCGCATTGACCGCTTCTTCCGCACCCACCGCGACCTGGCCGGCCAGCACCTGGACCATCCGTACTTCGAGGTTCGGGCCATCGCCGCGCGCTACGTCGACATCTTCCAGCTCGGCCCGCTGCGCCAGGACCCGGACGAGACGGTGCGCCTGCAGGTGGCCCTGCGCGTGCCGCAGCGTCTGCTCTCGCCGATGTGCGATGACCCGCACCGCGAGGTCCGCATCCGCGTGGCCCAGCGCATCGACACGCCCGAACTCAGCCGCCTGATCCACGACGCCGACTACGAGGTCCGCACCGTGGTGGCCCGCCGCCTGCCCCTGGCCCTGCTGCCCCTGCTGGCCGGGGACAACGACGAGCAGGTGCGCCGCGTGGTGGCCGAGCGGCTGGAGATGCCGGCACTGTGGCGCCTGGCCCAGGACCCTTCCGACCGGGTGCGCCGCACGGTGGCCGAGCGGGCGCCGCTGCCCCTGCTGTCGGCCTTCCTGGCCGACCCCGACTGGGCGGTGCGTTGGACCGTGGCCCACCGCGCCGACACCCGCCAGCAGCGCGACTGGCTGCTGCGCCTGTCCGAAGACGCCGACCCCGAGGTGCGCGCCCAGGCGCTGGAGCGCCTGGCCGAACCCACGCCCTTGTCCCTGCCCCCAGGAGAGCCCCATGGCGGACATCGCCCGTGACGACGACATCATCGAGATCGCCCTGCCGCCCCGCTTCGAGATGGGGGAGCGGGTGATCAGCCGCACCATCATCCGCAACGACGGCACCTACACCGGCAAGGACATCGGCGAGCTGCTGGTGAACAAGGGCGACATCGGCTACGTGCGCTCGATCGGCACCTTCCTGCAGCAGTTCTACATCTACGCGGTGGAGTTCACCGGCTCGGGCCACCAGGTGGGCATGCGGGCCAAGGAGCTCTGCACCCTGGACCACCTGCCCGAGGAGGTGCTGGCGCAGCTGGGCGAAAGGGCCCGGCAGCTGGCCGATCTCCGCTGACCCTGTCTTCCCCCTTCACGCCCTCAGGAGTCTCACCATGATGGAACCCGCCCAACCCAAGTACGACTGGGGCCAACGCGTGCGCGCGGTGATCGACCTGGTCAACGACGGCAGCTTCCCCGAGGCCGCCGAGGGCGAGCTGCTGGTGCCCGCCGGGGGCATTGGCGAGATCGTCAACGTCGGCATGCACACCGAGGCCAATGTGCCGGTCTACCTGGTCGAGTTCGGCCCGCGCCGGGTGCTGGGCGTGCTGGAAGACGAGATCGAGCTGGACGTGCCCGGCGCCCCGCACAGCGCCCCGGCACCGGCGGACGAGGTGGCGTGATGGCCAGCGCCTCCTGCTCCGGCCGCCCGCCAGGCTCATCCGACGAGCCCGCGCGGCCCGCCGACAGCGGCAGCCTGGTCGGTGGCCAGGTCTTCGTGCTGGACCGGGTGCGCATCGAGGTCGCGCTGGAGCAGCGCAGCCGCTACAAGTACGTCCACCCCCGCGTGCTGCGCGAGGGCCTGGGCTGGAAGGTGGTCAGCCCCAACTGCTCGCGCAACATCGACCGCGAAGGCGGCGAGATCGACATCGCCTGGCTGGTGCCCACGCAGACGCCCGACAGCGGCGTGCCCGGAGCCTGGCTGCTGCATGCCCGCGACCACGTCCACGGCTGCTGGGTGCTCAAGCAACGCGCGCCCACCCTGGCCGCCGCGCTGGACACCCTGCTGCGCGACGAAGCGCGCGACTACTGGGTCTGAGAACGGGGAGGGCCCACCATGATCGACCTGGACCACAACGCCACCACCCGTCCGCTGCCGGCCGTGGTGCAGGCCCTGGTGCGGGCCATGGAGACCGGCTGGGCCAATCCCTCCTCGGTGCACGCCGCCGGCCAGGACGCCCGCCGGGCGCAGGCCGAGGCCCGGGCCCGCGTGGCGGCCCTGCTGGGCTGCCAGCCGGCCGAGCTGGTGTTCACCAGCGGTGCCACCGAAGCCAACCACCAGGCGGTGCTGGGGGCGCTGGCCCGCGGCCGTGCGCTGGGCCGCACCCGCCTGCTGCTCTCGGCCGTCGAGCATGCGGGCCTGCTGGGCCTGGCCGAGCGCCTGCGGCGCGAGGGCACGCCGGTCGACCTCATCCCGGTGGATGGCCAGGGCCGGCTGGACCTGGACGCCGCCGCCCGGCTGATCGGGCCGGACCTGGCCCTGCTCAGCGTGATGGCGGCCAACAACGAGACCGGCGTCTGCATGCCCCTGGCCGAGCTCGCGGCCCTGGCCCGCGCGCACGAGGTGCCCTTCCATGTGGATGCGACCCAGGCAGTGGGCAAGTCCACGCTGCGCTTCGCCTCCAGCGGCGCCGACCTGTGGTCCTGCGCGGCCCACAAGCTGCACGGCCCGCAGGGCGTGGGGGCCCTGGTCGTGCGCAAGGGCCTGGCCTGGCCGGCGCTGATCGAGGGCAAGCAGGAGCGCAAGCGTCGGGGCGGCACCGAGAACGGGCCGGGCATCGCCGGCTTCGCCGCGGCGGCGGACGCGATTTCCGCCACCTTGAACGAGGACCTGGGCCGCATGAGCGCCCTGCGCCAGACGCTGGAACAGGGCCTGCTGGCCTTGCACCCCGCCGTCGTGCTGCTGGGGCAGGGCGCGCCGCGCATCGCCAACACCGTCTGCGTGCGCTTCGGCGAACGCGACGCCGAACAGGTGCTGGGCAAGCTCGAGCGCGCCGGCGTGCGGGCCAGCAGCGGCGCGGCCTGTGGCGCCGGCAGCACCCAGCCCTCGCACGTGATGCTGGCCATGGGCCTCACGCCGGTGCAGGCCAAGGCCGAAATCCGCTTCTCGCTGGGGCGCGACACCACGGCCGATGACATCGCCCAGGCTCTGGCCGCCGTGCGGGCCCAGGTGCTGCCGCTGCTGCTCGAGGACCACCCGATCTCCCCTGTGTTGGCCACCCCGGCCTGACAGAACCTTTTGACCCATCCCCAGGAGTTCCCATGAAAGTCATGATCCGCCGAAGCGCCGCTGGCATCCTGTCCGCCTACGTGGCCAAGAAGGACCTGGAGGAGCCCATCGTCTCGCACGAGAAGCCCGACCTCTGGGGCGGCACCGTGACCCTGGCCAACGACTGGGTGCTGGCCCTGCCGGAGATGCCCGAGGGCACCAGCCTGCCGATCACCGTCGAGGCCCGTCGCCTCTCCGGCGACTGAGCGGGGAGCCCGCCATGAACGCCACCGCCGACGTGAGCACCCGCGCCGCCTCGCTGTCCGAGGCCATCGCCCTGGCCGACAGCGCCAACACCGTGCGTGAGGCGGCCCTGCTGCTGCGCGAGCGCTTCGCCCCGCTGCGGGTGATCGTGGTCGACGCCTTCGACATGCGCGGCGAGACGCCGGCCGCCGTGGGCCAGCGCCGCCTGCTGTGGGGCGCCGTCAGCGACGGCCACTGCTGGCAGGTCAGCGCCGATCTCTCGGCCCTGTCGGGCTTCTATCTGGCCGACCAGGCCTGACCCCCACCCCTCGAAAGCCGCCGCCATGAACTCGCCCGCCACCCTGGACCCCGAAGCCCACGTCACCCCGGTGCCCGGTGGCAATGCCGAGGGCAGCGACCCCTTCGCCGCCATCGGCGCGGATGGTCTGGTGGCCGACGAGCGGCCCGAGAGCGATGACCTGCTGGGCGACGACTGGATCGTGCTGTCCGATCCCGACCTGTCCGAGCTGGAGCTCAAGCTGGTGGAGACGGCCATGTCCGGCTCGCGCCTGACCGCCGGCCCCATGGTCGAGCGCTTCGAGCGGAGTTTCGCCCGCTGGCTGGGGCGGGCCCATGCCGTCTCGGTGGCCAGCGGCACCCTGGGCACCTGGCTGGCGCTGCGGGCCCTGGGCATCGGCCCGGGCGACGAGGTCATCGCCTCGCCCCACGGCTGGCACCAGGTGGCGCAGGCGGTGAGCCTGGCCGGCGCCACGCTGGTGTTCTCCGACATCCACTACTGGACCGGCTGCCTGGACCCGGTGCGGGCCGAGGCCCGCATCACCCCGCGCACCAAGGCCATCCTGGCCGGCAATGTCAACGGCCACCCGGCCGCCTGGGGCCCGCTGCGCGCGCTGGCCGACCGCCACGGCATCGCCCTGATCGAGGATTCCACCGAGGCCCTGGGCTCGCGCTACCAGGGCCGCAAGGTCGGCAGCTTCGGCGACATCGCGGTGTTCGACTTCTCCCAGCCCAGCGCACTGGCCTGCGGCGACGGGGCCATGGTCGTCACCGACGACGAACGCCTGGCCATCGAGCTGCGCTACCTGCGCCAGCGCTCCATCAAGGACCGCAACTCGCTGTCGGTGGGCGCGCGGGTGCCGCTGCAGGCCGGCATCAGCGAGCTGACCGCCGCGATGGGCGTGGGCCAGCTGGCCCGCATCGACGAGCTGCTGGCGCGCCGCAAGGTGGTCGAGGCCTTCTACCGCGACCTGATGAACAGCTTCGAGGGCATCAAGCCGCCCTACATCGCCGACGACGTGGACGAGGTGCACTGGATGGTCTGGCAGGTGCACCTGGGCACCCGCTTCACCGCCAGCGCGCGCAAGCAGATCGTCGACGACCTGAACCGCGAGCACATCGAGGCGGCGCCCTTCTGCAAGCCGCTGCACCAGCAGTTCTTCTACCAGCAGCAAGGCTGGAAGCGGGGCGACCTGCCGCTGGCCGAGCGCATCGGCGACCGCGCCCTGGCGCTGCCCTTCCATGCTCTGCTCGACGAGGACGCGGTGCGCTTCATCGTCGGCGCCCTGAAGGACATCGCCACCAACATCGGTGCCGGCGTGCCCATCTACTGATCTGAACCCCCACCGGGAGACGCCCATGACCTTCACCACCCTGGACCACCTGCCCGACGACGTCGCCGCGGGTCTGATCGCTGGATCGCTCTCGCCCTACCTGGGCCCCGGCATGCTCAGCCTGTGCGCCGACCTGCCGGTGCCCGGCGACCCGCTGGCCCTGGCGACCGTGCTGACCACCCGCAACAGCGTGCCCGGCAAGATCAAGAACCGCCTGACCCAGGCCGCGCAGTTCATCGAGAACTTCAAGCACCGCAAGACCCTGGTCAGCGGCATGGACCTGGCCTATGCGGCCCTGCCGGCGCCCAGCGCCTTGCACCGCTGGGTCGCCAGCCTGAAGACCCCGCTGATCGTCGACGCCTGGTACGACGACACGATGCGCGGTGCCCTGGGCGCGCGCGCCGATTGGGCCGAGGTGCAGGGCCTGTCGCAGAGCGAACACTTCGGCACCTGGTTCGGTTGGTACGGCGCCGATGGCCAGCCGCTGACCGAGGAGCCGGTGGACGTGGCCACCGTGTTCTACAAGCCCTGGGGCGGCCACCTGCCGGCCAGCAACTACCTGGTGTCCGACTCGGACCACGTCGAGGTGCTGACCGAGATCGACATCCAGACGCCCATCCCGCCGGTGGTGCAGGCGCGCCGCGCCAAGCTGGGCTTCGTGTTCCTGGGCTGCCGCTTCAACGACCAGCTGCCGCGCACCTTCGCCCGCCAGATCATGAAGCGCTCCGGCGGCCCGCACTACGCCATCCTGCCCGATGCGCCCACCCGCATGGAGGCCCGCTTCCTGGAGGAGCAGGGCATCACCCGCATCGCGCTGCCGCTGGCCGAGGTGGCCGCGCAGCTCACCCGGGGCGTGGCCCTTGCGGCCTGAGCCCTCTTTCACCCCCAAGACCCCCAAGAGGAGAAGACCATGAGCACCCTGACCATCCTGCCTTCCGGTGCCACCCTGGACGTGAGCGAAGGCGCCAACCTGCTGCAGACCCTGCTGGCCGCCGGCGAGAAGCTGGTGAGCAAGTGCGGCGGCAAGGCCAGCTGCGGCGCCTGCCATGTGTTCATCAAGGAAGGGCGAAAGGGCGTTTCCAAGATGACCCCCGAGGAGAACGCCAAGCTCGACAGCCTGGTGGGCGTGAGCAGCAAGTCCCGCCTGGCCTGCCAGGTCAACATCCTGGGCACCGAGCCGGTGACCGTGGAGCTGCTGGGCGCGCTCTCGGGCTTCTGACCCCTTCTCCACCACCCTGTCCCCAGGAGGCCCCATGGACAAGATGCTGGACGTGGCCATCGTCGGTGGCGGCGTGTGCGGGCTGGCGCTGGCGCACAGCCTGCAGGCCCGCCGCCTGGATTGGGCGCTGTTCGAGGGCCGTGATCGCCTGGGCGGCCGGGTGCTGACGGCCACCGGCGTCCAGGGCCAGCCCTTGGACCTGGGGCCCACCTGGTACTGGCCTGACCACCAGCCCTCGATGGCCCGGCTGGTGGCCGATCTGGGCCTGGAGACGGTGGCCCAGGCCGACGATGGCCGGGTGCTGTTGCTGGACCAGGCCGCCGAGCCCCCGGCCACGGTGGCCGTGGCCAGCGCTACGGCGCAGGACGGCGACGCCACCCTGCCGGCCCCGCCCGGGCAGGGCAGCCTGCACGGCGGCGCGCGTCGCCTGGCCGGTGGCATGGCCGCCCTGGTGGCGGCCCTGGCCCGACCGCTGCCGTTGACCCGGTTGCACCTGGGCCAGACCCTGCTGGCCGTGACCGACGCGGGCGACCATGTGCGCCTGTCGCTGCGCCTGGGCGGGCAGGAACACACGGTGCGGGCCCGCCGCGTCGTGCTGGCCCTGCCACCGCGCGTGGCCCAGGCCGGCCTGCGCTTCGAGCCGGCCCTGCCCGCCGCGGTGGACGAGGCCCTGCAGGCGCAAGCCACCTGGATGGCCACCGCCGCCAAGGCCGCCGTGGCCTACCCCGACGCCTTCTGGCGGGCCGATGGCCACAGCGGCAATGCCTGGGTCACCCATGCCCAGGCGGTGCTGGCCGAGGTCTTCGACGCCAGCGGGCCGACCGGCGCCGCGCTGGCCGGCTTCAGCGCGTTGCCGGCGTCGCAGCGCCCGGCCTTCGCGCGCAGCATGCCGCTGCTGGTGGAAAGTCAGATGGCCATGCTCTTCGGCGAGGCCGCGCGCGACGGCGAGCTGCACTGGCAGGACTGGGCCGAGGAGGCCTTCACCTGCAGCCCGCTGGACCGCGCCAGCGAGGGCCAGGCCGCCCACCCCGGACCGGGCGCCGCCACCGACACGCTGCAGCTGCCGCAGTGGGACGGCCGGCTGATGTTTGGCGGGGCCGAGACGGCCCAGCGCGGCACCGGCTACCTGGAAGGCGCGCTGGGCGCGGCGGCCCGGCTGCGCCACCTGCTGCCGCAAGCACCGCAACCGGCCCACTCGCCCGAGGTCGTCAACGCCCATTTGCCGCGCCAGGCGGCTGCCGTCACGGGGGCCGCATGAAGCTCGCGCTGGAACGGGCCCAGGTGCAGGCCCTGAGCGAAGCTTTCCCGCGACTGGCCATGCTGCAGGACCAGCTGCGCTACACCCACCGGCTGGAACTGCCCTGGCAGCAGCTGCAGCTGGGCGAACTGACCTTCCTGGGCAACCTGTACCAGGCCCAGGGCGCCGAAGCGCGCCACCGCCAGCTCCAGGGCCTGCTGGCCGCCTTGCAGGACGAGGGCCCGCGCTTTGGCGAGGACGACGAGCTGGAGCAGCTGCTGCCGGCCCTGGCGCACTACCTGATCCAGGGCGCCCAGCGCGGCTGGCTGTTCGCCACCTCGCCCGGCGGCCGGGCGGCGGCCTGGGTGGTCACCCGGCTGGACTATGTCTCGGGCTCCAACGAGGAGATGGGCAAGGTGCTCATCGAGCTCAAGGCCCTGCTGCGCGCCGGCATCGTCAGCACCACGGTGCGCATCGTCGAGGCCGATCTGCCCGGCCATACGGTGGCCGAGATCCTGGCGGCCAAGGGCCTGCTCAAGGAGACGCCCGCGCTGCTGGCGGCCTACGACGCCATGGCCGAGCGCTACATCGACTGGCGCGGCCGCTATGGCGCGCAGTTCTGCGGCCAGGGCATCGGCTTCGTGGCCGAGGACCCCAGCGCCACCCACCGCGACACCGACTGGACCCGCAAGGACCAGGTGGTGCTGTCGGCCTCGGGCCAGCCCGCGCGCCTGGTCAATGACGAGGGCATCCTGCCGCCGCGCAGCGCCACGCTGGACAGCACCGGCGACATCCTGGGGCCCTATCTGCGCAAGGCCGCCAAGAGCAACCGCTACGCCGCCGAGGACGAGGTGCAGGCCGAGCGTGCGGCCCAGCCCGAAGGCCTGTTCACCCAGCTGCCGGTGCAGGGCTTTCTGTTCCTGTTCCACCTGGAACTGCACCAGCATCTGTGGGTGCATGTGGACGACTTGACGCCCTGCGTCTACCAGCCCGAGCTGAAGACCCGGCTGGTGCTGCCGCCCGAGCAGACCGACCTGATCGACATCCTGACCGCCGAGATGGATGTGCTGATGGACGACATCGTGGCCGGCAAGAGCGGCGGCACCACGGTGCTGTGCGCCGGCCCCCCCGGCGTGGGCAAGACGCTGACCGCCGAGGTCTATGCCGAGATCATCGGCCGGCCGCTCTACCGCGTGCATTCGGGCCAGCTGGGCCTGAACGTGGCGACCATGGAGACCGCGCTGAAGGAGGCGCTCACGCGCGCCCAGCGCTGGGGCGCGGTGATGCTGATCGACGAGGCCGATGTCTACATCAAGCGCCGCGACGACAACCTGGCCATGAACGCGGTGGTCGGCGTCTTCCTGCGGGTGCTGGAGTACTTCAACGGCCTGCTGTTCCTGACCACCAACCGCATCGACGACATCGACGAGGCCATCGTCAGCCGCTGCATCGCGCTGATCCGCTACCAGGCGCCCGACGAGGCGGCGCGGGCCCGCATCTGGCGCGTGATGGCCGGCCAGTTCGGCCTGGCGCTGGACGCGGCGCAGATCGACTGGCTGGCCCGCCACTACGCCCAGGCCAGCGGGCGGGACATCAAGGGCCTGGCCAAGCTGGTGACCACCTACTGCCACCACAAGCAGGTGGCGCCCTCACGCGAGGTGTTCGAGCGCTGCGCCGTCTTCCGCGGCTTCGAGCCGGGCGCCTGAGGCCCGGACGCTCACAGCCCCTCGAACAGCTCGCGCCACCACAGGCGCCGGGTGCCGCCGCCGCTGCCCGCGGTGGGGATTTGCGCCGTGGTCGTGCTGCCGTCCGACAGGCTGATCACGCCGATGATCTTGCCCGAGGTGGTCTTGACCAGCGAGGCGGCGCTGCCCAGCGCGGTGTCGGTCAGCATCACGCCGGCATTGCTGGCGCCGCTCACCGTGCCGCCGGTCTTGTAGTCCAGGTAGTTGAGATAGCTGGCCCCCCCGGTGGCGCAGGCGCTGGTGGTGGTGGGCACGTTGGAGACGACCACCAAGGTGCCGCTGACCAGGGTGGGGTCGGTGGTGATGCGCTCGGCGGTCTCGGGCAGGTCGACGAACCAGCCGTTCATGGTGCTCAGGTCCACGGTGAGGCTGTTGCTGGCCACGGTGCGCACCCCGCTGCTGTCCACCAGGGTCTGCTGGACGAAGCAGTTCGTCAGGCCCGTGGCACTGCAGGCGCTGGCCCGCGGGTTGGCATACAGCGCGGTGCTGGGCGAGCTGCCGGTCAGCGGGTCCTTGAAGGCGTAGAGGCTTTCCTGCTGGGTGGTGGAGACGTCGGTCACGCCCAGGTACTCGCCGGTGCCCACGTAGACCATGTGCTTGCCGCTGGCGTAGCCCAACTCCGGCGCGGCGGTCACCGGCTGGCGGTTGCCGCTGGTGTCGGCCAGGGTGGCCAGCAGCTGCACCTTGGCCGTGCCGCCGCTGGCGGTCAGCGCGCTGATGTCGAAGCGCCAGACATTGCCATAGAGGTCGCCGCCATAGACCTGCTTGGCGGTGTTGTTGGTGGCGGTGTCCACCCAGGCCGCCAGCCGGGCCAGACCGCTGGGGCAGGGGGCGGTGCTGCAGCCGGCCACCGTGGCGCTGCTGCTGCCCATGCCGTTGTCGATCTTGCTGATCACGGCCCCGGTCTTTGCGTTCAGCACCCAGATGACGCCGTGGCCGCTGCCGGGCGAAACGTTGTTGTAGCCCGAGCTGACGATGACCGCCCAGGTGCCGTCGGACAGCTTGGTCACGATGGGCGCGCCGTAGCTGTAGCCCAGGTCCGCATCGCTGATGTAGCCGGTGCCGGCGCTGGTGTCGCTGGTGAACTCCCACAGCACGGCAGGCGAAGCCGGGTTGGTCACGTCCAGGGCGTAATAGCCGCGGCCACCCTGGCCCAGGCCGCCCACCAGGATGGTGTGCCAGGTGCTGTCGTAGTAGACGTCGGCGCGGGTGGTGCTGCCGTCCACGAAGTTCACGTGGTTGGAGGCGTACTTCTTGTCGGCCAGCTTGTAGAGCTTGGGCAGCAGGATGGAGGGCACGTAGGCCCAGCTCTCCGCGCCGGTGCTGGCATTGAAGGCGTGCAGCATGCCGTCGTTGGCGCCCACGTAGACCATGGCCGTGCGGCCGGACTGGGCCGTCTTGTAGCCGCTGTAGCCCGCGTCGGTGTAGCTGAAGCCGGGCTTGGCCACATAGACCGACTGGTTGTTGACGATGTCGCCCAGCACATGGGTGCGGGGGACGTAGTAGGCGGTGCTGGTCGAGCCTTCGTTGCTGCGGTCGCCGCGCAGGAAGTTCACCAGGTTCACGCCGCCCACGCCGGTGGTGGTGCCCGCCGTGCTGCTGTCCACCTGGGAGGCGGTGGGCAGGCAGGTGGAGCCCGAGGAGCACATCTGCGACAGGCTGCCGATGGCGGCCACCTTGAAATAGGCCTGCTGACTGCTGTTCAAGGTGTCGTAGGTGAAGGCGATGCGCGCGCCGGTGCTGGGGTTGTAGGTGTAGATGTTGCGCGATGCCCAGGCGGTGTTGTCCAGCAGCGGCGGGGTGGTCTGGGTGGTGCTGGAGCCGGCGCAGTCGTTGCCGGCGCCGGATTGCGACCAGTCGGGGGTGCTGCTCAGGGCGCCGGTGGCCGCATCGATGTCGTAGCGCACCAGTTCGCCAAACCACTTGGCCGAGCAGAAGGAGGTGGCGAAGACGTAGTTGCTGTCGGTGCTGGTCAGGTTGGGGGTGCTGGCGGTGGCCGAGGCCGAGTTGCTGGTGGCGGCCGACACCGCGTTGACGAAGTTGGTCAGGCCGGTCTTGAGTTCGGACGGGTTGGTGGCGCTGTAGTAGGCGCCGCGCCCGTTGATGGCCGCGTGCCACAGATCGTCCACCGCCGTCTGGGTGTTGTTGACGGGCTTGGGCCAGTTGCAGGCGCCCGAGCTCTGCCAGGGACACACGCCGCTGCTCAACGTGCTGCTGCTGGTGACGGTGCCATTGGCCACGTCGTGGTAGTCGCCGCTGGTGGCCGAGGCGTAGTTGGGGTCGAACAGCATGTAGCCCGAGGCGCCCAGGCCCAGGGTGTAGGTGTACATGCGCTGCTGGCCGTTGGCGAAGCTGTTGCTGGAGACGTCGGTGCCGGTGCTGCGGTTGGTGGTGTTGCCGAAGGCGGATGAGCGGATGTCGGTGGCGTAGAAGTACTCGGCGACGTCGGCCAGCGTGTTGGACTGGCCGTTGCCGTCGTAGTAGGGACGCGACTCGCTGCCATCGGTGTTGCCGATGGCCGTGCCGTCGATCTTGACGGGCGAGGCCGTCTCGTTCCAGTAGCCGTCGGTGGACAGCAGGGTGTAGTTGCGCTGGCAGGCGTACTGCATCGGGTCGCTCGCGCTCACCCCGTTGATGCTGCTCTTCTTGCCTGCGAAGTAGAGCCCGGCCGTGTCCAGGGCGGTGCGCAGCGGCGTGGTGTTGTTGGGCTTGGCCGCGAAGAGCTTGGCGTAGAACTTGGACTTCTGGCCGCCGCTGGTGGTGGTGATGTCGGCGATGTCCAGGAAGTCGCTGCCGGTGTTGTTGTTGATGCTCATGTAGCCCAGCCGGTAGCTGGTGCCCAGGTCGATCATGGCCAGGCTGGCCGAGGTCTTCATCATCTGCACGCGCGTGTGGTAGTAGGCATACCAGTTGGCGTAGTTCGTCCGCTCCTCGGCCAGGGTGCAGGTGGTGCCGGCGCAGTCGGTGCGGGTGGTGGCCCGGGTGCTGGTGCCCGGATAGGGGTAGCTGGTGGTGGACGAGGAGATCGTCACCGTCTGGATCGAGCCCGGCACGCTGCCGCTGGTGAGCGCGGCGGTGGGGTAGCGCGGGTAGGTGTAGGTCGACCCGCCGGTGGGCGCGGTCTCGATGTAGCGGGCCTGGCAGGTGGTCAGAGCGCTGGTGGTGCACCAGCGCAGATAGGCCGGATAGGGGTAGCTGGTGCTGGCCGCGCTCTGGGTGGCGCAGGTCTTCAGGTTGGGGGCGGTGCAGTACTCGCCGGGGATGGAGACGTAGTAGGTCAGCGAGCCCGACAGGTCGGTGGTGCCGGTGGACTCGACGCCGAAGCCGTCCACGGGCACCTTGGTCCAGGACGAGGTGTTGGCCGCGGTCATGCTGGGATAGCTGGTGCCGTCGTACTTCAGCGGCGGGGTGTAGGTCACCGCCGGGTCGTAGTAGATGCCGTTGAACTTGGGGTTCTTGTAGAGCTTGGACGTGCCGCTGTAGTTGCCGGCCCAGTCGGGCAGGTAGGGGTAGCTCATGCTGCCCGAGTCGTCCAGGATGAACAGGATGTTGGGCTTGACCAGGGTGGCGGTGGAGGTCTCCAGCGGCGAGCTGGCGAGGTCGGTGCTGGCCGCCCAGGGGCGCAGCGGCGTGCACAGCACGGCGGCGGCCAGCAGCAGGCCGCGCAGCAGGTGGCCCGGGTGCGGGAGGGGGGAGCGGGTGGGGTTCATGCGGCAGCCCTCTGTGGTCACAGCGCCACCATGGCCTGGGTGTAGCTCACGGTGTTGCGGGGTCCCTCGGTGCGGACGGTGATGCGGTAATAGACCTGGCTGGTGCAGCCGGGCGTGTTGCTGTTGACGTTGTGGCTCTGGCCGCACTCGGCGGTGGACGGGTCGGCCGCGCAGGTGCCGGTGGCGGCCTCGCCGGTGCTGCTGCACAGGCGCTCGATGGCGTAGGCCACCCGATTGCCGGCCGCGTCGGCGTCCAGGCTCACCTTGCTGCCGGCGATGGCGCTCCACAGCGTGGCCGGGCTCTGGCTGCCTGTCATGTCGGCGGTGGTGGCGTGGTAGCCGCTGGCCGCCACGTCGTTGTAGAGCGTGCCGGGCGAACTGCTGCTGGTGCTCTTGAGCCAGGCGATGGCTTTCTCCACCCCCTGGTCGCCGGAAGCCACGGCCGACTGCCGGAAGGTGAGGTTGCCCACCAGCCAGGTGCCGCTCCCGGTGCTGTAGAGCATGGCCGCGGTGGACAGGGCCATCACCACCAGCACCACCAGGGCCACGATCAGCACCATGCCTTGTTGGGCGCGGACGGCAGGGAGGCGGCGGCTCAGCATGACGAGGCTCCCAGCCACAGCATGTTGCGCAGCGGGATGGCCGCCTGCATCACGCGGTAGCGGTAGTCCTGCCAGTCGCTCAGGCCGCTCAGGTCGATGGCCGCGTCGGCATCGCCGTCCCAGGCCGGGGCGGCTGCCGTGGCGGGCACGCCGTCCACCTCGCGCTGCCGTGTCGTGCCGCGGCCCACCACGGCCATGCGCAGGGCCGTCACATGGGCCCACTGGCAGTAGAGGTAGCTGGCCGTGGCGCTGCTGCTGCCCGCGGGGGTGCTCTGGTCGTAGCCGGACAGCACCCGGGTGTCCAGGTCCGTGCCGGCGGTGGCGTGGCCGTACTCGGCCCGCAGGCTGACGATCTGGCTGGCCACCGGCACCCAGACGCTGGTGTCGTCGGTGCCCGTGCTGCAGTCGTGGGCCAGGTAGTCGCACATGGTCAGGTTGCCATGACGCACCGCATAGGCATGGATGCTGAAGCCCGCGCCCAGGTTGTAGGCGGCCGAGCTGTCGCTGCTGGTGCCGCTGCCCACCGCGCTCAGGCTGGCGGTGTTGCCGCTCAGGTTGCTCACCTTCTGCAGATTGAGCGTGCATTCGGTGCCGGTCAGGGCCGTGGGGCTGATCGGGCCCAGCACCAGGGCGTCACCGGCCGTGAAGGCGCCGGCGGTGGTCACGGTCACGCTGCCCGTGCCGCTGGCGCTGACCGCATCGCCCTCGGGCGAGCCGCCGTAGTCGCCGCTCATCACCAGCAGGGTGTCGGTGTGGGCGTCGCCGGCCGGCACCCGGTCGGTGTCGTTGACCACGACCGGCGCGACGACGAAGGTCTGGCTGGTGGTGCCGATGCTCAGGGTGCAGCCCAGCAGGTTCAGCGAGTTCAGGCTCTGCCCGGCCTGGCGGATGTCGCGCGAGAGCAGGTCCAGCGCCATCGCGGCGTTGACCTGGGCCTCGCCGCTGGCGTTGCCGATGCGCTGGGCCGTGTCCGACTGGCTGAAGACCTTGAGCACCGCGATGACCGCGAACATGCCCAGCAGGATGCCCAGCATGACCTCGACCAGGCTGAAGCCGCGCACGCGCCGCTGGCGCAGGGCAGGGGGAGATGAGAGGGGGGACGGCATGGCTCACACGGGGCGGGGGCTCAGTAGGGCACCTGGGTCACGGCGGTGTAGTGGTGTTCGAGCGGGCTGCCGCCGGCGCTGTCGCCCGGAGCCTGCCAGACCAGCGTGCCGCTGACCTGGTAGGACAGGGTGGTGCCGGCGCTGTCGGTCTGTGGCGTGACCGTGCAGGCCAGCTTGGCGCTGTCCACGCCGGGCAGGCCGGCGCTCTCCACCTTGGTCTTCCAGTCGTCGCAGACGGCGGTGTCCCAGCCGGCGGTGCTGTGCGACACCAGCTGCACCTGGGTGATCAGCTCGTTGGCCAGGTCGGCGGCCATCGCGCGGTCCCGGTTCAGGCCGGAGGACTGCAGCGCGCCGCGCTGGGCGGCCACCAGGCCCAGGATGCCCAGCGAGAACAGCAGCAGCGACACCAGCACCTCGATCAGGGCCACGCCGGCATGGGCGCGGCCGGCCGGCACACGGGCGGGGCGGCGGGGGCGGGCGGGAACGGGCATGGCCGCGGGCTCCTTCAGGCGGGGCAGTACAGGGGCGAGCTGCTGTCGGTCTGCAGCGGATCGCACAGCTTGACCAGGCCGGCCGGGTAGATCTCCAGCCGCAGGCAGCGCACGCTGCCGCCGCCACTGCTGTCCAGGCAGGCCAGGTGGCTGTCGGCCAGGTCGATGCGCACCATGGCGCTGGCGGTGCTGCGGCCCAGGGCGTTGAAGCTCACGCCGGACTGGGTGGCGTTCAGGGTCACGGTGTTGTTGCTGGCCACCGGCGACCTGGCCAGCAGGAAGGGCTTGAAGCTGTCGTCCACCACCGGCGCGGCGCCCGAGCTGTCCAGGATGTCCTGCCGGCCCACCAGGTCGGCATCGCAGGCACCGGCGGCCGACACGGTGGCCCCCGTCGAATCCTGCAGCAGGTGCACCACCCAGTCCGGTCCGGTCGTGCTGGCGGCGCAGCTGCCGTCCAGGCTGGTGGTCAGCTGCAGCTCCACCGGGGTGTTGCGACGGGCGGCTTCGGTGCGGGCCACCTCGATGGACTGCATCAGTGCCTCGGCGCGGCTGCGCAGCCGCACGTTGTGCAGCCAGGCCGAGAAGGACGGCACGGCCATCATCAGCGCGAAGCCGAAGATGGTCAGCGCCACCATCAGCTCGATCAGCGAGAAGCCGCGCATGCCGCGCGCTGACCCGGTGCCCATCAGCACGCTCCGCCGGTGTTGGTGATCCAGCAGCTGTCGCTGGCGGTCCAGCCGCTGGGCACGCTGGGGGTCTTCTTGTTGCCGTCCTGGTCGATCGTGTAGGTGAAGCCGGCCATGCTGTCGGCGCCCGATGCGGTCAGCGTGTAGGCCGTGGCCGAGGTGGCGCTGCAGCTGAAGCTGAAGTAGGCGCTGGTCGGGGCGGCCACTCCGCAGCCGGTGCCGGCTGCGTTCTGGTAGGTCTGGCTGTCCTGGAACCACTGCTCCATCTTGGTCTGCCAGGCCGCCAGGTTGGCGGTGGCCTCCGGGATGCGCGAGCGGGTGATGTAGCGCGAATAGGCCGGCAGGGCCACGGCCGCCAGGATGGCGACGATGGCGACGGTGACCATCAGTTCGATCAGCGTGAAGCCCTGCGCACGGCGTGCAGGGCGGCAGGGGCGGTGGGTGGCCATGGCGTGAATCGGCGAACACGGAGCTGCCATGCTGCCCAGGCCTGTGTTTCGGGCGATGTCGCCATGCTTCGCTGTGTGAAGAAGCTTTTCCGCGCCGGGCGTTTCCGGACGAACGGTGCCTGCAGGGCGCCGGACGGCGACCTCGCCATCTTCCCTAGAATTTCGTCCTTGGCCGCTCCACCCGGGGCGGCGCCTTGCCACGTACCGCGACACCCGCCATGACCGAAGCCACCACCCGCCCCGGACTGCCCGACCACCTGTCCACCGACCCCAAGAGCCCCTTCTACAACGCCCAGGTGTTCGAGCACGACATCGGCATCCGCTTCAACGGCAACGAGCGCCGCGACGTGGCCGAGTACTGCGTCAGCGAGGGCTGGATCAAGGTGCCCGTGGGCAACAAGGTGGACCGCAAGGGGCAGCCCCTGCTCATCAAGCTCAAGGGCCCGGTCGAGGCCTACTACCTCTGAAATCCCCCGCTTTTCGGGGGCGACAGCACCCCTGTGCCTGCCTACACTGGCGCGACCCGGGCCCTGTCGCACATGACCGAAACGCCTCCTCCCCTCGCAGCGTCGCTGGCGCCGGCCTTTGACCTGCTGCTCGACGTCGTCTGCATGGTCGACGCGCAGGGCCAGTTCGTGCACGTCAGTGCTGCGGCGCGGCAGGTCTTCGGCTACGCGCCGGAGGAACTGGTCGGCCGCCGCATGATCGACCTGGTGCTGCCCGAGGACCGGGAGCGCACCCTGCAGGCGGCCCAGCGGGTGATGGCCGGCCAGACCCACCTGAATTTCGAGAACCGCTACCTGCGCAAGGATGGCCAGGTGGTGCACCTGCTGTGGTCGGCCCGCTGGCTGCCGGAGGCCGGTTTGCGGGTGGCGGTGGCGCGCGACATCTCCGAGCGCAAGCGCGCCGAACAGGTCCAGGCGGCCACCTACGCCATCTCCGAGGCGGTCCACCGCGTGCAGGACCTGGGCATGCTGTGCCAGGAGGTTCACCAGAGCATTGCCACCCTGATGCCCGGCCACAACCTGGCCGTGGCCCTGCACGACGACGAAGGCCGTGCCCTGTCCTTTCCCTACTGGGCCGACCGGCGCGGCCCGGTCAGCCCCGAGCGCCGGGCCAATCTGGCGGCCTTCTGTCACCAGGTGATCCAGCGGGGCGAGGTGCACATGGTGCGCCGCGGGGTGGACCCGGAGGCCGAGGCCTGGGTCGACCCCGAGCTGCAATGCCGCGTGGGGGTGCCGCTGTCCACGCCCAGCGGGGTCATCGGGGCCCTGGTGCTCAAGAGCTACGGCGACGAGACCGGCTGCAGCGAGCAGGACCTGGCCCTGCTGCAGTACATCTGCACCCAGCTGGCCACCGCCATCGAGCGGCTGCAGCTCTACGGGCGGCTGCGCCACCTGTCCCACCACGATGCGCTGACGGGGCTGCCCAACCGGGCGCTGCTGCGCGACCGGCTGAGTCTGGCCATGGCCCGGGCGCGGCGCGGCGAGAGCTTTCTCTCCGTGCTCTACCTGGACCTGGACCGCTTCAAGGAAGTCAACGACACCCATGGCCACCTGGTGGGTGACCACCTGCTGCAGGCCTTCGGCGGGCGGCTCAAGGCCCAGCTGCGGGCCAGCGACACGGTGGCCCGGGTGGGCGGAGACGAGTTCGTCGTGCTGCTGGAATCCCCCCGCGGCCTGGAGGGCAACCGGGCTGCGGCCGAGAAGATCCGCCAGGCCTTCGCGGCCCCCTTCGAAGTGGATGGCCGGGTGCTGGCCATCCAGCCCAGCCTGGGCCTGGCCGACTTCCCCGCCGATGGCGAGGAGGAGGGGCAACTGCTGAGCGCGGCCGATCAGGCCATGTACACGGCCAAGGGCGCCCGGCCCTGAGCCGGCGCGGCCCCCCGGCCGGACAGCGACTTCAGGGCTGCGTGCCCGCCAGGCCGAACTGCCACAGCAAGAAGGCCATCAGGTCCGCCTGCTTGGTGTAGGCCTGCTGGGCCGTGCTGCCGATGCCGTGGCCGGCCTGCTCGTCCAGGCGCAGCAGCACCGGCTTGCCGCTGCTCGTGCTGGCCTGCAGCTTGGCGGCGGTCTTGGCGCTCTCCCAGGTGTCCACCCGCGGGTCGTTCATGCCGTGGATCAGCAGCACCGCCGGGTAGGCCACGCCCTTCTCGATGTGCTGGTAGGTGCTCATCGCCAGCAGGGCCTTGAAGTCCTCCGGGTCCTGCACCGTGCCGAACTCGGAGATGTTGGTCACGCCGTTGGCCGAGTTCTCTGCGCGCAGCGTGTCCAGACTGCCCACGTCGAAGATGGCGGCGGCGAACAGCTCCGGCGCCTCGGTCACCGCGCGGCCCACGAAGATGCCGCCGGCGCTGGTGCCCCAGATGCCCAGATGCTTGGGGTTGGTGTAGCCCTGGGCGATCAGGTACTTGGCCGCGGCGATACCGTCCTTCCAGGTGTTGGGCTTGGTGGCCTTGAAGCCGGCGCGGTGCCAGGGGTCGCCGAAGGCGCCGCTGCCGCGCACATTGGCGATGGCGATCACGCCGCCGCGCTCGAACCAGGCGAAGTTGCGCGGCAGGAAGCGGGCCTCCTCGCTCAGACCGTAGGCGCCGTAGCCGATCAGCAGCGTCGGGGCCTGGCCGTCCTTCTTCAGGTCCTTGCGGTGCAGGATGGCCAGCGGCACCATCACGCCGTCGTGGCTGGGCACCATCACCTCCTCGGCCACGATCTCCGGCACACCGGTCGGGGCTTGCTGGTTGCGCAGGCCGGTGTCGCGGATGCCGCCCTTGGCGTCCACCTGCAGCAGGCGCTGCGGCGCCGTCCAGGACGAGGTGCCCACCAGCGTGTCGCCGCCCAGGTGGGCCGGGTTGCCGTTGATCAGCGTGCTGCCGGGCACCGAGGGGGCGATGTCATGCCGGCCCTGGGCGTCGTAGCGCACCGCGCGCAGCGTGAAGCTGCTGCGCTCCTCGGTCAGCACCGCGTCCTTCTCCAGCTCGAAGCCTTCCAGCACGCCGGAGGCGGGCTCGGGCACCAGGGTGCGCGTCTGGGCCAGGGCCTGGTTGTCCAGCGGAATGGCCAGCAGCTTGCCGCGCGGCGCGCCCTGGTAGGTGCGGGCCACCAGCTCGTTGCCGCGCAGGGCGACGTCGGTGATCTTGTCCTCCGGCCCGGCGATGCGCTGCCAGTCGATGGTCGGGGCCGACAGGGCGGCCAGCGGTGCGGCGAACAGCTTGCCCTCGGGCGAGGTGGTGTCGGTGGTGCGGGCCACCATGTAGCCGCTGTCCGGGCTGAAGATCACCTGGCCCACGTCCAGGCGGTCCAGCTTCAGCGCGCGGTTGACGGTCGGGCCGAACAGCGGCCGGGCCTGGCTGGCCTTCTGGCCCACCGTCTGCAGGAAGACCGTGCTGTCCAGGTAGGTCTCGGTGTCCGGCGTGCCGGGCGGCAGCGCGCGCAGCTGGTTGTAGGCGAAGCGCTGGTTGTCCGGCATCCAGCTCACGCCCTCTTCCACCACGCGGGGGATGGGCTCGCCCACGGTGCGGCCGGTGGTGGTGTCCAGCACGTAGAGGGTGGCGTTCTCCGAGCCGCCCACCGAGATGCCGTAGGCCAGGTAGTGGCCGTCCCAGGAGGGCATGAAGTAGTTGATGGCGTGGGGCGTGCCGCCGGCGGCGCGGGCCAGGGCCTCCGGGTCCACCAGCACCTGCTCGGCACCGGCCAGGCCGCTGCGCATCACCAGCTTGAACTGGTTCTCGCCCGCCTTGCGGCGCAGGTAGTAGTAGCGCTCGCCGGGCATGCGCAGCACCTCGCCCACCGCGTCGCCGGTGGTCTGGGCCAACTGCTCGATGCGCTGCAGCAGCGGCTGGCGCAGCGGGATGGCGTCCAGCGTCTTGGCGGCGTAGGCCGCCTGGGCCCGCATCCAGGCCAGGGTCTCGGGCGTGCGGGTCTCGAGGTTGCGGTAGGGGTCCACCAGCGTCACGCCGTGCAGGGTTTCGGTCACGGGATGGCTGGGGGCGGGCGGCGGCGTCTGGGCCCGGGCGGGGGCGATCAGGCCACAGGCCAGGGCGCCGGCCGCGATCAGCGGGCGCAGCGCAAACAGGTGCAGGGGCATGGGGGTCTTCCGCAAGCGGAGCAGCAACTGGGAAGCGGCGGATGTTACGACCGAGGCGGGCGTCCCTGTGGCGTGCAGGGGCGGCACAGCTTGGGGGGTGGGTGTGTCCCCCATCCAGGGGGCGCCGCGGCAGCGGCGCGGGCGCATGCTGCGTGGGCCTGCATCCGGGCCAGGGAGACCCCATGGACAGCACCGACACGCGCCCCACCACCGCCGACGCGGCGCCCTCCGAGTCCACCCTGGGGCCGGGCGCGCGGGGCCCGGGCTGGCCCCGGACCGGTCGGGTGATGCGCGAGCGCCTGGAGGCTGCGCTGGTGGCCGGGGGCGCGGCCATCGAGGCGGCCACCCGGCAGGCCGCGCCACCCGCCCCGGCGGTGCTGGCCAGCGCCCGTGCCCGCCTGGCCGATGCCCGCGTGGCCGGGCGGCAGGGCCGCTTCTACCTGGCCTGGGACCTGGTGCAGCAGGCCGAGCGCCTGCTCAGCCCCTGGCTGCCCGAGGCGCAGCAGCAGCAACGCTTTCGCTGCCTGCAGGTCGAGGCGCTGGACAAGCTGGGCGGCTGGCGGCGCCAGGCCGCCGAGGCGGTGGCCCAGGCCGGCTTCAGCGCCGAAGGCCTGGTGACGCTGCTGGAGCTGGTGCACCAGGACAGCCAGAACCGCCAGCACAAGCTGGCGCTGCTGCAGGCCCAGTGCGCCACGGTGCTGGGCCTGCTGGCCGTGGCCCTGGGGCTGATCCTGGCCGAAGCGGCCCGAGGTGGCTACGGCTGGGTCTGGAACGAAGGCCTGTTCGGCAGCGAGGACCTGCCCCGGGTGCTCTGGAGCTGTCTGCTGGTGGGCCTGTTCGGCAGCCTGGTGAGCATGTGCTTTCGCCTGGCCGACACGCCCCAGGACCACAAGATCCCCCAGCTGCGCAGCAGCTTCGTGGTGCTGACGCTGCGCGCCGTGGTGGGGGCCTCGGCGGCGGTGCCGCTGGTCTTTCTGGTGCACAGCGGCCTGGTGCAGCTGGGGCCGGCCAAGGTGCTGGTGGGGGCCAGCTTCCTGGCCGGCTTCTCCGAGCGCTGGTTCGTCGCCATGCTGGACAAGGCGGCCCGCTGAGCGGGGCCGCAGGGTCTCAGTGCCGGCCCACCGGGGTGGCCATGCGCACCCCCCAGGCGGCGGCAGCCGCCAGCGTGGCCAGGGCCACCACCGCCAGCCAGCCGCCGTGGGCCAGGGCCTGGCTGCCCAGGGCCGAGCCGGCGGCCATGCCGATGAACATGGCGGTCAGCAGCACCGCGTTCAGGCGGCTGCGGGCGGCCGGCTCCAGGCTGTAGATCAGCGTCTGGTGGGCCACCAGCGTGGCCTGCACGCCGAAGTCGAAGCCGATGGTGGCCAGCACCAGCAGCGGCAGCCAGGCCGGGGTCGGCAGCCACAGCTCCAGCGCCATGGCGGCGAAGGACAGGGCGGTCAGGCCGGTGCCCAGGCGGGTCACCCAGCCGGGGCTGCGGCGGTCGGCCAGCCGGCCGGCCAGCGGCGCGGCCAGGGCGCCGGCCGCACCGGCCAGGCCGAAGGCACCGGCCGTGGCGCTGCCCATCTGGTAGCGCTGGAACAGCATCACCGCCAGCGTGGACCAGAAGGCGCTGAAGCCCACCGACAGCAGGCCCTGGGCCCAGGCCGCGCGGCGCAGCGCGGGGTGGCGCTGCCACAGCTGGGCCAGCGAGCGCATCAGCGCGCCATAGCCCAGCGTGGTGGTGGGCGCCAGGTGGGGCAGGCCGCGCCAGCTGGCCACGCCGATGGCCGCCACGCCCACCGCCGCCAGGCCGTAGACGGCGCGCCAGCCGAACTGCTGGGCCACCAGGCCGCTGGCCACCCGCGACAGCAGGATGCCCAGCAGCAGGCCCGTCATCACCGTGCCGACGGTGCGGCCGCGCAGGGCCTCCGGCGCCAGCGCGGCCGCGGCCGGCACGATGTCCTGGGCCATGGTGGCCGTCACCCCCACCACCAGGCTGGCGGCCAGCAGCAGGCCCACGCCCGGGGCCAGGCCGCAGGCCAGCAGGGCCAGGGCCAGGCCGGCGGCCTTCAGGGTGATCAGGTTGCGGCGGTCGTGCCGGTCGCCCAGCGGCGCCAGCAGCAGGATGCCCAGCGCGTAGCCCAGCTGGGTCAGCGTGGGCACCAGGCCGATGGTGCCGGTGCTGGCATGCAGGCTTTCGCCGAGCTGGCCCAGCAGCGGCTGGCTGTAGTAGATGGACGCGACGGCCAGGCTGGTGCCGGTGGCCATCAGCAGCACCAGCGAGGCGGGCAGGGGGGCGCTGTCCGGATGGGACGGCGGGCTCAGGGGAACGGAGGGACTGGACATGGGGATCTCCGGGACGAAGGGGTGGAAGCGGTGACAGGGGCGCAGCCGGGGGGGGGCGCGATGGGTTGAATTCTCTCGGTGCATGAAAAATCCCGGTAGTGGGCTGAATCGCAGATTTGCTATACGCTGAGCGTATGAAACAAGCCCCCGCCGGTGCCGACCGCCTGGACCTGCTGCAGACCTTCGTGCGCATCGTCGAGGCCGGCAGCCTCTCGGCCGCGGCCCAGCAGCTGGGCACCACCCAGCCCACCGTCAGCCGGCGCCTGCAGCAGCTCGAGCGTCTGCTGGGCCTGCGCCTGTTGCAGCGCTCCACCCACGCCATGAAGCTCACCGGCGATGGCGAGCGCTGCTTCGAACATGCCAAGGGTCTGCTGGAGCGCTGGGACGCGACCCTGGCCGACCTGCGTGGCATGCAGGACGCGCCACGCGGCCACCTGCGGTTGCTGGTGCCCTCGGTCTTCGGTCAGCAGCAGCTGGTGCCGCCGCTGGTGGGCTTTCTGCAGCAGCATCCGGCCGTCACGGTGGAATGGCTGCTGCACGACCGCCTGCCGGACTTCATCGCCGAGGGCATCGACTGCGCGGTGCGCATCGGCCAGGTGGAAGACCCGGGCCTGGTGGCCATCCGTCTGGCGGAGCTGCCGCGCATCGTGGTGGCCGCGCCCGGGCTGTGGGGCGAGGGCCCGCTGCCGCGAACCCCGGCCGAGCTGGCCCGACTGCCCTGGGTGGCGCTCAACACCTTCTACCGCGACGAGGTGGAGCTGATGCCCGAGGGCCGGGGCCGGTCCGCGCGCTTCCCCATCCGCCCGCGCCTGTCCACCGATCACCTCTACGCCCTGTGCAACGCGGTGCGCGGCGGGCTGGGGGTGGGCATCGCCTCCACCTGGGCGGTGGCCGAGGACCTGGCCGCCGGCCGTCTGGTGCAGCTGGCGCCGGACTGGACGGCGCCGGCCCTGCCGATCTCGCTGGTGCATCCGCCCGGGCGCTTCCCGCCGGCCCGGCTGCGAGCCTTCATCGCGCTGATGCGCGACTACCTGCCCCAGGTGCCCGGTGTGCGCCCGCCCAGCCGGCCGCCGCTGTCGGTCTGAAGTTCAGGCGCTGTCGGGGGCGCAAGGCGCAAAGCGCACCTGGGCGCGCAGGCCCGTGGCGGCCTCCTTGCCGGTCGGCGGTGGGCGGTCCAGCACCACCTCGGCACCCCAGGCGGTGGCGATCTCGCGCACGATGGCCAGGCCCAGGCCGGTGCCCTCGGTGTCGCCGGCCAGGCGGTAGAAGCGTTCGAACACCCGCTCGCGCGCTTCGGGCGGGATGCCCGGGCCGTCGTCGTCCACCGTGAACAGGCCCTGCGCACCTTCGCGGCCCACCGTGATGGTGACGTGGCCGCCCTCGGGGCTGTAGCGCAGCGCGTTGTCCACCAGGTTGGACAGCAGCGCATCCAGCAGGGCCGGCTGGGCCTGCACCGGCACCGGCTGCGGCGGGGCCGCGAAGCCCAGGTCGATCTGCCGGCGCTCGGCCAGCGCGGCCAGCTCCTCCACCACCCGCAGCGCGGCCGCGCCCAGGTCCACCGTCTCGCGCTGGGTGGCGGCGTCCTGGTGCTCGGCCTGGGCCAGCAGCAGCAGCTTGTTGGTCACCGCCACCAGGCGCCGGTTGCTGGCCTGCATCTCGCGCCACATCGCGTCCATGTCCTCGCGCAGCAGCTCGCCCGGGGCGCGGTGGGCGCGGCGGTGGCGGGCATAGGCGATCTGCGAGGCCTGCATGGCCAGCGGCGTGCGCAGCTGGTGGGCGGCGTCGGCGATGAAGCGGCGCTGGGCGTCGATGTGGCGGCGGATCTGCCGCGCGAAGGCGTTGATGGTGTCGGCCACCGGCCGCAGCTCGCGGTGCAGGCGGCGCGCATCCACCGCGATGTCGGCCCGCAGCGCGTCGCGGGTTTCCAGCTGGCGGGCCAGGCGCACCAGCGGCCGCAGCTCGCGCCGCAGACCGAAGCTGACGAAGGCTGCGGCCAGGGCCAGCGTGACCAGCAGGAAGGCCACCGTGGGCCACCACAGGCGCAGCGCCATGTGGTCGCGGCTGCGGGTGGTCTTGCCCACCGCGATGGTGATGGCCCGGCCGCTGCCGCCCTCGTACATGGCGCGCTCGGTCACCACCGCGCGCAGGCTCTGGCTGTCGAAGGAGGCGTCATACCACTGGGCCCGGTCGGTGCCCGTCAGCTGCCGCGGCCAGGGCAGCGGAAAGCCCGGCGAGCCGGCCAGCAGGTTGCCCTCGGCGTCGGTCACGCTGAGGTAGACGCGGTCGCGCTCGTCCGAGGCGAAGAGGCTCAGGGCCGAGGGCGGCACGCTGGCGGCCACATCGTTGTCTTCCCAGATCAGCCGGTCCGACAGCACCTTGGCCGAGGCCAGCAGGTCGTGGTCCTGCACATAGTCGGCCACCGTGGCCACGCCCTGCCAGGCCAGCCAGGCGCAGCCGGCCACGCACAGCGACAGCGGCAGCAGCAGCCAGGCCAAGAGGCGCAGCCGCAGGCTGGGGGCGGCGGCCGGAGCGGGCATGGGCGTCATTCCTCCTCGCGCGGGCGCAGCAGGTAGCCCACGCCGCGCAGCGTGATGATGGCCGCCCGGTGCCCTTCCAGCCGGCGCCGCAGCCGGTGCACGTAGAGGTCCACCGCGTCGGTGCCGGCCTCGTCCTCCTGGGCGAAGATGCTGTCGTGCAGGGCCTGCTTGCTGACGGTGCGGCCCAGCTGCAGCACCAGGGCCTCCAGCAGCGAGCGTTCGCGTGGCGGCAGGGTCAGGGCCTGGCCGGCCAGCGTGAACTGGCGGGTCGGCAGGTCGTAGGCCAGGTCGCCGCAGACGATGTCGTTGGCCTTGCCCGGCACCAGGCGCCGGATCAGGGCCTTGATGCGGGCCACCAGCTCGGGCACCTCGATGGGCTTGACCAGGTAGTCGTCGGCGCCGATCTCCAGGCACACCACCTTCTGGTCCAGCGCGGCCGAGGCGGTCAGCACGATGACCGGCAGCGCGCTCTGGCGCTCGCGCAGCCGGCGCAGCACGCCCTTGCCCGACAGGCCCGGCAGGTTCAGGTCCAGGATGGCCAGATCGTAGTGGTGGGCCTGCAGCAGCTGGTCGGCAGCCTGGCCGTCGGCCACCGTGTCGACGATGAAGTCCTGCTGGCGCAGCAGGCTGGCCAGCCAGTGCGAGAGCTCGGTGTTGTCTTCGATCAGCAGCAGCTTCATGACCGCGCGCACGGTAGCAGGGGGCCTCCATGATGCACCGGCGCGGGCCCAAGTCCTTGGGTCTGTTGGGGGTTACGGGTTTCCCACTAGGGTTCGGCGCGCGCCATGAAACCCGGCCGAAGGACGGTGCTGCCTACAGTGGTCCCCAGGCTCCCGGCACAGGGCGCCATCCGACACATCCTCTGGAGACATTTCATGGCCCTTCGTCCTGTCCGTTCCCTGCTGTCCGCCGCCGCTGTCGCGGCCTGCGCGCTCGCGCCGCTGGCCGGCGCCCAGGCCGCCGAGCCCATCACCATCATGGTGGGCGGCATCAACAAGATCATCTACCTGCCGGCCAAGCTGGCCGAGTCGCTGGGCTACTTCAAGGACGAGGGCCTGACGGTGGAGCTGCAGTCGCAACCCGCCGGCGTGGACGCCGAGAACCAGCTCATCGCCGGCGCGGTGCAGGCCGTGGTGGGCTTCTACGACCACACCATCGACCTGCAGAGCAAGGGCAAGGAGCTCGAGGCCATCGCCGTCTTCTGCAAGGTGCCCGGCGAGGTCGAGCTGGTCTCCACCAAGGCCGCGCCCAGCTTCAAGACCATGGCCGACGCCAAGGGCAAGACCCTGGGCGTGACCGGCCTGGGCTCCTCCACCGACTTCCTGACCCGCTACCTGGCCGACCGCCAGGGCGTGGCCTCCAAGGACTACACCCTGCTGCCGGTGGGCGCGGGCAACACCTTCATCGCCGCCATCAAGCAGGACCGCATCCAGGCCGGCATGACCACCGAGCCCACCGTTTCCGAACTGCTCAAGACCGGCGAGGCCAAGGTGCTGGTGGACCTGCGCACCGAAGAGGGCAGCAAGGCCGCGCTGGGCGGCCTCTACCCCGCGGCCAGCCTGTACGTGCAGAACGCCTGGGCCGACAGCCACAAGGCCGAGGCCACCAAGCTGGCCCACGCCTTCGCCCGCACCATGGCCTGGATCCACACCCACAGCGCCGAGGACATCGCCGAGAAGATGCCCAAGGACTACTACGGTGCCGACAAGGCCCTGTACGTGAGCGCGCTGAAGGCCTCGCTGCCGATGTACACCACCGACGGCCGCATGCCCGCCGGCGGCCCGGAGACGGTGCTGAAGGTGCTGGCCAGCTACAAGCCGCTGGTCAAGAGCAAGAACATCGACCTGTCCAAGACCTACACCAACGCCTTCCTGGACGCCGCCAAATGAGCACCGCCACCCTGGACCGCACGGCCTCCCCGGCCGTCGCCGCCGGCAGCGCCCCGGCCATCGAGTTCCGCGGCGTCTCGCTGCGCTACATCTCGGCCGACGGCCATGCCACCGTGGCCCTGCGCGACTTCTCGATGGCGGTGGCCCGTGGCGAGTTCATCGCCATCGTCGGGCCCACCGGCTGCGGCAAATCCACCACGCTGAACATGATCACCGGCCTGCTCAAGCCCACCGTGGGCGAGGTGCGCATCATGGGCCAGGCGGTGGGCGGCATCGACCCGCGCATCGGCTTCGTCTTCCAGGCCGACGCGGTCTTTCCCTGGCGCAATGTGCTGGACAACGTGGCCGCCGGCCCGCTGTTCCGCGGCGCGTCCAAGGACGAGGCCTACGCCCGCGCCCGGGACTGGATCGGCCGTGTGGGCCTGGGCAAGTTCGGTGGGCATTACCCGCACCAGCTCTCGGGCGGCATGCGCAAGCGCGTGGCGCTGGCGCAGACCTTCGTCAACCAGCCCGAGATCCTGCTGATGGACGAGCCCTTCTCGGCCCTGGACATGCAGACCCGCACCCTGATGCAGGACGAACTGCTGCAGCTCTGGTCGGCCAGCGGCAGCTCGGTGGTCTTCGTCACCCACGACCTGGAGGAGGCCATCGCCCTGGCCGACCGCGTCTTCGTGCTCTCGGCCCGCCCGGCCACGCTCAAGCGCGTCCACACGATCGACCTGCCGCGCCCGCGGGTCATGTCGCAGGTCCGCTACGACCCGCATTTCGTCGAACTGTCCAAGCGCATCTGGGACGACCTGCGCGAAGAGGTGGTGATCCAATGAATGCCGCAACCCCCCTGACGGCCGCCCTGCCCGCGGCCCTGAGCGACGAGGCCCTGGCCCGTGAATCCGAGGTCGCGCAGGCCCGCATCCGCCAGCGCCGCTGGCTCATCATCGGCCTGCGCGTGGCGGTGCTGGTGGTGGCACTGGGCGGCTGGGAAATGGCCGCCCGCCTGAAGTGGATCGACCCCTTCTTCTACTCCATGCCCACGATGATCTGGGACCAGATCGTCGAGTGGGTGCGCGACGGCACCTCGCAGGGCTCGCTGTGGCGCCAGGTGGCCGTCACGCTGGAAGAGACGGTGCTGGGCTTCCTGATCGGCTCGGTGGCCGGCGTGTTCTGCGGCATCCTGCTGGGCCGCAACAAGCTGCTGTCGGACATCTTCAGCCTCTACATCCAGATCGCCAACTCCATCCCCCGCGTGGTGCTGGGTTCGGTCTTCGTCATCGCCCTGGGCCTGGGCATGGCCTCCAAGGTGGCGCTGGCGGTGGTGATGGTCTTCTTCGTCGTCTTCGGCAACGCCTTCCAGGGCGTGCGCGAAGCCGACAAGTACCTGATCGCCAACGCGCAGATCCTCGGGGCCTCGCCGCGCCAGCTGACCACCGCGGTGGTCATCCCCTCGGCCATGTCCTGGATCCTGGCCAGCCTGCACACCAGCTTCGGCTTCGCCCTGGTGGGCGCGGTGGTGGGCGAGTTCCTGGGCGCCAAGGAAGGCATCGGCCTCTTGATCTCCACCGCCCAGGGCGCCTTCAACGCCAGCGGCGTGTTCGCCGCGATGATCGTGCTGGCGGTGGTCGCCCTCTTGGCCGACTTCCTGCTCACCTCGCTGGAAAAGCGCCTGCTCAAGTGGCGGCCGGCGGCGTTCTGAGGTCGCGCTGGCATCCACCGTCCACGGGGCCCTTCGGGGCCCCTTTTTCATGGGGCTTCGGCGGAGGGCGTAAAGCGCTTGACCTGGAGTGCGCTCCAGCTTCCAGAATGCCGGCCATGGACTCGTTTCTCACCATCGCGCAGGTGGTCGCCCGCACCGGCCTGAGTGCCGACACCCTGCGCTACTACGAGCGCATCGGCCTGCTGGCGCCGGTGGCCCGCGCCGCCGGCGGCCAGCGCCGCTACCGCGCGGCCGACCTGGACTGGCTGGCCTTTGTGCAGCGCCTGCGCGCCACCGGCATGCCCATCCGCGACATGCTGCACTTCGCCGCCCTGCGCAGCCAGGGCGACGCCACCGCCGCGGCACGGCGCGAGCTGCTGCAGGCCCATCTGGCCGGCGTGCAGGCCCACATCCGTGAATTGCAGCAGGCCGCCCGGGCGCTGCAGACCAAGATCGCCCATTACGACACCCTGTGCCCACCCCCGGAAGGAGAACCCCATGCCGCCAACAAACGCCCCCGCCGTGCCCGCTGAGGACAGCCGCTATGCACGCGGCCTGGCCCGCCTGAAGGAGATCGACGGTGCGGCCGGCGAGGCCGTGGTGGCCAGCCTGGCCGACATCGCGCCGGATTTCGCCCGCCACCTGATCGAGTTCCCCTTCGGCGACATCTACAGCCGCCCGGGGCTGGACCTGCGGGCCCGCGAGATCGGCACGGTGGCGGCGCTGACCGCGATGGGCACGGCCGCGCCGCAGCTGGCGGTGCACATCCGCGCGGCGCTCAACGTGGGCGTGCGGCGCGAGGAGCTCGTCGAGCTCATCATGCAGATGGCCGTCTACGCCGGCTTCCCGGCGGCGCTCAACGGCTTGGCGGTGGCCCGCCAGGTCTTTGCCCAGGCCGAGGCGCAGACCCCGGCGCATGGCGAAGCCGCGCCGGCCTGAGCGGCAGGCGGCTTCAGGCCGCCGTCAGGCCACCTTGGGGGCGGCCACCTCGCGCTTGACAAGGCCCAGGCCCAGCGCCGTGACCCCCGTGCCGGCCGCGATGGCGGCGGCGTACAGCAGCACATGGTTGACCGCGTTGGGAATGGCCAGCACGAAGACGCCGCCGTGCGGGGCCTGCAGGCCGATGTGCCAGAACATGCTCAGGCCGCCGGCCACCGCCGAGCCCAGCACGCAGACCGGGATGACGCGCAGCGGGTCCCGTGCCACGTAGGGGATGGCGCCTTCCGAGATGAAGGCCAGGCCCAGCACCGCGGTGGCCTTGGCGGCCTCGCGCTCCTCGGCCAGGAAGCGGCTGCGGAACAGCCAGCAGGCCAGGGCGATGCCCAGCGGCGGCGTCATGCCGCCGGCCATGGCTGCAGCCATCGGTTCGGTCACGCCCGAGCCGATCAGCGTGGTCGAGAAGACATAGGCCGCCTTGTTGACCGGGCCGCCCATGTCCACCGCCATCATGCCGCCCAGCACCAGGCCCAGCAGCACCGCGCTGCCGGTCTGCAGGCCCTTGAGCCAGGCGGTCAGTGCCGCCATCACCGCGGCCATGGGCTCGCCGATGACCATCAGCATCAGCACCCCGGTGATGGCCGCGCCCAGCAGGGGCAGCAGCAGCACCGGCTTCAGGCCCTCCAGCCCCTTGGGCAGGCGCAGGTGGCGGTTGAGCGCCTGCACGCTGTAGCCGCCGATGAAGCCCGCGGCGATGGCCCCCAGGAAGCCCGCACCCACCGTGCCGGCCAGCAGGCCGCCGATCATGCCCGGGGCGATGCCCGGCCGGTCGGCGATGGAGTAGGCGATGTAGCCGCCCAGGGCCGGCAGCATCAGCGCGAAGCCGGCCTTGGCGCCGACCTGGAACAGCACCCAGCCCAGCGTGCCCTTGTGGGCGTCGTCGTACACGTAGATGCCGCCCAGCGCGAAGGCCAGGGCGATCAGCAGGCCGCCCGCCACCACGAAGGGCAGCATGAAGGACACGCCGGTCATCAGGTGCTTGTAGGCGCCGCTGCGGGCGGCGGCCGGGGCTGCGGCCGGGCTGGACGAGGCGGTGGCGGCCGCCCCCGCGCCGGACCACGGCGTGGCCTCGCGCGCGGCCTGGGCGAAGACCGCGCCCGCGTCGTGAATGGCGGCCTTGGTGCTGGTGACGTACAGGCGCTTGCCGGCGAAGCGCTCACGCTGCACCTGGGTGTCGGCCGCGATGATGACCAGATCGGCCTCGGCGATGGCCTGGGGGCTCAGCGCGTTCTGCGCGCCCACCGAGCCCTGGGTCTCCACCTGGATGCGGTGGCCCAGGGCCTTGGCGCCCTGTTCCAGCGCCTCGGCGGCCATGAAGGTGTGGGCCACGCCGGTGGGGCAGGAGGTGATGGCCACGATGCGCAGCGGCGCGCTGGGCGCGGCGGCCACCGGGGCGGCGGTCGCTGCCGCGGGGGCGGCCCCGGGGGGCAGGGCGCCGGCCAGCTGCAGGGCACGGCGTACCGCGCCTTCGGCATCGGCCAGCACCTCGGTGGGGTCGATGCGCAGCACCGGGGCGCGCGTGGCGGCGGGGCTGTCCAGGTCCAGGTCCGAGGCCAGGATGCAGGCCTGGGCCTGGGCCAGCTCGGTCTCGCTCCAGCCGCCCTGGTCGCCCAGCGGGGTCTGGACCCACAGGGCCAGGCGGTGGCCCAGGCGTTCGGCCGCGGCCCGCAGGGCCTCGCCGGTGATGAAGCTGTGGGCCGGGCCTGCCTGGCTGGCCGCGATGGCAATGAGTTGGGCCATGCGTGTCTCCGTGATGTTCTGTGGGGCGGTTCAGATCGGCGTGGCGCGGATGCGCGCGGCCAGTTCGGTGACCTCCTGCCGCGGGGGCAGGCCGGGGGCGATGCGCTGGATGCGGGCGGCCGCGCAGGCCATGCCGAAGACGCCGGCGCCCGGCAGGGTCTGGCCGTCCATCAGCGCGGCCAGGGTGCCGGCCACCAGGGCATCGCCCGCACCCACCGTGGTGGCCACGGTCACCGCAGGGGCGGCGGCCTGCCAGCGGCCCTGGCCGTCGGCCATCACCGCGCCCTGGCCGCCCAGCGAGACGACGATCTGCCGCACGCCATGGGCCCGGCACAGGGCCTGGGCGGCATCGGCCACCGCCAGGGTGTCGGGCAGGGGGCGGGCCACCAGCTCCTCCAGCTCGGCCCGGTTGGGCTTGATGAAGGCCACTGGCACCACCGGGCCGCGGGTGGGGTCGGACAGCCGGGCCAGCAGCGTGCCCAGCACCGCGCCGCCGGTGTCGATGACGATCTGCGCGCCGCGGGCGGCCAGGCGCCGGGCCAGGCGTTCCCACAGGCCGGCGTCGGTGCCGGGGGGCAGGCTGCCGGCCAGCTCGCACCAGTCGCCGGGGGCGACGGCGGCGTCCAGGCGCTCGCCCAGTTGCTGTTCGGCGGCCTGCAGGGCCTCGGGGGCCAGGGCCAGGCCGGGCAGGTTGATGTCGGTGCTGTCGCCGCGCTCGGCCACCGCCAGCTTGATGTTGGTGCGGGTGGCGCCGGGCAGGCGCAGCATGCCGTCGGCGATGCCGCGCTCGGCAAAGGCGGCGCGGAAGACGGCGTCGTTGTCGGTGCCCAGCCAGCCGCTGGCGGTCACCGGCCGGCCCAGGGCGGCCAGCACCGCGGCCACGCCGATGCCCTTGCCGCCGGCCTCGGTCTGCTCGCCCAGGGCGCGGTGCACCTCGCCGGGCAGCAGGCGGTCCAGCCGCACCGTCTGGTCGATGGCCGGGTTCAGGGTGATGGTGAAGAGGCGGGGGGCGTTCATGGCTGGGCCCCCTCGGCCGCGTCCTCACCGCGCAGCGCAGTGCCCAGGGCGCGCACCTCGTCGGCGCTGTCCACGTCCAGCGCGCGCCGGGCCAGGGCCTGCAGCTCGGCCAGGCTGTGGCGGCGCAGCAGGGCCTTGATGGGCCCCAGGTCGCCCACGCTCATCGACAGCTCGTGCACGCCCAGGCCCACCAGCAGGGCTGCGCCCAGCGGCTCGCCGGCCAGGCCGCCGCACACGCCCACCCAGCGGCCATGGCGGCGCGCACCGGCCACGGTGCGCTCCACCAGGCGCAGCACGGCCGGGTGCAGGCTGTCGGCCATGCCGGCCAGCTCGGGGTGCTGGCGGTCCACCGCCAGCGCGTACTGGGTCAGGTCGTTGGTGCCGATGGAGAAGAAGTCCACATGCGCGGCCAGCCGGTCGGCCAGCAGGGCGGCCGAGGGCACCTCGATCATGATGCCCACCGCCACCTCTGGGGCGTCCAGCTCCTCGCGCACCTGGGCCATGCGCTGGCGCAGGGCGTGCACCTCCTCGACGGTGCTGATCATCGGGAACATGACCTGCAGCGGGCCGTGGCGGGCCGCGCGGTAGAGCGCGCGCAGCTGGGGCATCAGCAGGTCGTCGCGGCGCAGGGCCAGACGGGCGCCGCGCACGCCCAGGAAGGGGTTGTCCTCCACCGGCAGCTGCAGGTGGGGCACCTGCTTGTCGCCGCCGATGTCCAGGGTGCGCACCACCAGCGGCCGGCCGCCCAGGGCCTCCACCATGGCGCGCAGGGCCTGGTACTGGGCCTCCTCGTCGGGCACGGTGTCGCGCTCCAGGAAGAGGAACTCGGTGCGCATCAGGCCCACGCCCTCGGCCCCGGCCTCCAGTGCGCGCTCGATCTGGTCGGCACGGTTGACGTTGGCGGCGATCTCCACCGTGTGGCCATCGGTGGTGGTGGCCGGCAGCAGCCGGGTGCGGGCCTCCTCGGCCTGGCGCCGCGCCAGCAGCGCGATCTTGTCGCGCGCCTCGATCAGGGCGGTGGCGCTGGGGGCCACATAGAGCCGGCCGCGGTAGCCGTCCAGGATGGCGGGGGTGCCGGCCTCGGCGGCCAGCAGGTCCGGCCCGGTGGCCACCACGGCCGGCAGGCCCAGCGCGCGCGCCAGGATGGCGGTGTGGGCGGTGGGGCCGCCGCGGGCGGTGCAGAAGCCGCGCACGCGGCTGGGGTCGATCTGGGCGGTGACCGAGGGCGAGAGGTCGTCGGCCAGCAGGATGGCGTCGGCCGGCCAGGCGGCTTCCAGCGTGGCCGCGGGCAGGCCCAGCAGCTGGCGCAGCACCCGCTCGCCGGCGTCCTGCAGGTCGGCCGCGCGGGCGGCCAGCGTGGCGTCGGGCAGGGCGCGCTGGGCGGCCACCCGCTCGCCCAGGGCATGGCGCCAGGCCCAGGCCGCGCCGTGACCCTGCACGATGCCGCGGCTGACGGCCTGCAGCAGGGCGGCGTCGCGCAGCAGCCCGGCATGGGCGTGGAAGATGCCGGCCTGTTCGGTGCGGCCGGCCGCGCGGGCCTGGGCCGACAGGGTCTCCAGCTCGGCCAGGGCGGCCTGCAGGGCCCGCTCCAGCGCCTCGGCCTCCAGCGGGGCGCTGCGGTAGCGGTCCTCCACCTCCAGCGCGGCGCCTTCGGCCTGCACCAGGGTGCCGATCACCAGCCCCGGGCTGGCGGCGATGCCGGTGAAGGTCTGGCGGGCGGTGGGCTGCCAGTCGCCCAGCGCGCTGCCCAGGCCTTGGGCCTGGCTCTGGCGCGAGGCGGCCAGCTGGGCCTGGCGGGCCTCCTCGTCGCCCAGGCGCACGATGACGGCGCGCAGCGCACGCAGGGCCTCCTCGGCGTCCGGGCCCTGGGCCGACAGGCGCAGCGTGGCGCCGCGGCCGGCGCCCAGGCTGAGCAGGGCGGCCACGTTCTTGCCGTCCACCACGGTGCTGCCGCAGCGCACATGCACCCGGGCGGCAAAGCGCTGGGCGGTCTGGGCCCACTGGCCGGCCGGGCGGGCGTGCAGGCCGTTGGGGTAGTTCAGCGCCACCTCGCGGCCCAGCGGGAAGTCCTCCAGCGCCGGGGCGGCGGTGGCCACGGCCTCGTCCTCGGCGGTCAGGGCCCGCACGATGTCCTGCGGGTCGCTGGTCTCGACCAGGCGGCGCATCAGGGCCTCGTCGCGCATCAGCCGGGTCAGGCGGCGCAGCACGGCGATGTGCTCGTCCGAGGCGGCGGCGATGGCCACCACCAGCCGGGCCTGCTTGGCGTCGTCGCCCCAGCGCACCCCGGCGGGCACCTGCAGCACGGCCAGGCCGGTGCGCTGCACCAGGTGCTTGTCCTCGATCATGCCGTGGGGGATGGCCACGCCCTGGCCCAGGAAGGTGTTGGCCACCTTCTCGCGCTGCAGCAGGCTGTCCACATAGGCCGGGTGCACATGCCCGGCCTGAGCCAGCACGGCCCCGGCGGCGCGCACGGCGTCTTCGCGGTTGTGGGGGGCGGCCCCCAGACGGACTTCCACCGGGATCGACATCGCGGTCTCCAATTGGTATCGATTTCAGAGACGGATTATCGGGGTCGGATTTTCGGCAGGGCAAGCTGCAACGCAGCACAGGCCGTCATTTCAAGGGAAAACGAGCAGTTCCTCAGGGGTGAGTGCGGCCGGCGTTGGGCAGCAAAAGGCGCTGGAGGCGTCCGAGAGGACTGCAAAAAGAGGAATCGGTACCAAATCTGGCGGGTGGGCGTTACCATCCACACCGCCATGAAGAAGGAGCCCAGGTGAGCAGCATCAAGGACGTCGCGGCACGGGCGGGCGTGTCCACCACCACCGTCTCGCGGGTGCTCAGCCAGCCGCAGGCGGTGCGCCCGGCCCTGCGCGCCCAGGTGGAGCAGGCCATCGCCGAGCTGGGCTACCGGCCCAACCTGGCGGCGCGGCGGCTGCGGCAGCAGCGGGCCTCGCTGCTGGGCCTGATCGTCTCGGACATCCGCAGCCCCTTCTTCACCGACGTGGGCCGCGCGGTGGAGGACGTGGCCTACCGCCACGGCCTGCGCCTGATCCTGTGCAACACCGACGAGGATCCGGACAAGGAGCATTCCTACCTGCAGCTGATGGCCGACGAGCAGGCCAGCGGCGTGATCTATTCGCCCACGCTGGAGGGGCTCAAGCGCTTCCGGCCGGCGGCCTGGCCCTTCCCGGTGGTGCTGGTGGACCGCGCCCTGCCCGACACCGCGGTGGACCGGGTGCTGCTGGACAACCGCGCCGCGGCGCAGCAGCTCACCGAGCAGCTGCTGGCCGCCGGCTACCGCCGCATCGCGCTGCTGGTGGGCACGCACAGCACCACCGGCCAGGAGCGCCAGGCCGGCTACGAGGCGGCGCTGCAGGCGCAGGGCCTGGCGCCACAGGTGCTGCGGGTGGCGCCCACCCGCGAGGCCGGGGCCCGGGCCGCCGCGGCCCTGCTGGCCGGGCCCGACCGGCCCGATGCGCTGCTGGCCTCCAACGGCCTCTTGCTGCTGGGGGCGGTGCAGGCCATCCAGAGCGCCGGGCTGCGCACGCCGGGCCAGATCGGTCTGGCCGGCTTCGACAACAACGATTGGACGGCGCTGCCCTCGGTGGACGTCACGGTCATGGCCCAGCCGACCTACGACATCGGCCGCAGCGCCGCCGAGCTGATGCTCCAGCGCATCGCCGACCCGCAGCGGCCGCCGCGCAAGGTGGTGCTCGAAGGGCAGCTGGTGCTGCGCGGCTCCAGCCGTGGGCCGCAGGCCGGGGCGGCCTGAGGCGTGCCGGGCCTCAGTGCATGAACTGCTGCAGGGCCCGCAGGGAGGCCGGGTCCGGGTCGATGAAGCTGCAGTTCAGCCGGAAGCCGTTGTAGGTGCGCGAGAGGATGGCGTGCGTCACACGGGTCCGCAGGCGCAGGGCCACCGCGGGCCGGCCGGCGCGCACCAAGGCGAAGGCCACCTCCATCTCGGTGCCCACCGGGGGGTTGAAGGTGGCGATCAGGGCGATGCCGCTGGGGTCCACCTCCAGGGCATGGACCTCGACGGACTGCTCGCCGATGGTGACGGTGGCGACCGATTTCAGGATGCGGCGGTTGTTGAAGCTGGCGGCGAACATGGCAACGTGAAGACGGTCAGAGGGGGCCGGGCCCCAGGGCCTCGAAGCGCGATTTCAGGGGCTTGAAGCGGCCATCGAGCGAGACGATGAACATGGGAAGAGGCCATTCGAGGCGGGCCAGACCCTGGACCACCTCGGCCTGCTTGCCGCGCCGGCGGCCCCACCAGCTCAGCTCCACGCCCAGCAGGTAGTGCTTGGCGTCGGGGTCGGCCGGGATCACCCGGCGGGCCAGCCAGACCCGCTGCGCCCACGCGCGGCCCGGGGCCTGCTGCACCAGGGCCCGCAGACGGGCCAGGGTGTCGGCGTCCAGCTCGGCGGCCACCAGGGGGCTGTTCGGGTCGACCTGCTCGATTTGCGCGGCCCGCTCGCGCTCCATCGCATCGCGCTGGCGCCAGCGTTCGGCCCAGGCCTCGGCCGCGGCGTCGTCGTCGGGCCGTTGGCCGTCCTGGGCCGCTTTCAGGAAGGCATGGGCCCGCTCGCAGCAGGGCAGGGTGGCCTCCGGGTCCAGGGCGATCACCCGCTCCAGCAGCGCCAGGCCGGCGCGGTCGGTCTGGTCCAGCCGCGCACAGGCTTCCAGGTACAGGCCCAGGGCATGGTCGGCATGGCGGGCGTTGAAGTCGGCCAGGGCCGCGCGCAGGTCGGTGTCCGGTTCCAGCCGCTGCATCAGGCGCAGGCGCTCGATCTCCTCGGCCGCGTCCGCCGGCGGGCGGCCGTTCAGCTCGGCCAGGCGCTGGCGGGCCTGTTCGGCCTGCTGGAAGCGTTCGGCCCAGGGGGCCTGGATGTCACGCGCCCAGGCGCTTTCCAGCTCGCCGCGCAGCGTGGGCAGCAGCGCGCCCAGCCAGGCCTGGGCGGCGCTGGGGCCGGCCAGCGCCGGGGGCGGGGCGTTCAGGCTGTCCTCGGGCAGGGCCAGGGCCTGCAGGCGCGCCCGCAGCGTGGGGTGGGTGTCGTCGTAGCGGCCGCTGCGGTCCAGGGCGTCGCGCAGCCAGCGCTGACCATCGGCCTCGGCCGGGGGCTGCAGGGCCACGCGCGACCAGCGCTGCAGCAGGTCGGGCGGCGGGGCGGGCTCGCGGTCCACCGCGGCCAGCGTGGTCTGCAGGAAGGCGGCGTGGGCCGGGCCCACCAGGTTCACCCGCTTGAGGGCCGCGGCGGCGTGCGCGTGGCCCACCAGCTCGGCGCTGGCGGCGTCGGCCTGGTATTCATTGGCCCGGGCCAACACGAAGGTGTAGGCGTTGAAGTAGGGCGCGTACCAGCGCACCAGGGGCGCCACCAGCCGACCCAGCCAGCCCTGCACCTGGTCGGTGAAGGCCTGCACCGTGCCCCAGCTCAGGCGCAGCCGGTAGATGAAGGCGCTGAAGTGGCCGTGCGCGCCGGCCAGGTGGCCGTACTCGTGGGCCACCACGGCCAGGGCCTCGTCCGGAGACAGGGCCTCCAGCAGCGGCAGGCCCAGCAGCAGGTGGTTGCGCGGCCAGCCCACCAGGCCGAAGGCCGGGCGCTGCACCACCGCGGCATTGACCTCGTCGACCACCAGCACCCGGTGAAAGCGCGGGCCCTTCATCTGCCGGCGCATGCGGTCCAGGGCGTCGAACAGGGCGGGCGCCTCGGCGCGGGTGATCTCGCGGCCCTGGGGGGCGGGCAGGCGCACGAACAGGGCACGCACCGCGGACCTCACCAGCAGCCACAGCGGCCAGGCCAGGAAGATCAGCAGCTTGCCCAGCTTGAACAGCAGCAGCAGGGCCGCGCCGCCGGAAAAGGCGATGGCCGCGGCCACCCCCAGCAGCAGCACCAGGCCCAGCCCGATGGCGCCCAGCAGCAGCGCCAGGATGCCGAAGCCCAGCAGGGCCAGCAAGGCCACCTTGACGCGATAGGCCCCTGGCGAGGCCGCACTCTCCCGCTCCAGGCGATCCACCATGGCCTGGAAACGACCCATGTCCATTGTTGTTCTCCACGGGCATGGGGCGTCGGGCCCCCTGCGCGGGTCATGATACGCATGGACACAGATCGGGCTGACGTGTGGGGAAGTTTTGGGTCATACGTCACACTTCAGCGTGATGTGAGCTCGTCCCGGTGCGCTTCCAGCAGGCCCGGGCGGGGCTGGACCTCGTACTGGTCGATCTGCTGGTCGGCCGGCGGAACGTTGGCCACCGGCGTCTCGGTGCCCACCCGCTGGTCGCGCTGGCCGTCCGGGCGGAGGGTGTGGGCGCCCAGCGTCACCTCGCTGGGGACGCGGGCCTCCTCCTGCACCACCTCGCGCACCGCCAGCCAGTGGCGGCGGTCGGCGTCGTTGGAGGCGGCCCGGGCGCGCTGCAGGGCGGTCTGGGCCTCGGCGGCGCGCCCCGGCATGGCGTAGCGCGCCGTCACCACGAAGTTGACCGCGCTGCCGGCCTCCACCGTGTCCTTCACCTGCTTCTCGAAGCCGTGCAGCATGGAGTCGTCGCGCCGGTTGTTGGCGCCCTGGGACAAGGGCACCAGGTTCTGCCAGGTGGTGCCGGGCCCGCCCAGGTGGTGGTTGAGCAGGTGGCCCAGCACGTAGTAGCTGCCGCTGCTGCCCAGGCGGTAGCGGCGCTGGTTCAGCCGGGTGTAGGCCTCGGTGTGCAGCCCCCGGTCCGGGCCGCTGCCCTGGAAGCTGCGCCGCCGGGTGAGCCGCAGCACGGTGGCGCTGCTGCCGTAGCCGGCCGCATTGGTGCTGCCGTAGACCGGCAGGGTGGAGGCCGCGCCGTCGCCCGCGGGCATCAGCCGTGCCGTCACCTGGGCCAGCTCGGCCAGCTTGGCGTCGATCACGGCGGCGTGGTCCACCGCGGCCTGGGCGGCGCCCCCCGCCGGGGCCGCGGCGCTGGTGGCGCCCACCGGCGCGCTGGCGGCGGCCTGGATGGCCGCATCCAGCTCGCCGGCCAGGCGGGTGGCCAGCGCGCGGTCGGCGTCCGAGGCGTGGCTCGCACGTTCGCTCAGGCGGGCGATGAAGCGGGCATAGCTCATCTCTTCCGAGGCCACCATCAGCTGCGCGCCACGGCCGCTGCCGCGGATGAACACATGGTGCTCCTGGCCATCGGCCGAGCGGAAGGCCTGGCGGGCCCGCCACCAGTCGCGCAGCCGGCCCACGGCGCCCCGCACCGCGTTGGCGCCGCGGCGGGCCAGGTCCAGCACCGCGCGGCCGGCGCGCAGCGCGCGCTCGATCAGCCAGTCGATGGCGGCGTTGACCCGGGTCTGCACCCGCCCCAGCATCTCGGCGATGCGCCGGCCCAGGCCGTCCAGGCCCAGCTGGTGGGCCAGGAAGCCGATGGCCACCGGCATGGCCCGGCCCAGGGCGTTCTCCAGGAAGCCGGCGGCCGTGTCGATGCTGCCGCGGGCGATGTCCAGCACGCCGTCCAGCACCCGGCTGACGATCTCCAGCATCTCGCGCAGGTACTGGAAGAAGGACTCGATGGCGTTGTAGAGCGCCACCAGGCTGTTGACCACGGCCATGATGCCGGTCGGGTCCAGCAGGGCGGTGAGCCAGCGCTGCGCGCGGGCGATGACGACCTCGGTGATCCAGCCGCTCACACCCTGCAGCACCTGGTCCCACAGCCCGCTCAGACGCTCCTGCAGCTCGCGCCACAGGCCGGCCACGCCCTCGGTGGCCAGCACCGAGACGAAGCGCCAGACGCCGGTGGCCAGGTCCAGCATGCGGCGCAGCCGGGCCACCACCTCGGGGCCCACCCGCTCGGCCAGGCGGCGGAAGATGTTCTCCACCGTCAGGCCCAGCACCTCCAGCACGAAGCCCAGGATGGACCGCAGCGAGAAGTCGGCTGGCGGGCGGATGCCGGCCTCCTGCAGCTGGCCGAAGAGCCAGCCGGTGACGCCACCCAGCAGGTGGGTGCCGATGTTCGAGAAGAACAGCAGAAAGCCGGCCTTGGCCGCCCGCAGCAGGTTGAGCAGGAAGCCGATCGGGTTGGTGAGGATGTCGCCGATCGCCCGCGCGGCCTTGGCCAGCACCTGCACCACCAGTTGGGCCGGCAGGCCCAGCACCCGCAGCACCGCCTGGAAGAAGGCCCAGGCCGCGCCGGCCAGGTCGCCGTCGACGAAGATGCGGCGCAGGATGCCCAGCGCGGTGGCCTGCACGCGGGGCCAGAGCGCGGGGTCGCTGAAGAACTGGCCGAAGACCGGGATGCGGGCCAGCACCTGTTCTTGGATGAAGCGCTCGATGGGCTCGCGGATGCAGGCCGGCACCCGCCGCCACAGCCCGCCCAGGATCAGCAGCGGCAGCTGCATCAGGTCGCCGGCCACGGAGATCAGCTTGCGTACCGTCTCCAGCACCAGGGCCACGAAGGGCGCGAGCGCGTCGAAGCCCCGCAACAGGCCGTCGAACAGCGCGGCCACCTGCTCGCGGGCCCAGGCCAGCAGGGTGTCCAGCGACTCGGTCAACCAGCCGAAGGCGCTGGCCAGCCAGGACAGCCAGTCGCTGGCCTGCAGCCGGCCCACCAGGCCGCTGATGAGCGCGGCCACGCCGGCGATGCGCTCGCCCAGCCAGGCGCCGGCCCCCTGGATCAGCCCGCGCAGCGCGGTCAGCACCGTCTGGATGCCCGGCAGCACCGAGGCCAGGGACTGGCGCGCCGCCGGCACTCCATCGCCGCCCTCCATGCCCGCGGCCGCGCTGTCCAGGCCGCCGGCCAGCTGCTGGGCCCGCTCGCCCATCTGCCGCACGAAGGCCGGCGGGATCAGCGCCGCCACCCGCTCGGCCAGGGCCGCCACCGGCTGCCAGACCGGGCGGGTGCGCTCGCGCACCCAATCCCAGGCTTCGCCCGCCTTGGCGCTGAGCCAGCCCACCACGCCGCCGGAACTGCCGGTGGTCTCGTCACCGGTGGCGGGGCCGAAGAGCAGCTCGGAGAACCAGTTCCAGACACGGGCCGCGGCCTCGCGCACCGGGCGAATCCAGTCCCACAGCCGCCGGCCCAGGTCCTGGATGCCTTCCCACACCGCGCCGCCGAAGTTCTGCAGCCACTGCAGGGCCGGCGCGCCGAAGTCGGCCCACAGCCGGCTGAAGAACTCGCCGATGGGACGCAGGAATTCGCTGAGCTTGTCCCAGGCCACGCCCACCGCCTCGGTGACGAAGGTCTTGAGCTCGCCGATGGCGGCCATCAGCGGCTCGCAGCGCCCGGCCACCAGCGCTGCGGCAATGCCGGCGGCCCGCCGCACCAGGCCATCGAACAGGGTGATCAGCTGGCGCGGGCCCTCGAAGGGCACCAGGGCCCGCAAGCCGCCGATGAAACCGTCCCAGGCTCGCGCCACCTGGCGGCCCAGCCAGTTCAGCAGGCCCTCGTCGACGATGGCGCGCACCGTGCGCGCGAACTCGGGCGAGATGCTCTCCAGCAAGCGCCAGCCCAGCTCCCGCACCTGGTCGATGGCCCAGTCGGCGATGTCGCCCAGGGTGTCGGACACGCTGTCGTAGAGGTCGCCCCAGAAGCCGCCGCGCACGGTGGTCGGCGCGTGCGCCGCGGTGCCGGACGGGGCCTCGCCCGCGCCGCGCAGCTGCGCCACATGGGCCAGCTCATGGGCCAGCAGAAAGCGGCCGGCCGGCTCGCCCGGCTGGAAGCGGCCGGCATCAAAGGCGATGTGCTCGCCCAGCGCGAAGGCGTGCGCGCCCAGGGCCTGGTTGAGCCGCGCGGCGCGGGCGCCGGTGTGCAGGCGCACGCCCGACAGGTCCATGCCGAAACGGGCTTCCATCTCGGCGCGCAGCGGCGGCGGCAAGGGCTCGCCACCGGCCTGCAAGGTGTGGAGCTCGCGCTCCAGGGCCTCGGGCAGAGCGGCGTCCTCGTCCGGCGCGGGCGCGTCGGCTGCGTGTGGGGTGGGCTGGGTGGAAGGCGCCGTGGGCCGCGGGCCGTGGCCCAGCACCTGGCGCAGCGCCGCCCGCTGGGCCAGGGCATCGCCCGCGGGCAGGGCCACCGGCCCGGCCAGTCCCAGGGCGCGCGCGGCCATGCGGTCGGCCTGGTGCTCGGCCTCGTCCTGCGCGTGGCCCAGGCGCAGCTTGGGCCGCAGCGCCGCCAGGGCCGGCGCGCGTGCGGCGGACACCGGGGGCAGGCGGGCCAGCGTCTGCATGGGGCCCCGCTCAGGGCTTGGGTGCGGGGCCGGGTGCGGGGGCAGGCGACGGTGCCGGGGCCGCGGGCGGCACAGGCGCCGAGGCGTGTGCCGGTGCCGCGCTGGCCGCGCCTCCCGCAGTGTTCTGCTGCCGCCAGGCGATCAGCTCCTCGATCGTCATGCGCCGGCCCTTCTTGTCCAGCGCATAGGTCTCGGCCGCCACCCGCTCGCGCTGGAAGTGGCGGAAGACCTTGACGATGCGGTAGCCCTCGCGGCTGCCGAACACCACCCGCCAGGTGCCCGGCGGGTTCTCCTCCGAGTAGCGGTAGGTGATGGTGCTGTCGCCGATCTCGTCGCGCAGCACCCGGGTCTCGGCCTGGTAGGCCCGCCCGTGGGCCCGCTCGTACTCGGCCAGGGTGAAGGTGGACGAGCCGATGCGGGCGGCGTAGTTCCGGGTCTCGGCCCGCTCGGTCAGGATGTGGACCATCTGGGTCTTGAAGCCCAGGGCATCCGAGGCCAGCAGGTCGTCCAGGTCCACATAGGCCCGGGTCCAGGTGTCGTGCACCACCGGCTGGAAGCCGCTGCCGGGGTTGTCCTCGGTGCGGCCGGCCGAGGTGATCAGGCGCATCGGCAGCACCGCTTCCAGCCCGATCAGGGCCTGCATCTGGCGGTCGAATTCGTTGAGGTGGCTCTCGTCCAGCACCTCGCAGCGCAGCACGCGGCCGTCCAGCGTGTAGTGCAGGGCCCGTGTCAGGCTGTTGAGCCGGTCCACCAGCTCGCCGGCCCGGGCGAAGGCCGAGGCCTCGCCGCGGCCCGGAGGGCGCAGCTCGATGACACGGCGCAGCGTCTCACCCGCCCCGTGACCCTGCTGCAGCACATGGGTCAGTTCGTGGGCCAGCAGGCGGCGCCCTTCCGGCGTGCCGGGGCGGTACTGGCCGGCCCCGAAGACCAGGTCCTGGCCCACCGCGAAGGCCCGGGCCGACAGGCTGCCGGCCAGCCGGGCGGCCGGGGTGTCGGTGTGCAGGCGCACCTGCGAGAGGTCCGCCCCCAGCCGGGGCTCGAAGAAGCGGCGCTCGCCCGCGGGCAGTGGCTGGCCCTGGCCGCGCAGGCCGTGGATGGCCTGGGCCTGGGCGCCGGCCAGCGTGGTGGTGGCCGCAGGGGATGTCCTTGGCGTCTCGCGCCGCCGCAGGGTCTCGTCATGGGCCTCCTCGGCGCAGGCCGCGCACTGGCGGCGCACCGTGGTTTGCGGGCCGGAGCCTGGGGCCATCACCTGGCGGGCCACGGCCTCGGCCTCGCGCTCGTGGGCGTCGTCCGGGCTGCCCAGGGTCAGCTGCGGCCGCACCGGGCGGCCCAGGGCTTCCTGCAGGGCGGCGCGCTGGTCCGGCGCCGGAGGCGCGAGGCCGCTGCTGCGGGCGGGGCGACCCGTGGGCCGGCCCCGTGCCGGACGACGCTGCCACTGGAACTGGCTCATGGGGAACCTCCGGGTCAGGGCCTCACTGCGGCGGTCGCAGCTCGATCAGCACGTTCAGGCCGCTTTGCATGCCGCCGGCCGTGCAGGGGATGTGGGTGTTGTCGGTGTAGCCCTCCAGCACATTGCCGGTGAAGGTGGCGCGGTCGCACAGGGCCACGCCGGGGCGCAGGTTGTCGAAGGCGTCGAAGTCCCAGGTGTTGCCCTGGCCGATCCAGCCGCCGGCGGTGAAGACGCTGCCGGGCCACTCGAAGCGGTTCTGGTCCAACAGCAGCCGGCCCAGGCCGGGCACGCTGGCCTGGAGCGTGCCGCTGCTGCCGTCCACCGCCTTGGGGGGCTGGGCGCTGCGCACGCCGCTGAGACTGACGTCCGCGATCCGCAGGGTGGCGCCGCCGGGCGTCACCACCGGGCTGACCTGGACCGCATGCAGGGTGGGGGGGGTGGTGGGCGACCCTTCCTTCAGCCCGTTGAGCATCAGCAGCCAACCCTGCAGCCGGCTGTGGCCGATGTCGCCGCCCACCTGCGTGTCGGCCAGGGCCAGCACGTGGTCCGGCTGGCCGGCGGCCACCAGGCGGGCCAGCCCGTCCAGGGCGGTCTGGATCTGCTCGGCCGAGGCGGTGCCGCCACTGCCCAGGAACTGCGGCAGCTGGCTCAGGCGGGCCACCTGCGGCTGACCCTGGGCCAGGTAGCGCACCCGCGGGATCAGCGGTGCCTTGGGGAGGGCCGCCGACCAGGCGCGCCAGCGTTCCACGCCCAGCGCCTGCCAGGCCTCCGCCAGCTGGGCCAGGCTCTTGTCCAGCGCCTCGGCCGGCGCCTGCTTCAGCAGGTTCTCCACATGCCTCTGCAAGGTCTTGAGGAAGTCCTTGTCGGCGGCCGTGGCCCCACCGGGCTTCCAGCCGAACTTCAGGTCGGGGGCCACCCAGGCGGTCCAGTCGCTGGACTGCCAGTGCAGGGTGGCCGTCTGGCCCTCGGGCGAGGCCACCTGCACCAGGGCCGGCCCGCCGGGCTGTTCGGCCTCGCGCAGGCCGGTGCAATCGCGTACCGTCACGGTGGCGCCCTGCAGGCCCAGCTGGGCCGCGGGCTGCTTGAAGGTCCAGCCCAGGTCCTCCAGCACGATGGCCCCGGCCTGCAGCCGCAGCCGCTGGGCCCCGACGATGATCTGGCTGGCCGCGGCGCTCTCGCCGCTCAGGCGCAGGCTGGTGAGACTGGTGAGGCTCAGGTCCTCGGGGATCTCGTAAGTGCCGGCGCAGAGCTTGAGCCACAGGTTGCCCTTCTTGTCCTCGGCGGCCTGCTTCAGGCGCTTCATCAGCTGATCGCTGTCGCGCACGACGACCTCGCAGCCGCCGCTGTGCAGGCACAGGGCCTTGAGCGCGTCCTGCACCGTCACCACCGAGTCGGCCTTCAGGTCGCTGCACAGCGCGGCGTCGCTCTTGTCCAGCGGCACATCGTTGGCGCGCAGGCCGCACAGCAGGGCGTCCAGCACCACGTCCACCGTGCTGGGGCTGTTGGCCAGGCCCAGCAGGCTGCGCACGCTGGGCTCCACCGCGCAGGCCGGCGGCGTGTAGTGCACGTTCTGCGCGCCCAGATTGCACAGGGCGTCCAGGGCCTGCTGCACGTTCTGGGCGCCGTGGAACAGGGGGTTGCACTGCTCGGTGAAGCCCACGTCGGCGGCGCGCAGGTCGCTCAGCGGCGGGAAGGCCAGGCGCCGGCGTTCGGCGTCGGTGGGGGGCTGCAGGCTGCCGTCGTCCAGCAGGGTGCCCAGGCGCAGGAAGTGGTGGCGCACGCCCTGCGGCGGGGCCTGGTTGAGCACCACGTCGCCGCTGGCCTGCACCGCCTCGCGGATGGTGGCCAGCCAGTGGTCGCCAGGCACGAACTGGCGGCTCTTGACGCTCAGGCGCAGGGCCAGGTTCTCGAGGTTGACCAGCAGGTCGTTGCCGGCCACCCAGCAGCTGCCGTGGGCCGGGTCGCCGGCCGCTGCGGTGGCCAGGGTCACGCCGCGGTCGCGGCCCTTGACCAGGGCGCCGGTGTCGGTGCGGAAGACGCCGTAGCCGTCCCACTGGCGGGCGAAGGCCTTCGGTTCGTCGGCGCCGGTGGGCACGTTCCAGGCCTCGTGGATCAGCCCGCGCGGCTTGGGCGTGGAGCCGTTCAGGTGCAGGCCCAGCAGGCGTTCGGTGTCGGCGTCGAAGTACTCCCACACCCAGTCGCCCTGGTCGAAGCCGGGCGGCGGCGTGGCGCTGGCGCAGGCCTCGGCGCCGTTGTCGCGCGACCACTTCAGCGTCACCGTCTTGGCGGCGGGGTCCACGTCGTGCACCTCGACGCGGAACAGGTAGTTGCCCAGGCGCTCGTTCACCGCCACCTGGGCGGCGCAGGGGTTGCAGGGGTCGCTGCCGCTGTCGATCTTGCGCAGGGTCAGCGTGGCCAGGCCGTTGCCGATCGGCGGGTTGACGGCCGGGTCCAGCGGATCCAGGGTGTTGGCGCACCATTTCACCTGCAGCAGGGTCTGGCTGCGGGTGGCGGTGTCGGCGCCGTGCAGGGCCGGGTCCATCAACTCGGGCCGCTCCAGCGCGGTGACCGGGCGGTCCCACACATCGGCATAGAGCACCAGCTTCTTGCCCGGGTAGGCGCCGGCCCAGGGGTAGTCGGGCTGGGCCGTCAGGGCGGTCAGGGCGCTGCCGGGGAAGCGGGCCGGCACGCCGTCCACATAGAGCACGCCGGGCTGCACCTTGACCTTGCCGCCGTCGCCCGCGTCGGCCACCAGGGCCAGGCCGCCGCTGCGCGGGGCGCCGCTGGCGATGGCGTCGCGCAGGGCCTCGGCCAGCCGGCTCTTCTGCAGGTCGCTGAGCTCGTTCCAGTCGGCGTCCAGGATCATCCGGCCCTGTTGCAGGTAGAGGCCGGAGTAGCGCTGCTCCGGGGCGAAGCTGTCTCGGGAGATCTGGGTGGTCATGGTGTTGGTTCCCTGCGGTGGGGCGGCGGCGTTCAATGGCCCTGCGGGGGCAGGCAGGCCAGCGTGGGGTCGAGGATCAGCAGGGCCTCGGTGCCGGCGGGCAGCACCTCGGCGAGCTTGTCGAGCACGGCGCGGCGGCGCAGCACATGGCGGTCTTCGTGATACGCCCCGAGCTCGCCGCCGTCCTCCGCCCCGCCCTGGATGGCCGCGGGCGAGGCCGGGTGCAGCACGCCGCAGCCGGGCTGGCCGAAGTGGGTGTTCAGAAAGACCGGGTGGGCGGTGGTGCAGTTGGTGCGGATGGCGCACAGGGCCGAGCGCAGGCCCTGGGCCAGCCAGTTCGGATCGTTGGGCAGCTCGGGGTCCAGCGGGTCGGCGTCCAGCGGCAGGTACCAGAGCCGGCTGTGGCGCACGCAGCCGGCTTCGGGCACGTCGTTGTCCGCCAGGTCCTTGCGCAGCGGTGGCATCAGGATGCAGTCGCTGGCGTTCAGGCGCTCGGCCAGCAGGGTGTCCAGCACGGTCACGTACTCCAGCTGCACCAGGCCGCGGGCGGCCTCCAGCTTGCGCAGCAGGCTGGCGCGGGCAGCCACCACCGGGGCCAGGCGCTCGGCGGTGCCGATGTGCAGCTGCCGGGCGGCGCAGTGGTCCAGCTCCACCGCGCCCTGGCTGACCTTGAGCTGGTTGTCCAGCCAGAGGTTCTCGAAGCGGTAGACCGCGCGCTCGTCCAGCTGCAGCACGCCGCGCAGCTTGACGGGCACGCTGTCCAGGCCGGTCCAGACGTGGCGCACCACCGTCTCGCCGTTCCAGCGGTAGCCCTCCTCGCGGCGGTAGCGCAGCTTCTCGTGCGTGAAGCCGTCCCAGCTGGCCACCGGCGGCCAGTTCAGGCTCAGCGCATGGGCCGAGCAGTGGCCCTCGGGCGGCGGCAGGAACAGCGGCACCCGGCGCGGGTGGTAAGGGCCGATGCCCAGCTCGGCCTCGCCCGGCGGGCGGCGCAGGTCCACCGTGCGGCGTGAGACATCCTGGTAGCTGCCGGGCAGGCAGGGCACGCCGTGCCGGTGCACCTGCCACCAGCTGGCGCGCTGCCCGCCGAAGGTGCTGGTGTGGGCGGCCGGGTGGTCGGGGGCGCAGCGCAGCGCGCGCGAGCCCTGGCGCAGGTCCGGCGTGGTGGCGGGCAGGCCCGGGTGGCCGGCGCGCAGCGCGGGCGTGGCGGGTTCGGGCACGGGGGCCTCGCCATAGCTGCTCTCGGGCAGCAGGGGGCGGTCCACCCGCGGGGTCAGGGCCACGCGCTTCCAGCCTTCGTGGACCTCCACCTCGAACTGGCCCACCGCCTCGGCGATCTGCTCCACCGCCACCCGGGTGCCCTTGCGCTGGCGCCAGGCCACGGCCGAGGCCAGCTCGGCCCGGCGCCCCGCCTCGTCGGGCGACACCAGGCGCACGTCCAGCAGGTCGGCGATGTAGGGCAGCAGCCAGGGCTGGCAGTGCCGGCCATCGGCCTGGGCATCGGGGAAGGGGTCGACCCGGCGCTGGGCGATGGTGGCGCGGAAGGCATCGAGCAGGCCGCCGAAGGCGCCCAGCAGCTTGTCCAGGTCGCCCTGGCCGCTGCTGTCGGCGGTCTCGGCGTCGCGCTCGCGCCAGACGGCGGGCAGCCAGGCGCGCAGCAGCTCGGCGTAGCGGGGATCGGAGGTGGGGGTGCTCACAGGCTGTACTCCTGGTGTTGCAGCGTCAGGGCCGCGGTGTCCAGCAGCAGGCACTGGCGTGGGGTGGGCGTGGCCACCATGGGCACGCCGCCCACCTCGACCACCCGGTCCAGCGCGGCGCGGGTGGCGGCGTTCACGGTGATCAGCGCATCGGCGTTCTCCACACCGGTCACCGACTCGACCACCTGGTAGACCTCGCCACGGTAGAGCGGCTGGCCCAGGGCGCGTCGGCGCGGTGAGAAGGCCTCGCCCAGCGCGGCGCGCACGGCGGCCTTGACGGCCTCGGGGTCGAAGGCGTCGCTGCGCACCCGCACGGTGACGTTCAGGCCGAAGCGCTGGGTCTGCACGCCGCTGACGTTCAGGGCCACGCCGGGCAGGGCGCGGGCGGCCAGAAAGGCCTGCAGCTCGGCCGCCAGGGCCGGTGTGGGCGGCTCGCCACCGGCGGCCATCACCACCAGCTCGATGCGCTCGCTGCGCCCGCGCCCAGGCGGCAGGCGAAAGCTCGCCGCCTGCCAGACGCTGGCATGGCCGCGCGCCAGCTGGGCGAAGTCGTCCAGCGAAACGGCCCGGTCCAGGGCCAGCAGGGTGGAGGGGCCGCGCTGGCGCAGGTCCTCGGGGGCCTCGCGGTCGGCCCCGCCACTGCTGGGCAGGGCCTGCACCAGGCCGTCGATCAGCGGGTGGGGCTTGACCAGCTGGGCCAGGGCGTCGGGCGGCAGGTTGCCCGCCAGGCCCACGCCCTGGCGGTAGCGCACCCGCACATTGTTGGCCCCGCTGGGCAGGCGCCGGCCATGGCGGCCATCGCCGAACTGCAGGCTCAGAAAGCCGTCCTGGTCCAGTCGCACCTGGTAGCGGGCCTCGGCCGGGCCGGCGTCCTTGAGGTTGGCGATGGGCTGCCAGGTCTCGCCTGCCACCGAGAGCTGCAGGTCGGCCCGCACGCCGGCGGCCATCAGCGGGTCGGCCACCCAGCTCACCTCGGCCACCGCCAGCGTGAACTGCTGCAGGTTGCGGGTGGCGTCGCCGCTGCCCAGCACGCGCTCGGGCCGGGCCACGCCATGGCCGGTCTCCACCACATTGGCGTAGAGGACCAGGTTGCCGGCCGTGCTGCCGGCCGGCAGGGCGTCGGCCAGGCGCAGGCGCTGGCCATCGGGGGCGATTTCTTCGACCGTGGTGGCCACGGCGGCGCTGCCATTGGCCACCACCACCCGCCGGTGCAGGGGCAGACTGGGCGGCAGGGGCTCGGTGTCCAGCCAGGTGCCGCTCAGCGGCGTGGTGTTGCGCTGCCAGTCCTGCACCCGGGCCTGCAGCTTGAAATGGGCGAACACCGTGCTGCGGCTGAGGAACCAGGGGCCGCCGCCGCGGTCTTCCCAGGGCTTTTCGGCGGTCAGTGTGGCCTGGGGGCGGTCCGGGTCGGCGGCCACGCTGGCCAGGCGGGCCCAGGCCAGCTGGCCGGCGCGCATCACCACGGCCAGGTCGCCGGCGGCGGCCTGCTTGCTGGCGCTGGTCAGCAGCGCGGGAGGCAGGTGGCCTTGCACGCTGGCGTTCAGGAAGCTGTCCACCGCCCAGGCGCCGGCGCCGGGCGGCGGGGCCAGCAGGGTCTGCGGGTTGAAGAGTTCCAGCTGGGCGTCGCCAGGCACGTCGTCGGTGTCGGGGTGCCAGGTCACGCTCAGGGCGGTGTAGCCCGGGCGGTCGTCGGGCTGCAGGCGCTCGCGGCTGGTGTCCACCGGCACGTACTTGGCATGCAGGCAGCGGTAGGTGGGCCAGACCTCGCGTGTCTGGGTGCCGCTCTGCAGCTGGCTGGCATGCGAGAGCCAGAGCCCGGCCAGGCGCGACCAGTCGCCCGCCGCATAGACCAGCAGCACCACCGTGCCGTCCTCCTGCACGGTGCGGCGGCGGGTGGCTTCGGCCATGTCGGTCAGCGGTACGGTGACGGGCCGGTCCACCGTGGCGCCCAGCAGGCGCAGCGCGCCCAGGGCCTGGGTGAAGACCAGGCGGTCGGCGTGCACGGCCTTGATGCGGCGGTAGCGGGGCTTGTCGTCCACCGCCCGCACCAGCACCAGGTCGCCCGCGGCCAGGGTGCCTGAGGGCACGGCCAGCTGCAGGCTGTGGCCGGCCTCGGCCACGCCTTCGCTGGCCGGGCCGCGCGGGGCCAGCCGGTCCTTGGGCAGCAGGTGCACGAGGGTGTGGCCGGCCGTGAAGTGCAGGGCCGCGGTCTTGGGCACGGCCGGGCTGATGCTCACGCGGCTGCGCCCGTCGGGCAGGGTGAACACGCCTTCGATGCGGTGGGCCGACAGGCGCTGGAGCTGGGTGTCCTCCAGCACCAGCGGCTCGCCGGCCTTGAGCTCGTCCACGCCGCGGTCCAGGGTCAGTGTGCTGCCGGCCAGCCAGGCCGGGTTGGCCAGGTGGTCGCGGGCGTAGAGGGTGTTGAAGGCGGCGTCGGCGGCCAGGTCGGCCAGGGTCTCGAAGACCAAGGGGGCGCCGCTGGCGGGCAGGTGCTGCACCTGCAGGCCGGCGGCCACCGTGCCGGCCAGGCCGGGCTTGAGCAGCAGGGCCAGCGGGGTGGCGGCCGAGGCCGGCGGGCGCGGTGCCTCGTCCAGCACGGCCAGCAGGCGGCGCAGGCTGTCCCACTGGCTGGCGGTGCGCAGATAGCCCTCGTTGGCCTGGGCGTCCAGGTGCACGCCCAGCACATGGGCCGAGCGGGCGAACTGCCGCACCAGCTGCCAGAGCAGGTCGTCGGGGTCGGCGGCGTAGAGCGCGGCCAGGCGCTGCAGCCGTTCGTCCTCGGTTTCGGTGGACGGGTCGGCCGGCGGCGCGGGCAGCTGGGCCCACAGCGGCCAGCCCGGGAAGGCCTGGGCCAGGTCGTGGCGCAGCCGTTCCAGCCAGGCGGCGCCGTGGCCGTCCAGGTAGTCGAAGCGCGAGAGGCCGGCGCGGTTCCAGCGCGTCAGGTCCGGGGGCAGGGTGTTCGGGGTCATGGCCTCAGCCCTTGCGTCCGCCGTTCAGGCGCAGTGTGTAGAAGCCGCGCTGCGGCCGGTTGGGCAGGTTGTCGCAGACGGCGATCTCCAGCCCTTCCAGGGCGATGCGGCCGCTGGCCGATTCGTCGGGGTAGCGGTCGCCCAGGCGCTTGAAGCGGTTGATGCAGACGTTCTGCACCCCGTCCAGGGCCATCAGCGCCTGGTAGAGGTCGCTGGCCCAGAGGTCCTCGCCAAAGCGCAGCCGGCCCGGCGCGAAGAAGCCGCCCGGGCCGGTGCCCAGGGCCCGTTCCACCGCGCGCCGCAACTCGGACTGGAAGTAGTCCGGGTCCACCTGGATGGCCAGGCCCAGCACGATGCCGACCTCCACCGCGCGTTCCAGCACCACCTCCTGGCCCACCATGCGCCAGTCCTCCAGATAGGGGTAGAGCACGCTGCGCACGCTGGGCCGCAGCGCCCGCGCGGGTAGGGCCAGGCCCAGCTCGGCGTGGAAGGCCACGGTCTCGGCCCAGACCGCGTCGTTGAGCGCATCGGTGGCCACGCCCTTGTCGATGGGCTCGTCCAGGTCCAGCAGGGCCCAGGGCACCACGGCCACATGCACGGTGGTCCAGCTGCCGTCCCAGCGTTCCCAGGCGTGGGCGCGCAGCACCAGGGGGTGGTCCTCCAGGCGGGCGGCGTAGTCGTCCACCGTGACCATGCGGTGCTGGTCGTGCACCGCGCGCGGGCCGTCCAGCCGGGCCTGGTCCATCTTCTCCGGGTGGTCCAACCACCAGGCGTCGAAGCGCTGGGCGTCGCTGCGGGTGTCGCCCGCGGCCGGCGGGGCGTCGAAGGGCGGCAGGCCCAGGCGCTGCGCCCGGCCCAGCACGTCATCGCCGATCAGGCTCAGCCAGCGGCGCACCGAGGCGGGTTGGCGCGCGGTCTCCAGCCAGCCCTCGGCGGCGGCGCGGTCCATGGCGTCGGAGAGCTGGTCCAGCGCGCAGGCCAGCACCTCCACCAGGGCCACCTCCACATCGGCCGGGGTCCAGCGGCTGCGCTCGGGGTAGCGCGCGGCCAGCTCCTGCAGCATGAACAGGCGAAAGCCGTCGTAGTCGCGCTGGTCCCAGTCGAAGTCGTCGCCCAGCGCGGGCAGCAGGTCCGGCAGGTCCACCTGGCGCTGGCCGCAATCCGGGCAGCAGCCCAGGCCGTACTGCACGACGGGGGTCGGGTCCTGGGCCATGTCAGGCGCTCTGCAAGGTGAAAGTCTGGCTGTCGCGGTGGCCGATGGCCGCCAGCGTGTAGGCCACGCGGATCTGCAGCGTGGCGTCCTCGCCGTCGACCTCGACCTCCAGGCTGCGCGGGTCCACCTCGCCCTGCAGGGCCTCGGCCAGCGAGGCCAGCAGGCGCCGCCGCGTGACCTGCCACATCGGCGAGTCGTTGGGCTCGAAGACCAGGGCCTTCACCCCGGCGCCGAACTCGGGCCGGAACACCCGCTCGCCCGGCAGCGTGAACAGCACCTGCTCGATCTGGTGGCGGATGTGGGCGCTGCGCTCGGCCAGCACGGGGCCGGCCGTGCCCACGCGCAGCGGGAAGGCCAGGTAGGGCGGGTCGACCAGTCGGCGGGCCATGGGGTGTCTCCTGGGGTGTCGCGGTGCCGCCGCTCAGGCGGTCGTCACCTTGGTGGACAGGCTGCTCATCTCGCCCTGCGGGATGGGCGGGCCCGAGGGGCCCATCGCGGTGGGGTGCACATGGGTGGCGAACAGGGTGAGGAAGCTGGTGCCCTTGATCACCGGCTCACCGCCCGAGCCACCGAGGGCGACCTGGCTGCCTTCGAGCGTGATGACGGCGCTGGCGCTGACCTTGACGCCCGAGGCGCTCATCTCGACGGTGTTGCCGTTGGCGTCTTCCAGCTTGGCGCCGCTGCTGTCCAGCGTGAGGGTGTTGCCGTTGGCGTCCTGCAGCACCACCTTGCCGTTCTTCGCGTCCAGCGTCAGCGTGGCGCCGGCCTGGTCGGTCAGGGCCAGGTTGCCGTCCTTGTTCATCTCCAGCTGGGCGCCGCCCAGGTGGGCCAGCAGCACGTCCTCGTCGCCGGACTTGTCCTCCAGCAGCAGGGTGTGGCCCTGGGGGCTGCGCAGCAGCGTGGTGGTGGGCGGGTCCTGCACCTCGGGGGGGATGTCGCCCGCGGCCTGCCAGAAGGTGCCGGTCCAGATCGGGTGGTCCAGGCTGCCGCCCTCGAACTCCACCCAGAGCTGGGCGCCCACCTGGGGCACGGCGAAGAAGCCCTGGTTGGACAGGCCGCCGCAGGGCAGGCAGGGCAGGGCCCAGTCGGTCTCGGCCTCGCCCAGCAGGGCCGGCACGCGCAGCTTCACGCGGGCCATCTTCTGCGGGTCCTGGTTGTCCACCACGAAGCCGCGGTACTTGCCCCAGGCGCGGCGCTGGGCGTCCCGCTGGGCGATCTGTTGCAGCAGGGCGTCTTGCATCACAGCACCTGGGCCAGCACGCCGCCCAGGCCGGGCAGCGCACCGAGGTTGTCGCCCAGGGCGTTGCGCAACAGCGTGAAGCGCTGGCGGTAGCCCTGGGGGTTGAAGGTGTGGGTCACGGTGTCCACGTAGTAGGTGCCGGAGAGCCAGTCGCCCAAGCCATCCACACCCACCGGCAGGCCGGCCTGCAGCACATGGCCGTAGAGCGTGCCGTCGAGCTCGCCCTCGGCATGCACGCGCTGGATGTCGAGTTCGTTGGCCTTCTGCTGCGCCAGGGCCTGCAGGCGGTTGGCGTCGGCGCCGGCCTCGGCCTGCAAACGCCAGACGAAAGGCTCCAGCCCGGCCGCGCGGCTGTCGGCCCGCTGGCGGCCCAGCACCGTCAGGTTCGGGTCCACCGTGGTCGGGCTCACGCCATCGCCGCTCTCGGCCGGGGCGTCGTAGGCCACGGCATCGGCCTGGTGGCCGTTGACCTGGGCGGTCAGCGACAGACAGTTGGTGTCCGCGCCAGCGTAGATCAGCAAGGTGTCCTGCGGGTCGGCGTCCAGCCGCATGGGGCCGAAGTACACCAGGCCCTCGCGGAAGATCAGCTCGTAGCCGTTGAACTCGGCACGCGACTTCAGGAACTTGATGTCGGTGTCGTCCTGGGCGATGCCCACCAGCCGGTCCTGCCCACCTTCGTTCTTGGGGTGGGGCAAGAGGCCGTAGCCGGAGAGGATCTCCATGAGCAGCAGGCGGTCGCTGCTGGGCAGGGTGCTGCTGCCCCAGGTCTTGCGGTGGTGTTCGCGGTCCAGGCGGATGGAGTCGTCCTGGCATTCGACCCGCACCTGGGCGGCGCCGGCGTCCTGCGGGGTGTCGAGCTTGACCTCGCGGATGTAGCCGCGCATCACCTCCTCGGTGCGGTGGCCGAAGGCGGCGTGGATCTCCACCGGGGCCCAGGGCGTCAGCAGCTCGGCGTCCTGCACCGTCCAGCGGCCCAGCTCGTCGCGCCGGGTCTCGAAGGTGAGCGAGGCGGTGGCGGCCTCGGCGCGGCCGCACTGCACCGTGATCTCCAGCAGAAAGGGGTAGAGCGCCGTGATCTCCTGGCCGTTCACCTTGACCAGGCACTCGGCGGGCGCGCGTTCCTTGGCGGAGAGAAAGTCGAGCAGCATGGCAGGCTCCGTTCCCGCCCTCAGTCCCGCGCCCGCGGGATCAGGATGACCTCGCCAGCGCGGGCGCGCATCGACAGCAACGCCGCGTCGTCCAGGTCGGGGTTGGCGTCCAGGATGCGCCACCACAGCCGCGGGTCGTTGTAGTAGTGGCCGGCCAGCAGGTCCAGGCGGTCGCCCTCGCGCACCACATGCTCGATCACGCCGGGGGCCGGGCCGATCTCGCGGGCGCGGGTGCCCTTGCAGCGCAGGCTGCCGTCGGCCGCGGGCTCGAAGCGGCGGGCGTCCTGGTAGCGGGAGTGTTTCAGGAACATCAGAACAGCCCTCCGATGGCGGCCCCGGCGGTGCGGCCGGTGTTCAGGCCCGAGCCGATGAACTGCTGCAGCTTCTCGGCCTCGTAGAAGGGGTTGTTGCCCTCGATCACCTGCAGGCCCAGCTTGAGCGTGGCGCGGTAGGGCACCAGGTTGGGCAGGTGGGCCGATTCGGTGACCTCGATGCTCTTGAGGAAGACCGGCAGGATGTGCCGGCCCCAGACCCACAGCAGCACCGACGCGCATTGCGCGCGCTGGAAGGCGCGTTGCCCGCCCAGGCCCAGGCTGGCCAGCACCTGCAGACCGCCGGGGCCCTGGGTCTTGGGCTCGACCATGCTGCGCAGCGTGTCCAGCTCGGGCTGGATGCCGAACTCGGTGGCGATGGGCTCGCCGTCGTTCAGGCGGTCGGTGGCGTCCAGCAGGATCTCCAGATCGAAGCTCTCGGGCTCCACCGCCACACCCTGGGCCACGCGGGCGGTTTCGGTGGGCAGGGCGAAGTCGTAGCCGCCACGGGTGGCCGGGGTGCTGCCCAGGGTCAGGGTGACGCTGCGGTTGCGGGTCAGGGTCTGCGGGTTGAAGTCGAAGGCCAGCACCAGCGGGGGCAGGGCCAGCGCGTACTCGACCAGGAAGCCGCGGATGGGAGAGAGCAGGGGCATGGGGCGGGCTCCGGGTCAGCGGGCGGAGCCGCCGGCAAGGGGTGAAGCCGCCAGGGCGCTGTGCACCTGGACCGTGACGGCCTGGGCCAGGCGCTGGGCGATGGCGGCGTCGCTGTGGCCGGTCTGCACCGCCAGGGGTGGCAGCTGCAGGGCGGGCAGGGCCGCGTTGTGCGCCAGGCGCAGGCCGCCCAGGTGCTCGGGCCGGGCCAGGGCATCGCCCAGCAGGCGGGCGATGCGCGGCGCCCGGGCCTCGAAGCCGGCGGGCAGCTGCAGTGCCAGGTGGTCGATCTCAAGCCTCATCGCGCAGCTCCGGGGGCAGGTGGCGGGCCAGTGGGCCCAGGTCCTGGGGCGAGAGTTCGCGCCCCTCCTTGGCCAGCTCGCGCCAGACGGCATGCGCCACATGGCCCAGGCCGATGGGCTGGCCCTGGGCGGCGGCCAGGAAGGCCGCGTGCAGGGCCGCGTTGCGGATGCTGCCCCCGCTGAGGGCCACGGCCTCGCCCAGCAGGACCGGGTCCAGGTCGGCGCTGCGCGGGGCCTGCGGCGGCAGCAGGCGGCGCCACAGCTCGGCGCGGGCCGGCGCATCGGGCCGGGGGAACTCCACCACCATCTGGAAGCGGCGGGTGAAGGCCGGGTCCAGCTGCTTGCGCAGGTTGGTGGTCAGGATGCAGGGGCCGTCGTGGGCCTCGATGCGGGTCAGCAGGTGGCTGACCTCCAGGTTGGCGTAGCGGTCGCGGGCCTCCTTCACCTCGCCGCGCTTGGCGAACAGTGCATCGGCCTCATCGAACTGCAGCACCATGGGCTGGCCCTCGGCGGCGTCGAACAGGCGGTTGAGGTTCTGCTCGGTCTCGCCCACGTACTTGCTGACCAGGCGGCCCAGGTCCACCCGGTACAGGCGCCAGCCCAGGGCGCTGGCGATGACGCTGGCGGCCAGGGTCTTGCCGGTGCCCGAGGGGCCGGCGAACAGGGCCACCGGCCCGCCGTGGGCCCGGCCGCCCCAGCGGCCCACCACGGTGTCGCGCTGGGTGATCCACAGCAGGAACTCCTGCAGCATGGCCAGGCGGCTGGCCGGCAGCACCAGGTCGTCCCAGCCGGCATGGCCGGGCACCGGGCTGGCGCCGGGCGGGGGCGTGGGCTCGGCCGGCCGGCCGCAGACCCGGGCCAACAGGGCCGGCGTGGCGCGCAGGGGCTGGTAAGGGTCGTCGGCCTCCAGCCGCAGCCAGCCCAGGCGGCGCAGCGGGGCCTCGGGCGCCAGGGCGCGGCGCAGCCATTCGGCCTGGCTGGCGTCCAGGGCCAGCAGCTCCTGCACCAGGGCGCGGCTGGCCCAGGGCTGGGTGGCGCCCGGCTGCAGGCCCTGGAAGGCCCAGCCCAGGCGCGGCTCCAGCTCGGGGGCCAGGGCGCAGACCAGGGCGTCCAGTTCCACCGGCTCCAGGGTGTGGCCCAGCAGGGCGGCCCAGGGGCCGTCGGGCGCGCGCAGCGCATCCACCTGGGCCTGCTGGGCGCGCAGCGGGGCCAGCTCGGCCTCACCCAGGGTCTGGCCGGCGCGCTGGCGCGACAGGCAGGCGACCAGCGTGTCCAGGCGCTGCCATTCCGGGTCCAGCACGGCCAGCAGGGGCAGGTCGGGGCGCGGGGCGTTCATGGTCGGGCTCCGCTCAGGCCGCCGAGAGGCTGATCAGCAGGGGGTTGGAGCGCAGCGTCAGCGGCGCGCCGTCGGCCGGCCGCACCCACGCGCGTTCGGCGTGCAGGGCCCACTGGCCGGGCTGGCTGGTGTCCGGCAGCGGCAGGGCCAGCAGCGGTGCGCCAGCGGCCTGGTCGGGCCAGATGCCGGGGCTGGCGATGCGGGCCTCGGTGACGGTCGGGTGGTCCACCCAGCCCTGGGTGCGGCTCCAGTGCTGCCAGTGCAGCGTCACCGGCATGCCGGGCTGGCCGGCCAGCCACAGCCGCGGGGTGAAGGCCGCCAGCGCCGGGCTGCCAACGACGAAGCCCAGGCTGAGCGCGCACTGCCCGTCCTGCACCCAGGCCAGGGCGGGGGCCCAGTCGGACTGACGCAGGTCCGGCACCATGGCCGGCACGGCGGGGCCGCGGGCGCTGGGTGTGGTGGCCTCTGCCGTCAGGGGCGCCTGCACCCCCAGGCCCAGGGCGCCAGCCCAGGGGCCGGCCAGGGTGGGCTGGGCCGGGATGACGGGCAGCAGCGAGACCTCGAACAGCGCCGAGGGGCGGTAGACCGCGTCGCCCTGGGTGGACCAGAGCTGGTTGAGCGCGTCCAGGCCCAGGGGCTGCAGCATGACCTGCAGCTGCACGACGGTGTCGTCCACCGGCACCTGCAGCACCGGCTGTTCGTGGGCCAGGCGCAGCACCTCGCCCAGCAGGCGCAGGTCGTTCTCGCCCTCGCCCACCGAGTCCTCGCCCACCGCGAAGGGGGTGACCAGGCAGAAGCCGCGCACCCAGGCGGTGTCGCCGGGCAGCGTGTCGGGGAAGAGGCCGGCCGGCTCGAAGCGATAGAAGAACAGGTTGACCTGGTGGTGCGGGCTGCCGTCGCCCGCGGCGCTGGCGGCACCGGCGGGGGTGCCCAGCACCACGTTGACCTTGCTGCGGTCCGGGCCGTTGAGCGCGCTGTCCAGGTGGGCGCGCCAGGCCTTGCAGACCAGGGACAGCGGGGAGGTGGCCAGTGCCATCGTCGCGTCCTCTGCGCTCAGAGCCGCCGCAGGTAGTGGCGGCTCAGGTAGGCGCTGTCCACCGCGGGGGCGGGGTTGCGGGCCGGCGCGGGCGGTGCTGGGGCCTGCACCGTGATGTCGATGCGGCCGATGTGCAGTGTGGCGGGGGCGGGCGGCGCTGCGCTGCGCGCCGCCGGGGGGAGGGCGGCCGAGGTGGAGGCGGGCTCGGCGGGTCGCTTGCGGCCCGGCATCGCCGGGAGGCCCGTATGCAGGACGTTCCATGCGGCATGAGCACCGGCCTGCGGGGACGCGTCTGCGTCTGCCGTGGCCACGCGTGACGCGCGCGTGGCATCGACCCCACCGAGACCATCGGCGCGATCGGCGAGCAGAGGGCCGTCCCGCCCCTGCTGCAGTTCGGCCCAGGCAGCGCGGGTGCGCTGCTGCCGTGCCGCGAGCAAGGCCTGCGCGGGCACGGGTGCCGCCGAGGTGGGGGCATCCGGTAGGGCCTCGGATGCCGAATTGAATTCAGAAGGGGCGCCCCGACCCGGAACCCGGCTCAAGTCCGAGACATCGTGTTCGCTCGACTTCACTGGCGATGCTGCGGTGTCGGAGAGGCTCGTCGACGCAGGGGAGGCCTCAGACCTCGGACCGGACATCCAAGACGACCGGCGACCGTGGACTGCGGACCCTGCACGGGCATCCGTCACATCAGACTCTCGTGGCAGTGCGGTCATGCCTGTTGCCAGGTTGCTTTCACTTTGTTCATCCTTCACGGAATGCATTGCAGACCCCGTGGGTGTGCCCACCTCGGTGCCTGCCGACCAGGGGTCGCCAGTCGGCGGTTTTCCATCCGCCTTCTGGTGTGACGCCTCCCGGAGGTCTGCCGCAGCCACGGCAGCCCCCGCCTTCTGAAACCGGAACACCGTCTGCAGGCCGCCCTCGGGCGGGGCAGGCGGTTCGAGGGGGGCCTCCTCGGGCGTGTCGCCCTCGGGCAGGGCAGCCGCGCGGCGCAGCCAGCCGCCCCGGTCGGTGGACAGGGGGCGTCGCGCGTCGCGCAGGGTGTCGTGGAAGAGGCCCATGGTGCGTGCCCTCAGGCCGACAGGCCCCGGGCCTGGTCGATCAGCTGCAGGTAGCGCAGGCGGCGCGGCCGGGGCAGGGCCAGGATCTCGGCCTCCGACCAGTGGTAGTGCCAGGCCAGGCGGTGAACCTGCAGCAGCAGGGTGTCGGGGCGGTGGCGCAGGGCGCCGTAGGGGTCCAGGTCCACCGCATGGGCGGTGCCGCATTCGGGGCAGGCGGCCTGCACCTGCAGCACCAGGGCCGGGGCGATGGCGTCCAGCGCGGCTTCGACCCGCGCCGCCCAGGCACCGATCTGTGCGGGCTCGCCCAGGGGCAAGGTGTCGGGTGCTTCGGCCAGGCGCTGCAGCAGCCAGGCCTCGACCGTGTCGTCGGGCTGGTGGGCCAGCTCCGAGAGGTCGGCACCCACCGGCAGGCGAAAGCGCCGCGTCACGCCGTCCTCACCGGCCAGTTCGGCCCAGGGGTAGCCGGGGCCGGCCTCGGTGACGGGCAGCGTGGCCAGGTCCAGCGCGAAGTCGAAGTGCGCGTCGCAGGCCGGGCAGCGGCTGCTGAGCCACTGCGGGGTGGGTGTGCCGAGATCCTCGTCCAGGTGCTGGGCGAGCTGGCGCATCAGGAACTGGCGGTCGGCCAGACACAAGGCCGCCACCCGGTGGGGCTGGGGCGGTTCTCCCGCCAGCCGGGCCAGGGCCTGGCTCAGCACCGCGGTCACGGCGCCGGGGGTGTCCTGGGCGGCTTCGGTCGCCTCGGCCAGGGCCAGCTCCAGCGCGCCGGTGAGTGGATGGAAGGCCCAGTCCCGCCGGCGCTGGCCGTGTTCGACCAGCCCGCCGGGCAGCGGCGGGAGGTCGGTGGGGGCAGCCAGCGCGTTCATGGCCAGGGGTGGTCGGCTCCGGGGGCTCAGCTCTCGACCGGCTCGCCCACCGCGGTGTCACGCTGCCAGCCTTCGTGCTGCAGCGTGAGGGTCTGGATGCCGACCGCGTTCATCGCGCCAGCATCCAGCTCGGGCAGGGCCTGGTATTCCGACACCCAGGCGCGGAAGAGCTTGTAGGACAGTGCGACCTGGCCCTGCAGGTTCAGCACGTTGATGACGATGTCCTTGCGGAAGTTCTTCAGCGACATCGCGGCGTCGCCCTCGATGTTGTTGACCAGGTTGGCCCAGCCCTCGAACACCGGGTCGTGCGACAGGCCCTGCTCCAGCGTGACGGGCTCGTAGCTGGTGCCGCCGGGCAGGATGCGTTCCTTGCTCGGGTCACCGGCGGTGCGCCACTTGATGGCCTCGGTCTTGCGCTTGAGCGCGCCCATCTTCTTGAGCCCAGCCACGGGCTTGCCGTCGATGAGGATCTGGAACTTGAAGGTGCGGTAGGGGTCGTGCCGGTGCGTGTTGACCGGGAACATCGGAGCGGCCATGGGAGGGTCTCCTCAGGGAAAGGACGGGACCAGGGGGCTGACGGTGCGGGTGTGCGGGGGCATGTGGTGGCGTCCCTCAGGACTGGCCCACCTTCTGCTGGATGCGTACGATCACGAACTCGGCGGGCTTGAGCGGGGCGAAGCCGACGATGGCGATGACCATGCCGCGGTCGATGTCGTCCTGGGTCATGGTGTCGCCCAGGCCGCAGCGCACGAAGTAGGCGTCCGAGGCCTTCTGGCCCTGGAAGGCGCCGGCCCGGAACAGGCCGTCCATGAAGGCGCCGACATTGGCGCGCAGCGAGGACCAGAGCCGGTGGTCGTTGGGCTCGAACACCGCCCACTGGATGCCGTTGTAGATGCTGCTCTCGATGTAGAGCGCGGTGCGCCGCACCGGCACGTAGCGCCACTCGGGGTTGGCCTTGGTGGACAGGGTGCGGGTGCCCCACAGCACCGCGCCGTAGCTGGGCAGCTTGCGCAGGCAGTTCACACCCTCGGGGTTGAGCTGGTCCTGCTCGCCGTCCTCGACCTGGAACTCCAGGCCGGCCATGCCGCGCACGGTCGCCTCCACGCCGGCCGGTGCCTTCCAGACGCCGCGGGTGCCGTCGGTGCGGGCCCAGATGCCGGCGGCAAAAGCTGAGGGCGCGGCCAGCAGCGTGGTGGGCGCGGTGGGGTGGGTGTCGCGGTTGTAGAAAGGGTTGGCGATGCGCACCCAGGGGTAGTAGAGCGCGGTGTAGGTGGAGGTGGGCGGGCTCAGGGCCTGCACCTTGCCAGCGGTGTCCAGCTCGGTGCCGGCCGGCGGGTCCACCAGCAGCATGCGGTTGGCCGTGTTTTCACAGTGGGTGATGGCCTGGTCGATCACCGGGTTGGCGGCGCCGCTGGGGTCCAGCGTCTGGCCGGGCAGCAGCACGATGTTGACGTCGCGCACCTTGGCCAGGCGGGTGAAGAAGCTGGCGTAGGTGTCGGCCGTGGGGGCGTCGCCGTCGCTGCCCAGCGTGAGCGCCTGCAGCCCGTTGTCGCGCGGCACCACGTCGCGGGCGCCGTGCAGTTCGGTGCCGCCATTGCCCGTGCCCAGCTTCAGCAGGGTGGCCAGCGGGCCGGGGCGCACCACCACCGCGGAGAAGGCCGTCTTGCTGCCGGAGGCCAGGTGCAGCTTGTTGTCGCCCCCGAAGGTGCAGGCGAAGCCGGTGTAGGCGCTGCCCAGGGCCAGCACCTTGGTGGTGATGGCCTGGGTCACGTCGCTGGCGCTGCTGTAGGCGCCGTCGGCCGCCGCGCCCAGCGTGATGGTCTGCGGGCCCAGGTTGTCGATGTTGAGCGTCAGGCTCATCGTGGGCAGCACCGTGGTCCAGTCGAAACCGGAGAGGTCGTCGCTGACGCTTTCACCCGCCAGGTAGTAGGTGGCCGGGTTGTTCTGGAGGTCGGTGGCCAGCTCGGCCCGCAGATAGCGCGAGCCGCCGTTGATCACCACGGGAGCGTAGGCCGGGTCCGAGCTGTCCATCGACAGCGTGCCAAAGCTCTCCAGCAGGCTGTCGGTGTTGCTGGCGCTGTCGTGCAGCAGCACGTCGAGCTTGAAGCGCACGCCGCTGGCCGCCGGGACGACATGCACCCGCAGTGCATTGCCCCAGACCCCGGCGCTGGTGGCGCTCAGGCTCAGCACGTTGGTGGCGGTGGCCGTGCCGCCGCTGCGACCGGGCAGGGTGCCGGCCGGCAGCGCGGCGGTGTGGGCGTTGTCGGCCAGGCGGGCGATGTAGGCGTCGCGCCCGCCATTGAGGAAGAAGTTGAAGGCGGCGATGGCCAGCGCGTCGGTCTCGCTGTGGATGCCGCCGAACCGGGCCTTGTAGTCGTCCCAGCTGTGCACCAGCACCGGCTCGCCGATGGGGCCTTCGGTGGTGCCGCCGATCAGCGCGGCGATCGAGGTGGACACCCCTTCGATCGGCTTGGCGCCGCTGGGGATCTCTTCCATGTAGACCCCAGGGTGCAGGTAGCTGGGCATGCTGTGTCTCCTGGCAATGGGCAGAGCCTCCGGAGGAACCCGGGGCCGTGCTGCGGTGGATCGGGACGGTGGGTACTGCATGCCGCCAGAAGAACTGCTGGAGCTCGGGCGCATGTGGGAGCTGCGCTCTGCCCGTTCCGGCTGACAGGGAGAGATTAGGTCCGCCGGGCCTTGCTGTGGTCTACCCCCGCTTGGGGGACTGTCCTGTGTTCAGGGGACAGGTCGCGCATGCTGCGCTGCAGCGTCCTCTCAGCGGGCCATGCCGGCGGGGTGACAGGCTCGTGTGATGAGCCTGAATGGCTCACCTTCTGTTACCGCTTCAGGGGGTGATCGTGACGATCGGCAGGGGGGCGGTGGGCGCGGGAAGCCAATGCAGCAGGCGGCGGTAGAGCTCGTCCGGAGCCACCGGCTTGCCCAGGTGGTCGTCCATGCCGGCGGCCAGGCAGCTGTCGCGGTCCTCGTCGAAGGCGTTGGCCGTCATGGCGATGATGGGCAGTGTCGGGCCCAGCGCGCCGCGGATCCGGCGGGCGGCTTCCAGCCCGTCCATCTCGGGCATCTGCATGTCCATCAGCACCAGGGCGTGGCCACCCCGCAGGGCCTTTTCCACCGCCTGCGCCCCGGTGGCGGCCAGGTCCACCAGCAGCCCCGCGCTGGCCAGCAGCTCGGTGGCCACTTCCTGGTTGACCTCGTTGTCCTCGGCCAGCAGCACGGTCAGGCCGCGGGCGCGCCGGCGCAGGGTCTCCAGCAGCCGGGCCCGGTCAGGGGCCGCCTCGGCCGGTCGACGCAGCTCTTCGGCGGACAGCGCGCGGGCCAGGGTGTCGTGCAGGGTCGAGGGGGTCACCGGCTTGGGCAGCACCAGGGCAGGGAGGTCGGCCTGCGCCAGGGCCCGCCGCGCATCGTCCTCGTCGAAGGCGGTGACCAGGATGCTGGGGGGCAGCCGCTCGCCCAGCCGTCTGCGCAGGGCCTGCAGGGTGGCGATGCCGTCCATCTGCGGCATGCGCCAGTCCAGCAGCAGCACGTCGTGCGGGCTGCCCGCCTGCGCGGCCGCTGCGGCGCATTCGAGGGCATGGGGGCCGCTGGTGGCCTCTTCCACGGTCAGCCCCAGCACCGCGAGCTGTGCGCTCAGGGCCTGGCGCGCCTCGTCGAGGTCATCGACCAGCAGTGCCCGCAGCGCCTGGCTCGGCAACGTCGGGTGATCGCCCACGGCGGCACTGGCGCGGGCCAGCCGGGCGGTGAACCAGAAGGTGCTGCCTTGGCCCTCACGGCTGTCCACCCCGGCCTCGCCGCCCATCAGGCGGGCCAGGTGGCGGGTCAGGGCCAGGCCCAGGCCGGTGCCGCCGTAGCGCCGCGTGGTGGAGCTGTCGGCCTGCTCGAAGGCCTCGAACAGGTGCTGTTGCTGGGCCGCGCTGATGCCGATGCCGGTGTCGGTCACCGAGAAGCGCAGGTGCAGGGCCTCGCCTTCCTCGCGCATCAGCTCGCCGCGCAGGCGGACCCAGCCGCTTTCGGTGAACTTCACCGCGTTGGTCAGCAGGTTGATCAGGGCCTGGGCCAGGTGCTTGGGGTCGCCCCGCAGCTGGGCGGGCAGGTGGTCCGTGTCCACGATCAGCTCGAGCTGCTTGGCGGCGGCGGCCGAGCCCACCACCGAGGTGACCCGGGCGATCAGGGCATCGCGCGCGAAGTCCACCTGTTCGAGCTGGAGCTTGCCGGCCTCGATCTTGGACAGGTCCAGGATGTCGTTGATGACCTGCAGCAGGTGGTGGGCGGCCACGTCGATGCGTTGCAGGCGGTCGCGCTGGCTCGGGTCCTGGAGGTCGCGCTCGATCAGGTGGGTCAGCCCGATGATGGCGTTCATCGGGGTGCGGATCTCGTGGCTCATGTTGGCCAGGAAGGCGCTCTTGGCGCGGGTGGCGGCTTCGGCCTGGTCGGCCCGCTGGGCCAGGGCCTGGTTGGCGCGGGCGAGCTCCTGCTCGGTCTGCTTCAGGCGCGAGACGTCGGTCACCACCACGATGAAGCCCTGCACCTCGCCGCTCATGCGGTGCGGCACGTAGGTCCCCAGGGTGTGCACGGCCTGGCCATCGTGGCGCACCAGGGTGCGCTCCAGATCCTGCCGCTCGCCCCGCAGCGCGGCGTCGATGTGGGGCTGGTTGTGGGCCAGGAACTCCTCGCCCAGCACCTCGCGCATGGTGTGGCCGATCACCGCCTCGGCCGGCCGCCCCATCCAGTCCAGGTAAGCCTGGTTGGCGAAGCGGCAGCACTGGTCCTGGTCCCAGTAGGCGATCATGCTGGGCACGCTGTCGCTCAGCCGGCGCAGGAACTGCTCGCCCCGGCTGAGCGCCTCGGCCAGACTCTCGGCGCGCTGACGGGCCAGGGTGAGCTCGGTGATGTCGGTGCTGGCGGCCACGAAGCCGGCGTCGGGGATGTCGGGCCGCCGGTCGGGCACCCGCACCACCAGGAAGTGGCCCCGGTGGCCATCGTGGCGGGTCAGGTCGAACTCGTCCTGCACCGTCTCGCCGGCCAGGGTGCGGTCGATCTGCGGCTGCTGCTGCTCGCGCATTGCCCGTCCGATGATCTCGTCGTAGTGGCGCCCGAGCAGGGCGTCGCGCGGCGCGCCGAACCACTCCGTGAAGGCCCGGTTGGCAAAGGCCAGCCGCAGGTCGCGTGTCCAGTAGGCCAGCAGGGTGGGCTGGTGGTCGCTCATCAGCTGGGCGAAGGACTCGAGCGCCAGCTTGGCCTGCAGCGCCGCGCTCAGTTCCTGCGTGCGCTGGGTCACCATGTCTTCCAGGTGGGTGTGGTGAAGCTTGAGCTGCACGGCCTGCTGGCGCAGCTCGGTCACGTCGGTGAAGGAGACCACCGCGCCCACGGGCTGCTCGCCCGGTGGCTCGAACAGGGGTTCGACGTTGACGGTGATCCAGCGCAGGGTCTGACCCGGGCGCGTGATGCCCATCAGGCAATCCCGCTGGGCGGGGCCGCCGTGCAGGGCCTGGTGCAGCGGGTTCTGCGCGTCGGGCAGCGGCGAGCCGTCTTCGCGGATCAGATGGAAGCCGGGCTGCTCCAGGATGGACCCCGTGCCCGGGCGGGCCGCCGGCCCCAGCAACTGCACGGCCGCCGGGTTGCTGTCCAGCACCCGGCCCTGCGCGTCGCAGACAAAGACCCCCTCGGCCATGGCGGTCAAGGTCGAGCGCATGCGGCTTTCGCTCTGCACCAGGGCCCGTCCGGCGGCGCGCCGCCGTTGCTCGGCCCGCAGCGCACCCAGGCACAGGCCGCAGAAGAGCAGCCCGGCCAGTGCCACCGACAGCAGGCCGATCTGGCGCAGGCGGCCGGTGCGCTCGGCGTCGATGGCGCGCACCTGGTCGCCGAGCCTGTCCAGCCGGGTGGTCAGGTCGTGCATGAGCTGGCGGGCCTGCAGTTCCTGGCCTTCCTGGGCCGACTGTCCATCGCTCCAGATGGCCAGGAGTTCCTCGATGATGGCCTGCAGCGCGTGGATTTCCTGGGCACTGCGCGTCAGTGCGACCAGGGGTGCGAGTTCCTCCCGGGCCTGGCCCAGCAGCGCACGCCCCTGGTCCTGCTGCCAGGGGCTGTCCGGCGGGCCCCCCAGGCGCAGATGCATGGCGCCCAGGTAGAGGTCGTCGGTGGCGCGCTTGATGCGCATCAGGCTGTCGGAGGTGCGTCGTGCTTCGCTCTGTTCGGCCCGGTCCAGCAGCAGCAGGGTGAGCATGACGGCCAGCGCGCCCAGCACCATGGCCAACAGCCAGCGTCGCCCCGTGGCGGCCGCCAGCTCGTGGGGGGCTGGCAGGGGACGGTTCGGCAGGGACATGTCGGCGGACGTCATGGCGCGGTGGGCAGATCCTCTGGACCCAGCCCGAAGCGGGCCAGCATGGCCAGGTGGGCGGGGCTGCCCAGGTAGCCTGCCAGCGCCTGGTCCACGGCATCGGCCAGGCGGCTGTCGGACTCCCGCAGGGCCAGGGCCACCTGCTGGGTGGGGGTGCCCGGGCCCATCGCGGGACGGGCCGCCAGGCGACCCTCCGAGGCCAGGGCCATGGCCTGCACCGTGGGCAGGGACAGCGCCAGGGCGCCGGCCTGACCGAGCAGCACGGCCGTCTGCCCGCTGCGGGCATCGGGCACCGACAGCAGGCTGTCGGCAGGCACCGGGCGTTGGCGGAACAGGGCTTCCTCGGCCGAGCCCTGCAGCACGGCGATGCGGAAGCTGCTGCTGGGTTGAACCGCCGAATAGTCCAGCGTCAGCGGCCGGCTGGCCTGCGTCAGCCAACCCGGCCGCACCCTCAGCGTGGGCCGGGTGAAGCGCACCTGCCGGGCACGCTCCGGGGTGATGAACATGCCGGCGGCGATCAGGTCGAAGCGATCGGCCAGCAGGTCGGGGATCAGGTGGTCGAAGCTGGTGAGGATCCAGGTCGTGCGCAGGCCCAGGCGCTCGGCCACCGCCCGGGCCACCTCGGGCGATTCGCCGCTGGGCTGGCCCAGCGGGTCCAGCATGGCGTAGGGAGCCTCCAACGCGTAGCCCACCCGCAGGACGCCCGAAGCCTGCACACGCGCCAGGGCGTCGTCCCGTGAAAAGTGTCGCCACAAGGCCACAGCCGCGCCCCCCGCCAGCAGAGCGGTGGTTCCCAACATGATGTGTCGTCGCGTGCTCGGCATGAGTGTTCTTGGCACGGGGTCGGTGCCCTGATCCTGGACCGCGGCGCCCTGGGGTGTGTGGCCGGACCTCGCCCAGGCGCTGGCCCTCGGTGCGAGGCCCTGGGGTTGAGTCTGGCCTGTCAGGCCCGGCCTGCCGAGGGGGTATCTCCTCTGTCGGGGGGATGAGTTGGGGGCTTCTCGTTCATTTCTGGCGCAAACAGGCCCGAAATTCCCCTGATCCTGGCTCGGTTTCTGCTTGAACATCGTGGCAGGTGTCACGCCGGGGTGGCCCAGGGGCCACCCTGTGCGGAATGTGGTCAAGCCGACAAGAGCCCTTGCGCCCGCCCCTGCCTGTGCCCAGCCCGGAGATCGGAGCGCTTCCATGTACGCCAAGGCCCTGTTCGACATCGTGCACACCAGCGGGCAGCAAGCGCTCAAGCTGGTGGTCGCCCTGGAAGGCGGGGCCGACGAGCTCTTCGCCAGCCCCAACACGCTGGCTGCCATCGAGGACCACCTGCTCAACGTGGCCACCACCCTGGCCCACCTGCCGCCGGTGGTCCTGCTGCGCCTGCCCCAGGTGGACTGGACCGGCTGGGGTGCGCTGCTGCAGGCCCTGCGCCAGCGCGATCCGCAGCGCCGCGACATCGTCTGGTACGCCGTCTGCGGCCTGCTGCCGGCCACCCTGGTGTTGCTGGACCAGCTGCGCGCCCAGGAGCCCGACTGGTTCGAAATTCAATACTGACCTTGGCGGACGCCGCCCCCGCGATCCCCGCTTGGACGCTGGCGCCGGCGCAGCCGGCCGACCGTGCCGCGCTGGCGGCGCTGATCGACACCGTGCTGGCCGCCAGCCCGGCCCTCACGCGGGCCCAGCAGGCCCTGCTGCGCGCCCATGCCCAGGACCACCTGCACGGCTGGCTGGATGCCGCCCAGGCCGGCGGGGTCAGCTGCCATCTGCTGGCCCGCGGCCCGCAGGACGAGGCGGTGGGCATGGTGCTGGTGCGCGAGCACTGGCAGCTCTGCAGCCTCTATGTGGCCCCGGACTGGCAGGGTCGGGGCCTGGGCCGCGCCCTGGTGCAGGCGGCCTGGCGGGCCAGCCACGGCCGCACCGACCGGCCGCTGCTGCGCCTGGTGGCGGCCCCCGGTGCCGAGGGCTTCTACCGCCACCTGGGCTTCCGGGCCGTGCGCAGCCTGCAGACCCTGCCGGAGGGCTTTGTCGCGATGGGCCTGCCGTTGGACGGCGACGATCCCTTCACATGAACGTGCGAGACTGACGGCCCGCCACGCCAGCCCGGCGCGGCACCGTGCTGCTGCCTCTCGCCGTGACCTCTGCCGACCTGTCCGCCCCCACTTCCGAAGACGCCCTGATGTTCGAGCTGGCGCCGGTCTCGCTGTGGCTGGAGGACTTCAGCGGGGTGGCGGCCCTGTTCGCCCAGTGGCGCGCCCAGGGCGTGAGTGACCTGCGCGCCTGGCTGCGCGCGGACCGTGCCCGCGTGGCGGCCTGCACCCAGGCCATCCGGGTGCTGCGGGTCAACCGCCGCACGCTGGAGCTGTTCGGCGCGGCCAGCCAGGACGAGCTGCTGAGCCAGCTGGGCCGCGTCTTCCGTGACGACATGCTGGACCACCACATCGAGGAGCTGGCCCAGCTCTGGGCCGGTGCGCTCAGCTACAGCAGCCAGACCGTCAACTACACGCTGGACGGCCGCCGCCTGGACGTGGCGCTGCAGGTGCGGGTGCTGCCCGGCCATGAACAGGACTGGGCCCGGGTGCTGTTCTCGCTGGAGGACATCAGCAGCCGCGAGCAGGCCCTGCAGGCCCGCCAGCACAGCGAGCGCTATGCCCAGGGCCTGTTCGAGCACTCGCCGGTTTCGCTGTGGGTGGAGGACTTCAGCGCCGTCAAGCGCCTGATCGACGACGTGCGGATGCAGGGCATCACCGATTTCCGCGTCTTCACCGACGTGCACCCCGAGTTCGTCGAGCGCTGCATGGCCGAGATCCGCGTCGTCGACATCAACCGGCAGACCCTCACCCTGTTCCGCGCGTCGGACAAGGCCACGCTGCTGCACCGCCTGCCCGACATCTTCCGCGACGAGATGCGCCGCCCCTTCACCGAGCAGCTCATCGAGCTCTGGGAGGGCAAGCTCTACCAGCAGCGCGAAACGGTGAACTACGCGCTGGACGGCGAGATACTGCATGTGCACCTGCAGTTCGCGGTGCTGCCGGGCCATGAGCACGACTGGTCGCTGGTGCAGGTCTCGCTGACCGACATCACCGCCCGCAAGAAGGCCGAGGCCTATCTGGAGTTCCTGGGCAAACACGACGCACTGACCCGGCTGCGCAACCGCTCCTTCTTTGACGACGAGCTCAACCGCCTGGAGCGCAAGAACGTGCAGCCGGTGGCACTGCTGCTGCTGGACCTCAACGGCCTCAAGCAGATCAACGACGAGCAGGGCCACCGCGCGGGCGACGCCCTGCTGCGCCGCGTGGGCGAGGTGCTGGGCCAGGCGGTCGAGGCCCCGTCCACGGCGGCCCGCATCGGCGGCGACGAGTTCACCGTGCTGATCCCCGGCGGCGACCAGGCCGCGGCCGACGCGCTGATCGCCCAGCTGCAGGGCCTGGTGGACATCAACAACCAGTTCCATGCCGGCACGCCGCTGGCCTTCTCGGTGGGGGTGGCCATCTCCCGCCCGGGCGAGCGGCTGGAGGCCGCGCTGCACCGGGCCGACAAGCAGATGTACCAGCAGAAGAAGGCCTACTACCAAGGCCTGCCGCACGACCGCCGCGGCCAGGACGCCACGCCGGACTGAGCCTCGCCCTGTCTGCCGCAGGGGCTTGCGTCAGATCAATCCGGGGCCGGGGCCGCGCCACCAGACTTGCCGGCTTGGGCGGGCCGACGGGGGTCCGCGCGGAGCCTTGTCAATGAGCACCCCCCACGCGGCCACCGGCGGACCACAGGACTTCTACCAGGATCTGCACCGGGCCTTCGACGCCACGCTGGCGCTGCACCAGGGCCGACCCGATCTGCTGCCTGCCCTGCTGGCCCAAGCCTTCGACAGCTTCCATGGCAATGTGGCCATCCAGTGCGAGGACGAGCCGCCGCTGGCCTGCCACCGCGGCTGCGCCACCTGCTGCACCCTGCGGGTGAGCGCCACCGTGCCCGAGGTCATGCTGGTGGCGCGCTTCCTGCGCGCGGTGCAGCCGGCCCTGCAGGCCCGCGGCATCGACCTGGTGGCCCAGCTGCGCGAGGCCAACACCCAGACCGAGGGCCTGGACGAGGCCCGGCGCGTGGGCCTGCGCCAACGCTGCCCCTTCATCGCCCAGGGCGTCTGCGTCATCTACCAGGTGCGGCCGCTGGCCTGCCGCGGCCATGCCTCGCACGACGTGAAGGCCTGCGTGGACGCGGCCCGTGGCGCGCGCGACGAGGTGCCCTACAGCGCCGGCCACCACCTGCTGCGCGCCCTGGTGCAGAACGCCCTGCAATCGGCCCTGCGCGAAGCCGGCCTGCCCTGGGGCAGCGTGGAGCTCAACCAGGGCCTGCTGCTGGCACTGGACACGCCCGAATCCGAGGCCCGCTGGCTGGCCGGCGAGGACGTGCTGGCCGCTGCCGCGGTGCACGAGGTGCCGGCCGAGGAAATGGCCGCCGCCTTCGATCGCCTGCGCCCGCACTGAGGGTGATTCCTGGCCGCGGACGCCAGGGTTCCCCCGGAGGAGGCGGCCGCTGGCGCCGACCTAGCATGACGGCATGGACAAGCTCGATGCCTCTACCCTGCGCGCGAGCCTGGAAGAACTGCCGCACTGGCAGCTGGAAGAGGGGGGCCTGGCCATCCGCCGCAGCCTCCGCTTTGCCGATTTCAACCAGGCCTTCGGCTTCATGACCCAGGTCGCCCTCCATGCGGAGCGGCACGACCACCACCCGGAGTGGTTCAACGTCTACAACCGCGTGGACGTGCGCCTGACCACCCACGACGCCGGCGGCGTCTCCGGCAAGGACCTGGCCCTGGCCCGCCACATCGACGCGGTGCATGCCGCGCTGACCGGGGGGCAGCCATGAAGACCCAACTTCCCCCGGTGCGGCCCGAGCCGCCCACCCTGCACGGCCTGGCCGCTGGCGAGGCGGGCCGCCCGCACAGCGCCGACTGGACCATCCCCCAGGACTGGGCGGCCTACACCCCGGCCGAACACGCCACCTGGGCCACCCTGTTCGAACGCCAGTGCCGGCTGCTGCCCGGCCGCGCCTGCGACGCCTTTCTCAAGGGCCTGGACGCCCTGCCCATCGCGCCCGACCGCATCCCCGATTTCGAGGCCCTCAGCGAGGTGCTGATGAAGGCCACCGGCTGGCAGGTGGTGGCCGTGCCCGGCCTGGTGCCCGACGAGGTCTTCTTCGACCACCTGGCGCACCGGCGCTTCCCGTCCGGCCAGTTCATCCGCCGGGCCGACCAGCTCGACTACCTGCAGGAGCCCGACGTCTTCCACGACGTCTTCGGCCATGTGCCGATGCTGATGAACCCGGTCATGGCCGACTACATGCAGGCCTACGGCGTGGGCGGGCTGCGGGCCCAGCGCCTGGGCATGTTGGCCGAGCTGGCGCGGGTCTATTGGTACACGGTGGAGTTCGGCCTGGTGATGCAGCCCGAGGGCCTGCGGCTCTACGGCGCGGGCATTGCCTCGTCCTACAGCGAAAGCCGCTTCTGCCTGGACGACCCCTCGCCGCACCGCGTGCGCTTCGTGCTGGAGCGGGTCATGCGCACCCGCTACCGCATCGACGACTTCCAGGAGTGCTACTTCGTGCTGCAGGACCTGGATGAACTTCTGGCGCTGGCGCGGGTCGACTTCGGGCCGGTGTATGCGCAGGTGGCCGGGGCCCAGACCTTCGAGCCCGGAGCCCTGCAGCCCGGCGACACCGTGCTGCACCGCGGCACGGGCGCGTACCATCGCGACCGCCGCCCGCCGCACTGACGCCGCCCCGGGCGGCGCCGGCTTGGAGTCCGGGCGGCGCACGGAGCAGGCATGTGGCAAGGGATCGGTGAAGGCGCCCGCGGGCGTGGATGGGGCTGGCGCATGGGGTTGACCGGTGCGCGGGGCGTGCTGGGGGGCTGGCTGCTGGCCGTGGCCACGCTGGCCGCCGCGGCACCACCTGCCGCCTCCCCGGCGCCCCAGGCGCTGACCCTCGCCCGTCCCGAGGGCCCGCGCCGCGTGCTGCTGGCCGTGCCCGACCATGCGCCCGCCGGCCCGCGTCCGCTGGTCATCCTGTTGCACGGCCATGGCGGCTCGGCCGCCCAGATCCTGGGCCTGGCGCGCACCGCCGCCCCCTTGTCGCAGTGGCTGGCCATCGGCCAGCGCGAGGGCCTGCTGGTGGCCGCGCCCGACGGCTTGGCCGGCGGCGACCAGAAGTCCGGCTGGAACGACTGCCGCCGCGACACCCAGACCAATCCCACCTCCGACGATGTGGGCCTGATCAGCGCCCTGATCGACGAGGCCGTGGCGCATCACGGGGCCGATCCGGCGCGCGTCTACCTGATGGGCATGTCCAACGGCGGCATGATGGCCCTGCGCTACGCGATGGAGGCCGGTGACCGCCTGGCCGGCGTGGCCGCGGTCAGTGCCTCCATGGCCACCGACAGCCGCTGCCCCTCCATCAAGGCCCCGCTGTCGCTGCTGATGGTGGGCGGCACGGCCGACGGCATCGTGCCCTGGGACGGCGGCCCGGTGGGCAAGCGGCAGGAAGGGCGCCGCGGCCGGGTCATCGGCGCCGAGGCCACGGTGACCCGCTGGCGCGAACGCGACGGCCTGTTCGGTGAGCCCGCGCGCAGCGAGTCGCTGCCCCACCGCGATCCGGCCGATCCCACCCGTGCCCAGCGCACCGTCTGGGGCGCCCAGCCCGGCGGCCTGCAGATCGAGCTGCTGCGCATCGACGGCGGCGGCCATGTCGAGCCCAGCGTGGCCCACCGCGTCTCGGCGGCCTACAGCCTGCTGGTGGGCCGCCAGAGCGCCGACCTGGAGGTGGCCGACGAGGCCTGGGCCTTCTTCCGCGACAAGCGGCGCGGCCTGAGCCGCTGAACCCCACCGGAGCGACCGCCATGGCCACCGATGCCGATTTCCTCCAGTTCGTGCTGGACCAGCTGGCGGGCACGCCGGGCATCACCCACCGCAAGATGTTCGGCGAGTACGCGCTGTACCGCCACGGCAAGGTGGTGGCCTTCCTGTGCGACAACCAGTGCTTTCTCAAGCCCACCGAGGCCGGCCGCGCGCTGCTGGACCCGGTGGTCGACGGCTTTCCCTACCCCGGGGCCAAGCCGCACTTCCTGCTGAGTGACGAGTTGGAAGACCGCCAGCGCCTGGCCCAGCTGATCTGCGCCACGGCCGATGCGCTGCCCGAACCGAAGCCACGCAAGCCGCGCGCCACGCCGGCACGCTGAGCGTGCCGCGGCCGCGGGGCAGCGCGGCGGGGGCAGGTGGCCGCTTCAGCCCACCTGGAACACGTTGACCGTGCGCGAGAGGGTGGTGGCCTGACTGGACATCTCCTGCGCCACCGAGGCCGTCTCTTCGACCAGGGCGGTGTTCTGCTGCGTCGCGTGCTCGATCTCGGTCATGAAGCCGTTGACCATCAGGATGCCCTCGCTCTGCGAGGTGGTGACCTGGGTGATGTCCTCGATCATGCCGTGGATGCGGTCCACGCTGGACACGATCTCGTCCATGGCCTGGCGGGCATGGCCCACCAGCGTGCTGCCGGCCTCGGCCTTGGCCACGCTGGTGTCGATCAGGGCCTTGATCTCCTTGGCGGCCTCGCCGCTGCGCTTGGCCAGGCTGCGCACCTCGGCGGCCACCACCGCGAAGCCGCGGCCCTGCTCGCCGGCGCGGGCGGCTTCCACCGCGGCATTCAGGGCCAGGATGTTGGTCTGGAAGGCGATGCCGTCGATCACGCCGGTGATCTCGCTGATCTTGCGGGCCGACTGGTGGATCTCCTCCATCGTCACCACCACCTGCGACACCACCTCGCCGCCGCGGGCGGCCACGCCGGTGACCTCGGTGGCGAACTCGCGCGCGTGGTGGGCCGATTCGCTGCTCTGCTGCACCGTCGAGGCGATCTGGCTCACGCTCGCTGCGGCCTGCTGCAGGCTGGCCGAGGTCTTCTCGGTGCGCTGGCTCAGGTCCATGTTGCCGGTGGCGATCTCGTCGCTGGTGGTGGAGATCTGCCGCGCCACCGACTGCACCCCGCCGACCAGGCCCGCGACCTTGTCCAGGAAGCTGTTGAACACCGCGGTGACCTCGTGCAGCTCGGCCTGGGCGGGTGGCAGCCGGCGCGAGAGGTTGCCGTTCTCGGCATTGAGGTCGTGCACCGCCTGCTGCATGCGGTCCAGCGGTTGCAGGATGGCCCGCACCGTCATGGCGCCCAGGCCCAGCAACAGGCCCAGGCTGGCGGCGATCACGCCCCAGGTCAGGTGCTGACCCCGGGCCAGCTGGGCCTCGGTGTCGGTGCGCAGGCTGCCGGCCGTGGCTTCGATGGCATCGCCCGCGGCGCCCATCGAGGTCTCCAGCGCGGCGAAGGCCTTGGCGAAAGTCGCTTGCGCCGGCGCTTGATCCGGTTGCGCCAGCGCCGCGCGGGCCGCGGCCAGATAGCGTTCCGCGTCGGCCCGGGCCGTGTCCAGCGCACTCAGCGCGGCCTGGGGCAGGGCGTTGATCCGCGCGGCCGCCAGGCTCTTCTGCAGTGTGGCCATATGGCGTTCGCCGTCGGCCCGCGCCTCCTTCAGTGCATCGGTCCCGTCCTTGCCCTGCGCGTCCGAAGCCCCCAGCACGTCCGCCCGGATGGCGTCGTGCATCATGTCCGCGACCATCGCGTCGCGCACCGCATCGGCCGTCTGCTGCAGCGCCAGTGCGGCCCGCCGCGCCTGGTCCGCATTGCGGTGGGCCAGAGTGGCCACGCTCAGGGTGGCCACCACGGCCAGCGCCACCAGGGCGTACAGCCGGTGGCGGATGCTCATCTCGCGCAGAATCGTCATGTCGTCCTGCCTCCATGCGGCCGCCCAGCCGCCACAGCGAGTGGGGCCACGGACCTCGGGAAAGTCTGAGGCAGGTGTCCGCCTCTGAGACCCTGGAGAAGCGCCCGTGCGCCGGTCAGTTGTGCCGTTTGCAGTGCGGGAGTTCACGGTGCCCCTAGGGGCAGGCAGGAGGGCGCGATGCCTCTTTCGTTCAGCGGCCACTGCCTGTGCGGCGCGGTCGGCTTTCACACCGAAGGCCCCAGCCTGTGGGTGGCGCACTGCCATTGCCAGCGCTGCCAGCGCGCACATGGCGCGGCCTTTGTCACCTGGGTGGGCTGGAAAGCGGCGCAGGTGCGCTGGCAGGACCCGCAGCAGGCTCTGCACTGGTACCTGGCGGAAGCGACCGGCGCCGAGCGCGGCTTCTGCCGTCACTGCGGCAGCCCCATGGCCTTCCGCTCACCGCGCTACCCGGGCGAACTGCACCTGGCCCGCGCCCTGTTCGACGGCCCGCTGGACCGCGCACCGCAATCCCATGCCTTCCACGCCAGCCATGTGGACTGGGTGCATGTCGCGGAGGAGCTGCCGGTGGATGAGGATCCGCCTTCTGGCGGCTGAGGCGCGACAGGGGGCGAGGGGGCCGTCTTTCCCTTTGGACGCCCCTGTCGGGAATCAGGTCCGCGGAGCGGCCGGGGCCTGGCAGCCGGCGGACTGGCCCAGGCCCTTGAGGTAGGCGCGCCGGACGGTGCCGGCGGCGATGGCCGAGGAGACCGCGCGGGCGTGGCGCTCTGCGCCGGTGAGCTTGCGCACCCAGCCCCGGAAGGGAATGACGCCTTCGGTCGTGCTCCGCACTGCGCCGATCGCCGCGTCGCCGGCGGCCCCGGCGCCCTGGTCGAGCAGGCTGGGATCGTCTTCGCTGCGGGGGGCGTCCAGGTCGGCGCCCAGCACCGCGTCCAGGGCCTGAATGTCGGCCGCCAGGGCCTGGCAGGAGCGGTCGGCCGGCAGCGCGTAAGGCGCCTTCTGGGCCGCCTGCAGCAGCGGCGGGATCTTGTCCTGGACCAGGTTGAGGTCGCTCAAGGGGGCGACAGCGGCCTGGGTCAGCCGGGTGTCCGCGCCGGGCGCCGCGGGGGTCGGGCTTGATGAGGCCGGGTTGCTGGGCGCCGATGCGCAGGCCGCGACCAGGGCCGTGAGGGTGAGCAGGGGCAGGACGTTCAGGGCGGACATGGGGACCGAGGGGGAAGCAACGGAGTCCCCGAGGTTACCCCCGCGGGCTGGGGGTCGGGCTTGCGCCCGGTCGCTCAGAACGTCCGCACCACCGGTTCGTCCTCCCCGAGGGTGACGGTGGCCCGGCACAGGCGGCCTTCGGCGTCGTACTCGTAGCGGTGCTGCATCTCGGTCTCGCCATAGACGCGCTTGTCGATGGCGACGAGGCGGCCAGCGCTGTCGTCGCGGGCCTCGAACCATGTGTTGCGGTGGCGCAGGTCGGCTTCGGCCAGTTCCTCGGTCAGCGTCAGCGGCAGACCGGCGCCGCGGTAGGTGAGGAAGTAGCGCAGGGTGTCGCTCATGGGGTGGGGGCGGCTGGTCCCACCGGCGTGGCCGGCAGGGCGGCGCGCAGCAGCTGGGCCAGGTGACGGGCCTCGCGCTGGGCGCCGTCGTGGATCTGGTGGCGGCAGCTGGTGCCGTTGGCCAGCAGCCAGGTGTCGGCACTGGCGGCCCGCACGGCGGGCAGCAGCTCGGCCTCGGCCATGGTCATCGAGATGGCGTGGTGCTCGGCCTCGTAGCCGAAGGCGCCGGCCATGCCACAGCAGCTGCTGTCGATGAACTGAACCTGCAGCCCCGGCACGCCGCCCAGCACCTTGCGCAGGGCCTTCATGGCGCCGAAGGCCTTCTGGTGGCAGTGGCCGTGCACCAGCACCGGCGGGCTGGGGTCGGGCAGGGCCTGCCAGGGCAGTTCGCCGGGCTTGAACTCGCGGGCCAGGTACTCCTCCAGCAGCCAGGCCTGCTGGGCGGTGCGGGTGGCGGCTTCGCCCAGGCCCAGGGCCAGGGCCTCGGTGCGCAGCAGGGCCATGTCCACGCCGTTGGGGCACTCGCGCTTGCAGCCCTTGCAGGCCACGCACAGGTCCAGGGCTTCGTGCAGGCGCGGGTCCTCGAAGGGACGCTCGCCCAGCTCACCGTCCAGCGCGGCGCGCAGCATGGCGGCGCGGTGCTGGGTGCTGTGGCTGCTGTCCTGCGTGGCGCGGAAGCTCGGGCACATCACGCCCTTGGCGTCGGTGCGCTGGCAGCTGCGGCTGCCGATGCAGACCGCCGCGGCCTTGCCGAAGCCCGCGCCGTGGGCCGGCAGATGGGCATAGGCATCGCCGGCGCCGTAGGCGTCGTAGGCCGTCCAGTCGAGCTGGAGCGAGGGTTCCTGCATGGCGGGCGGGCTCGGTGTCGGTGTCAGGCCGGCGTGTCCAGCACGGCCTTGAGATTGACCGTGACGTTGTTCTTGATGGCGGCCTGGAAGGGGCAGATGCCCTGGGCGCGCTGCACCAGGTCGTCGGCGGTGGGCTGGTCCAGCGGGCCGGCCAGGTAGACCACCATCGACAGGGCCATGCGGTAGCCGCCCGCGAAGTCCTGGAACTGCGAGAGCTTGGATTCGACGTAACAGCCCTTGACCGGCAGCTTGCCCTGGCGGGCAACGTGGCGCACCGAGTGATCCAGCGCGGCGGCCAGCGCGCCACCCATCAGCATCTCGGGGTTGGGGCCAGGGGTGGCGTCGGGGGCGCCGCCCATCTCGGGGGGCACGCTCAGCTTGAGCTTGAAGCCGCCGTCGTCGCTCTGCATCTGGCCGCCGCGGCCGCCCTGGCTGAGCATGGTGGTGGAGTAGACGAGGTCCATGGTGTGCTCCGTTCAGACGGTCTTGCCCTTGAGCAGGCGGGCCCGCTCGCTGGGGGAATAGTGGTTGAACAGGCCCTGGGCGTCGGCGGCGCGTCGGTTGGACAGGCGGATGGCCTCGATCTTGCCGGCCGGGGCGATGCGCGAGACGGCCTTCTCCAGCGTGGTGCTGCCGCAGTGCGGGCAGGTGGGCACGGTGCTGGCGCGCACCAGCAGCTCGAAGTCCGACCCGCATTGCGGGCAGTGGTAGTCGAAAAGCGGCATGGCTCAGGCTCCTGCAACAGGGGTGGATGGGACGCACTGCGCGGCGGGCGCGGCGCAGTGTTCGAGGGGCGAGGCGCAGCCCTCCAGGCTGGCGCGGGCGGTGCTGGCGGGCGTCAGGCCCACCCATGCATCGACCTCGGCGGTGTCGAAGCCGACGCAGCGGCTTTCGTCGTCCAGGCGCTGCATCAGCGGCCGGCGGATCAGCAGCGGCTCGGCCAGCAGCAGGGCCAGGGCGGCGTCGGCGTCCAGGGCCTCGGGCTGCACCTCGCCGCTCTTCACGCGCGGGGCGGCCCGGTTGAACCACTGGGCCACCGGCAGCGGGGCGAGAAAGGCCAGCAGGCGCTCGCGGGTCCAGGGCTCGGCCAGCAGGCTGCGCACCTGCAGGGTGTGGCCGGCGGCCAGCAGGACGGCCTTCTGGCGGGCGTTGCCGCCGCAGCCGGGCTTTTCAAAGAAGAGCAGGGCGGTCATGCGGATCTCCTTCAGGCGGCCTGTCGGGTGGCGGTGCGCAGCAGGCGCAGGCACTCGAGGGTGGCGGCCATGTCCAGGGCGCTGAAGTCGTCCTGGGTCCGCCGGTGCGGGTCGGCGCCCAGGGCCAGCAGGGTGGCCACCACCTCGGCCTTGCCGGCCGAGGCGGCGTACATCAGCGCGGTGGCGCCGGTGAGGTTGGCGTGGTCCAGCGGCACGCCGCGGGCGGCCAGCGCGCGGATCAGTCCCGGCTCGCCGTTCACGCAGGCCAGCCACAGGGCGTTGTTGCCGTCGGCGTTGGTGGCGTCCAGCGGCACGTCCAGGGCCAGCAGCTCGTCCAGCACATGGTGGGCGCCGCGCCAGGCGGCGTGCATCAGCGGGGTGTTGCCGTGCGGCCCGGGCGCGGCGGGATCGCTCGGGTCGAAGCCCTGGGCCGTGAGCCAGGCGGCCAGGCCCGCGGGCACCGGGCGGGGGGCGGTCGTGGTGGATGCCGTGGTCGGGGCCGCCGGGAAGACGGCTTCCAGCGGCTGCGGGCCGTGCAGCCGGCCCCCGCCGTCCACGGCGCTCCAGCCGCCGATCAGGTCGGCCACCTCGGTGAAGCCGAAGTCGGCGAACATGCCGGCCCAGGTCTGGCTGGCGTTGCCGTGGCAGCAGTAGATGAAGACCGGCCGGCTCTTGCGCTCGCGCATCAGCAGGGCTTCGTGGTTGCGGCCGTCCAGCCGGGTGCAGCCAGCCAGGTGGCTCATGGCGTGATGCCGGGCCTCGCGGGCGTCCAGCAGCAGGGCGTCGGGCCGGGCCTGCAGCCAGGCACCGGCCTGGGCCGCCGTCAGGCGGTGAAAAGGTCGCTCGTTCATGCGGGGCTCCTGGAGGCGTCGGCCAGGCGCTCGGGCCAGGCCGGCAGGTGGGCGTAGGGCGCCGTGGTGGCGATGCGGCTGTCCGTCAGCGCACGGCCGATGGTGAAGTGGTAGACCGACTGCAGGGCGGCCTGTGGCGCGGCGGTGGGTGTCAGGCCGATGAGCTGGTGCAGGGCGTCGTCGAAGAAGCAGCCGATGCCGGTGCCGGCCAGGCCCAGGGCCTCGGCCTGCAGGTACAGGGCCTGGCCCAGCAGGCCGGCTTCCATCAGCCGTTCGCGGTAGGCCCAGGGCGTGGGCAGGGGCTGGAACTCGGCCAGCAGGGCCAGACCCAGGATGGCATCCGAGCCCAGGGCCTGGTGGCAGTTCAGGGTGCGCAGCGTGCCGGCCAGGGCCGGGTTGGCGGCCAGGCGCCACAGCGGCAGGTCGGCCGGCGCCTCGGTCACCGGCGCCCAGTCCAGCGACACCGGCAGCTGGCGGCGCAGCAGCGTGGCTCCGACCTCGCTGCGCGGCAGCAGGTAGGCGCCCGGTTCCAGGCCGTTCACCCGGTGGGCGAAGAGCAGCACGTGCACATGGTCCGCCTCTGGCAGGGCGGAGAAGGGCAGGCGACCGGGCAGCAGGGCCTGCAGCAGGGGCCACAGCGCCGTGCGGTCCAGCCGGGCCTGGGCGTCGAAGCGCTGGGCGCTGCGGCGTCGGCGGATCAGGCTGGCGGCCGGCTCGGGTACGGCCTGCGGCGGGGCGGTGGTGGTCTGCGACAGGGGGCCCTCGGCGGTGGCCGCGCCCGCTGTGGGCCGGGTGGCCTCCAGGGTCTGGTCGATCACCGGCCAGCGGTACATCGGGTGCGCGTCCAGCCGGTTGGCCTGGCCCTGCCACAGCGGCTGGCTCAGCCAGTCCCCCGGCAGAGGCGCCGCGGTGGTGTCGGGTGGCCGCAGCTCGAACAGCAGCTCGGGCTCCTCGCGCTCGGCGCCGCCGGGGAAGTCCATGTCGCGGTCCAGACCCAGCCAGGCGGCCAGATCCGCCGCGGCCACCGGGCGAGGCTGCAGCTGCCAGCCCTGCAGCGCTGCGGCATAGGCCAGGGCGCCGGCGGCGTGGCCGGCGTCCAGCAGGCAGTAGCGCAGGGAGCGCTCGCCGTACTTCCAGGCCTCGCGCCAGGCGATGCTGCTCAGAGCCACAAAGACGCGTGGCGATGTGGGCGCCGGGCCGGCCGGCAGCGCGGCGCGCAGCTCCAGCGCGTGTTCGTGCGGGGCGTAGTGGTGCACGCCATCGGCCAGGCCGGGCACGCCCTGGCACAGCAGCCAGCCCTCGGTGGGGTGCAGGTTGCCACTGGAGGGGTTGATGCGCACCGACCAGCGGTCCGGTCCGGCCTGCTTCCAGGCGGCCAGGGCCAGGCTCAGCTCGAACAGCGCGCCCAGGCTGGCCGGGCCGAAGGGCTGGGCCACCACGGCGCCAGGCCGGTGCAGCGCGTCCCAGGGGGTGGCCGGGTTCTGGGCAAGCAGGGGCAGGGGCTGCAGCGGAGCCCCACGGTAGCGGCGGAAGGGGTCGGGCTGGGCGTCCCAGTCCAGGGTCTCGGGGCCGTTGGCGTAGCGCTCCAGCCGGTGCTTGCTGCGCTCGTGGTAGGCCGCGGCCAGCGCCGTGCGCTGCACGCGCAGGGCGTCGTCGGCCGGGGAGAGCAGGGTGTCAGGCATGGGGGGCCTCCGCCACGCGTTGGGACAGGGCCAGCAGGCCGCTGGTCTGGTCGGTGATGGCCTGCACGGTGACCGGCTGCAGGCGCTGCAGCCAGCGCGGCGGCAGGCCGCTGGCGCCGCAGCGGGCGCCGGCCAGCATGCCGACCAGGGCGCCGGTGGTGTCGGCGTCGTCGCCCTGGTTGACGGTGGCCACCAGGGCTTCCTCGAAGAAGGGGTGTTGCGTCAGATGGTGCAGCACGGTCTGCACCGTGTCCACCACATAGGCGGTGGCGCGACCGGGGTAGGGCGTGAAGCGGAAGGCGGGCTGGGCCAGCACCCAGGTCGCGGCCCAGCGGGCCGGCAGGGCCGGATCCTCGCTGTGCAGCAGGGCGCGCAGCAGCTGGCCCAGGCCCAGCGTGGCGGCGTCGGACAGCGGGTGGTGGTGGGTGATGCGGGCCTGGGCCAGCGAGACCTGCTCGAACAGCGCGTCGTCGCCCAGCGTGGCCAGGGCGGCGGGCAGGTTGCGCATCAGCGCGCCGTTGCCGCCATCGCCCTCGTTGGGTGGGCCGGCCAGCGTGCCCTCGTTCACATAGCGCAGGATGCCGCGGCGGCAGGTGTGGCCGCAGTCCACCGGCTTGCCGCGCCACCAGCGCACATAGGCCTGCGCGATGCCTTCGGTGAGGGCGGTGTCGCCCGCGGCCAGGCCGCGCAGCGCGCCTTCGCCACCCAGCAGCAGGGCGTCGCCCAGGGCCAGGCTCATGGTGGTGTCGTCGGTCACCTGGCCACGGGCCAGGCGCAGCCAGCCGCCGCCCACGATGTCACGGTGCACGCCGTACTGGGCCTGGATCTCGCGCGGGCGCATGAACTCGACGGTGGCGCCCAGGGCGTCGCCGATGGCCAGGCCCAGGTAGGCGCCCAGGGCCTTGTCGTAGAGCCGGGCGAAGCGGCCGTCGGTGTCAGACATGGACGATCTCCACCTCGACATCGCCGCCCAGGGCCAGCACCTCCTGCTCGCCCTGCAGCACCTGGCCCGGCAGCAGGCCGGGAAAGACCAGCAGCTTGCAGGCCGGCAGGGCGGTGCGAAAGACCGTGTCGCCGAAGCAGCCGGCCTCCGTCGCATCCAGGCTGAAGGAGACCAGATTGTTCAGGCGCAGCGTGCCCTGGCGGCGCAGGGGGCCGGGGCCCACGCGCTGTTCCTCGCTCAGCAGGGTGCCGCGCCAGAGCGTGATGTGGCGCGCGCCGGGCGCGCTGTGCCCCGGGATGCCGAAGCGCGCCAGGGCCCATTGGCAGAACTCGTACAGCAGGTCGAGCTGCTGGTGGATGTTGTTGTTGTGGTAACGGCTGGCGGCCTTCTCTTCCAGGTAGCGCACCCAGGGCGGCGAGGGAAAGCGGCCCAGCGGCGCGCGGTGAAAGCGCGGCACCAGGCCGAAGCGGCTTTCCACCCAGCCCTTGAGCACGGCGCCGGCCGGGCCGTTGGCGTCCATGCCCCAGCCCTGCAGCAGCTTGCGCCAGCTGCTGCGCCAGCGCCGCTGTTCGGCCGGGCCCAGGCGGGCCAGTTCGGCCGCATCAGGCTTGCGCAGGCCGAAGGCGGTGCCGAGGTAGTGGTCGAACATCTCGCGCGCCTCGTTCAGGCTGTCGGCGCGGGCCAGCAGCGCGAAAAGGCCCGGGTGGGCCTCGCGCGTGCCGGCGATGTGCAGGGCCTGCGGATGCGCATGGAAGGCGACGCTGGCCAGCACCGGGGCGGGCACGCCGACCAGGTTGGTGCTGTACCAGCGGTGCGGCTGCTCATCATCGCGCTCCATGTTGCACGGTATTCACCCAGCGACCGCCGCGGATCCGGCTTTGCCGGTCCGCCAGCGGTGCCCCCTCGAGGGGGCGGCCGAAGGCCGTAGGGGGTGGGCCATCAGACCGGTCGGTTCTCGTACAGATTGCGCACCGGGCCCATCAGCGCCAGGCCTTCCTCGTAGCTGATCTTCGGGAAGCTGTCGTTGAACTGCAGGGCCTTGTCGGCCACGGCGTCGGTCTTGCCGGCGGTGTCGAGCTTCTTGAGGTCGCCCTTGTCGATGTAGAGCAGCTGCAGCAGCTCGTTGTAGACGGTGGATTCGTCGATCGGCAGGATGTAGAAGGTCGCGCCGCCGTACTCGCACTGGTACTTCTTCGAGATGTCGATGTTGTCGACGAAGAGGAAGTACTTGCCGGTGGGCGAGAGGGTGTCGCCCAGCACCTCGGCCAGCAGCTTGAGGTACTCGAAGCTCAGCAGGAAGCCGGTCAGGAAGGGGAGGGTGCCCTCGCCGGCCTGGGCCACGGCGATGACCTGGTCCGACGAGATCTCGGGCGGACGGGCCTCGTCGGCCAGCTTGGCCTGGAACTTGAGCGCGATGTCACCGCGGAAGCCGAAGCGGCCGGGCTTGTGGGTGGCGGCCTTGAGCACGCTGTTGAGCAGGCGGCCTTCGGACTCGAGGCGGGCGAAGGCGGTTTCCTGGATGGTGGTCATGTCGAACTCCGGGTGGGTAGTGAAGCGGGAACAGCGGGAGACACGGGCACGCCGGCCGCCACGGCCGTGGAGGCGTGGGTAGCCGGTGTGGCGTGGGGGGCGACTTCCATCGGCCGGCCGGGATGGGCGCGCGTGGCGCCACCCTCCTCGGTGTTGCGGATGAAATCGGCGATCTTCCAGAAGGCGGCGTCCAGTTCGGCGCGCAGGCCCTCGTCGTCAATGCATTCCGCCAGGGCCTGGCGCATGCAGTCCATCCAGGCGTCGCGCGCGGCCGCGTCGATGGCGAAAGGCTGGTGGCGCCGACGCAGCATGGGGTTGCCGCGCTGGCCGCTGTAGTCCTTGGGGCCGCCCATCCATTCGCACAGGTACTGGACCAGCACGGCCTTGGTGTGGCTCAGGTCGGGCGCATGCATGGCGCGGATGGTGGCGGCCTCGGGCCGGCTGTCCATGGCGCGGTAGAAGGCGTCAACCAGACGGACCACGGCCGCCCGGCCGCCCACGCGCGCCCAGTGCGGGTTGGCGGGCGGGGCCGGTCGGACGGGGAGGGCGGGCGTGTTCATGGGCCCGGAGACTGCAAACCCCGTACCACCCAAGCCGAGTGGCCGCATCCGGCCCGCGCGGCGGGTCCGCGTGGCGGGCTCAAACCCCGGTGTTTCCCTGGGAGAACACCCGCGCCCGGCGCGCTGCCCGCGCGCGCGAGGCGCCACGCGGGCTCTGCGTCACAGGCCCGACAGGCTCACGTCGCGAACCTGTCTTTGTCGGATTTCGAACATTCCCCGTCGCGCCGGCTTGCCCGCCGTCAAGGCCAAGTTTCCCCATGAAAAACAAGCACTTGGCGACGTGGTGAGGACATGGCACGGCCGTTGCAATGACGAGGCTGCGCGGCACCCGTGTACGTCCCGGCAAGGCTTCAGAAGAAGACCACAGAGGCACCCAAGGCTGCAACGAGATCGCGACAAAAGCATGAGCCCTCAACCTCGGTTTCGCTAGATCACTTACTTGGAGATCGCAATGGCTGCACTTCGTCAAATCGCCTTCTACGGCAAGGGTGGCATCGGCAAGTCCACCACCTCGCAGAACACCCTGGCCGCCCTGGCCGAAATGGGTCAGAAGATCCTCATCGTCGGCTGTGACCCCAAGGCCGACTCGACCCGCCTGATCCTGCACGCCAAGGCTCAGGACACCATCCTGTCGCTGGCCGCGGAAGCGGGCTCGGTGGAGGACCTGGAGCTCGAGGACGTCATGAAGATCGGCTACCGCGACATCCGTTGCGTGGAATCCGGCGGCCCGGAGCCCGGCGTGGGCTGCGCCGGCCGCGGCGTGATCACCTCGATCAACTTCCTGGAAGAGAACGGCGCCTACGACGGCGTGGACTATGTGTCCTACGACGTGCTGGGTGACGTGGTGTGCGGCGGCTTCGCCATGCCCATCCGCGAGAACAAGGCCCAGGAAATCTACATCGTGATGTCCGGCGAGATGATGGCCATGTACGCGGCCAACAACATCTCCAAGGGCATCCTGAAGTACGCCAACAGCGGTGGCGTGCGCCTGGGCGGCCTGGTCTGCAACGAGCGCCAGACCGACAAGGAACTGGAGCTGGCCCAGTCGCTGGCCGGCAAGCTGGGCAGCAAGCTGATCCACTTCGTGCCGCGCGACAACATCGTGCAGCACGCCGAGCTGCGCCGCATGACCGTCATCGAGTACGCCCCGGAGAGCCAGCAGGCCGCCGAGTACCGCACGCTGGCCCAGAAGGTGCACGCCAACGCGGGCAACGGCACCATCCCCACCCCCATCACCATGGACGAGCTGGAAGACCTGCTGATGGAGCACGGGATCATGAAGTCCATCGACGAGTCGCAAGTCGGCAAGACCGCCGCCGAACTGGCCGCCTGATCACGGCCCCGGCCCGCACCGGGCCGGCGGCGCGTGCCGCCGCCCGGTGCCCCAACCCCCCGCGCTGGAACCTGACGGAGCATCCACCATGAGCATCACTGTTGAAGACCGCAAGGCCGAGAACAAGGCCCTGATCGACGAAGTCCTGAAGGCCTATCCCGAGAAGATGGCCAAGCGTCGCGCCAAGCACCTGGGCACCTACGAAGAGGGCAAGCCCGACTGCGGCGTGAAGTCCAACATCAAGTCGCTGCCGGGTGTGATGACCATCCGCGGCTGCGCCTACGCCGGCTCCAAGGGCGTGGTGTGGGGTCCGATCAAGGACATGATCCACATCTCCCACGGCCCGGTGGGCTGCGGCCAGTACAGCTGGGCCGCCCGCCGCAACTACTACATCGGCGTGACCGGTGTGGACACCTTCGTGACGATGCAGTTCACCTCCGACTTCCAGGAGAAGGACATCGTCTTCGGCGGTGACAAGAAGCTCGACAAGATCATCGACGAGATCCAGGACCTGTTCCCGCTGAACAAGGGCATCTCGATCCAGTCGGAATGCCCGATCGGCCTGATCGGCGACGACATCGAGGCGGTCTCGAAGAAGAAGTCCAAGGAATACGAAGGCAAGACCATCGTGCCGGTGCGCTGCGAAGGCTTCCGCGGCGTGTCCCAATCGCTGGGCCACCACATCGCCAACGACGCGATCCGCGACTGGGTGTTCGACAAGACCGATCCGAACAAGCGTCCGGACTTCGTCTCGACCCCCTACGACGTGGCCATCATCGGCGACTACAACATCGGCGGCGACGCCTGGTCCAGCCGCATCCTGCTCGAAGAGATGGGCCTGCGCGTGATCGCCCAGTGGTCCGGTGACGGCACCATCGCCGAGCTGGAGAACACCCCCAAGGCCAAGCTCAACGTGCTGCACTGCTACCGCTCGATGAACTACATCTCGCGGCACATGGAAGAGAAGTACGGCATTCCCTGGGTGGAATACAACTTCTTCGGCCCGAGCATGATCGAGAAGAGCCTGCGCGAGATCGCCAGCCACTTCGACGAGACCATCCAGGCCAATGCCGAGAAGGTCATCGCCAAGTACAAGCCGATGGTCGAGGCGGTGATCGCCAAGTACAAGCCGCGCCTGCAGGGCAAGAAGGTCATGCTGTATGTGGGCGGCCTGCGTCCGCGTCACGTGATCGGCGCCTACGAGGACCTGGGCATGGAAGTGGTCGGCACGGGCTACGAGTTCGCCCACAACGACGACTACCAGCGCACCACCCACTACATCAAGGACGGCACGCTGATCTATGACGACGTGACCGGCTACGAGTTCGAGAAGTTCGTCGAGAAGGTCCAGCCCGACCTGGTCGGCTCGGGCATCAAGGAAAAGTACGTCTTCCAGAAGATGGGCGTGCCCTTCCGTCAGATGCACAGCTGGGACTACTCCGGCCCGTACCACGGCTACGACGGCTTCGCCATCTTCGCCCGTGACATGGACATGGCCATCTCCAGCCCGATCTGGGGTCTGTCCAAGTCGCCCTTCAAGAAGAAGGCGGCTTGAAGCCAGGTTCGCCACCTGCCCATCCAACCTGAACCGTCTGGAGCGCCACCATGCCTCAAAACGCCGACAAGGTCATCGACCACGAAATGCTGTTCCGCGAGCCGGAATACCAGGAGCTGTTCAAGAACAAGAAGGAGAACTTCGAGTTCAACCACAGCGATGTCAAGGTCCAGGAGATCCGCGACTGGACCAAGTCCCGCGAGTACATGGAGAAGAACTTCGCCCGTGACTCGCTGGTCGTCAACCCCGCCAAGGCGTGCCAGCCGCTGGGCGCGGTCTATGTGGCCAACGGCTTCCACAAGACCCTGTCCTTCGTGCATGGCTCGCAGGGCTGCGTGGCCTACTACCGCTCGCACTTCAGCCGCCACTTCAAGGAGCCGACCAGCTGCGTGTCTTCGTCGATGACGGAAGACGCCGCCGTGTTCGGCGGCCTGAACAACATGATCGACGGCCTGGCCAACACCTACAACCTCTACAAGCCGGACATGATCGCCGTCTCGACGACGTGCATGGCCGAGGTGATCGGTGACGACCTGGACGCCTTCATCAAGAACAGCAAGCAGAAGGGTTCGGTCCCGGCCGAGTTCGACGTGCCGTTCGCCCACACCCCGGCCTTCGTCGGTAGCCACATCACCGGCTACGACAACGCGCTGCTGGGCATCCTGAAGCACTTCTGGGACGGCAAGGCCGGCACCACCGAGCCGCTGACCCGCGTGCCCGACGCGTCGATCAACTTCATCGGCGGCTTTGACGGCTTCGTCGTGGGCAACATGCGCGAAATCAAGCGCATCTTCGACCTGTTCGGCGCCGACTACAACATCATCTGCGACCCGTCCGAGGTGTGGGACACCCCCACCGACGGCGAGTTCCGGATGTACGAAGGCGGCACCACCAAGGAGACGGTCGAGAAGGCCCTGAACGCCAAGGCCACCATCGTCTTCCAGGAGTACTGCGCCGAGAAGACGATCAAGTACCTGAAGGAGAAGGGCCAGGAAGTCGTCGTGCTGAACTGCCCGGTGGGCGTGGCCGGCACCGACCGCTTCATCCAGGCCATCGCCGACCTGACCGGCAAGGACGTGCCGGATCAGCTGATCAAGGAACGCGGCCGCCTGGTGGACGCCATGGCCGACAGCCAGGCCCACCTGCACGGCAAGCGCTTCGCGATGTACGGCGATCCGGACCAGCTGCTGGGCCTGACCGAGTTCATCCTGGAGCTGGGTGCCGAGCCGGCCCACGTGCTGGCCACCAACGGCACCGAGGACTGGGCTGCCCGCGTGCAGAAGCTGTTCGATGCCTCGCCCTACGGTGCCGGTTGCAAGGCCTACCCCAAGCGCGACCTGTGGCACATGCGCAGCCTGATGAACGTGGAGCCGGTGGACTTCCTGATCGGCAACACCTACGGCAAGTACCTGGAGCGTGACACCGGCACCCCGCTGATCCGCATGGTGTTCCCGATCTTCGACCGCCACCACTACCACCGCTTCCCCACCTGGGGTTACGAGGGTGCCCTGCGCACGCTGGTGATGTTCCTGGACGAGTACTTCGAAACCCTGGATGCCAACACCATCATCCCGGGCAAGACGGACTACAGCTACGACATCATCCGCTGATGTGCCCCCACCGGCCCGCGGCCTGCCGCGGGCCGGTCCCGTTTCCCTGCTTCCCTCCAAGGAGCCCGCGATGTCCGAACGAGTTTGGGTCAAGACCACGCTGGACGGTCGTCCGGTCGAGGTGATCAACGGCTGGATCTGTCTCGCGGGCCAGCCCGAGACCGACGAGATCGTCGTGCTGGAGGAGCATCCCAACCGCCAGGCCATCCTGGAGGCCGTGCCCAAGGCCACCCACATGGCCGGCCGCCTGCCGCTGACGCTGGCCGAGGCCTCGGTGGCCCAGGCGGCGCTGCGCCGCCACCACGACCGCTTCGATGGCACACCGCTGGCGGTGTCCGAACGGCTGCGCCAGGCGGTCTGGAAGAAGGCCTGCGCCGAAGGCGTGGAGTGAGGGAGGCCCGGCCATGATCTTCGTGGTCGAACAACCCGAGTCCGCGCCGGCGAACTGCTGGTTCGCCTACGACGCCGACGACTTCCTGCGCAAGGTCTGCGCCCAGGACCCGCTGGAGCCCTGGGCCGTGCACGATGTCATCACCGCGCGCGAACTGCTGGACCTGAGCGAGCGCACGCCCGAGAGCGCCGATGCCCGCAGCGCCTGCCCCGCCGTCTGCGCCCTGGCCGACGCCCACGGCTGGGACACGCCGCTGTACCGGGCCGACCACCTGCTGGGCCTGGGCCAGTTGCGGCCCGAGCCGGTGACGCCGCTGGACGCCGGTCTGGCCGCGCTGCAGGCCCGCGGCGGCCAGTGGCGGGTCTATGGCCACGAGGACGTGGCCCTGGCGGCGGTGGACGCGCCGGACCCCCTGTTCGATGCCCCGGGCGGCTGGCGCGCCCGCTGGGCGCTGCGCGAGCAGCTGATCGCCGTCGAGGTGCTGGCCGACGACCACTGAGGCCGCCGGGGCTCAGGTTTTCCCCCGCTTGGCCGATAGGACGGAGAATCCCGCGAATCTGTCGGGAGGCGCGCGCGTCTGCTTTTGGCGGATGCCGGTTCCAGCTCCATCCTGTTTCGCATGTTCCGAGGTTTCCTGCTGTTCCTGTGCCTCGTGCTGTCCAGCCTGACCGCACAGGCGGAGCCGTTGGGCCGCTGGAACAGCTGGGATGACCGCCTGTTCCAGCGCATCGCCAACACCAATGGCGAACCCAACGACCTGGGCGTGATGACCATGGCCCAGGACGCCACCGGCTTTCTGTGGGTGGGCACCCAGCAGGGCCTGGTGCGCTGGGACGGCTATCGCCTGCGCACCTATTCCGCTGACCTGAATGCCCCGCACGGCCTGCCCGATGGCTTCATCCAGTCGCTGTGGGTGGGGGGGGACGGCACGCTCTGGGTGGGCACCGCGGCCCACGGGCTGGTGCGTTACCGGGCCAGCTCCGACGACTTCCAGTCGGTGGGCGGCGGGCCGGACGGGCTGCGCCATGTGGGGGTGAATGCGCTCGCGGGAGCGCCGGGCGGCAAGCTCTGGGTGGGCACCCAGGCCGGGCTGGACCGGCTGGATCCGGTCAGCGGCCATGCCGAGCCCACGCCGCTGGGGGGCAGCCTGAAAAGCCTGTCGGTGAACACCCTTCTGACCGACCGGGGCGGCCGCCTGTGGGTGGGCACCGGCCGGGGCCTCTTCCGGGGCCGTGCCGACGGCGGTGATCTCCAGGCCGTCGGCCTGCCCGGCGTGCCGGCCAGCGATTCCCGGATCAGTCACCTGATCGAGGACGGCCAGGGGCGCATCTGGGTGGCCGTGGACCACCACGGCCTGCTGGTGCTGGACCCGGTCAATGGCACGGTACGCCAGGTGGGCGGAACCGAGCTCAGCGGCCAGGGGTTGCGGGCCGAGAACATCCGCGCCCTGGTCGATCCCGGCCAGGGGCAGATCTGGGTCGGCACCCAGGCCCGCGGCCTGCTGCTGGTGGACGAGACCACGCTGGCCACCCGCAGCATCCACCGCAACGTGGGCAGCCCCTACGGCCTGGACAGCGACGGCATCTGGTCGATCTTCAAGGACCGGTCCGATGTGCTGTGGGTGGGCACGGCCCGCAGCCTGCTGCGCCACAACCTGCAGACCAGCTTCGTCCACACCATCCTGGGGGGCGATGGCCCGCGGGACACGCTGCGCAGCGAGGATGTGCCCTCCGTCAGCCCGATGCCCGATGGCCACATCTGGCTGGGCGTGGGCAGCGAAGGGGTGGACATCGTGGATCCCGCCCGCGGCGTGGTCGGGCGCATTCGCGCCGATGCGTCGCGTCCGCGCACCGCCCTGCCCAATGAGTGGGTGATGTCCGCCCTGCCGCTGCCCGGGGGCAAGGTGCTGATGGGCACCCGCAAGGGCCTGTACACCGCGACCCTGGCCGGCCAGCAGGTGCGCCGGCTGGAGGTGCCCGGGCGCCGCGCCACCGAGGATGCGGCCTACCTGGTGGACGGCTGGACCGGCTACTGGGTGGGAGGCAACGATGGCCTCTGGCGGCTCAGGCTGCCCGCCCGGGGGCCGGCGCGGGCCGACCCGCCCGATGCCCGCTTCCTGCTGAGCGACCAGCGCGTGCAGGCCATGACCCGGGGCTCGACCCACCACCTCTGGGTCGGCACCTCCAACGGGGTCAACCTGCTCAACGAGCTGACCGGCGACGTGCGGCGCCTGGGGGCCGGCGCCGCGGCACCGAACCCGGCGCTGGCCAGCGCCAACGTGATGTCCCTGCTGGTGGACCGGCGGGGCTGGCTGTGGGTGGCCACCGGCGGGACCGGCCTGTTCGTGGTCGAGGACCCGGAGGGGCCGGCCCCGCGCATCCGGAACCTGGGCGCCGCCCAGGGCCTGCCCAAGGACTTCGTCAACCAGGTGCTGCAGGACGACGGCGGCCAGATCTGGGCCAGCACCGACCAGGGCATCGTGCAGATCGATCCGTCCACCCTGGACGTGCGCAGCTACGGAGCCAAGGACGGGGTGGCGCTGGCCCTGTACTGGGGCGGCTCGGGTGGGCGCACCGCGCAGGGCGAACTGATCTTCGGCGGTCTGGGGGGCGTCAGCGTGGTGGTGCCCCAGGTGGTGGGCTGGCGGGCCTTCCAGGCGCCGGTGGTGGCCACCGAGGTGTGGGTGGGCGGCAAGGCCCAGCCGCTGGGCAACTTCAACCAGCCCGGGCACGCGGGGCAGCTTCGCCTGCCGCCGGGGGTGCACGATCTGGCGGTGGAGTTCGCCGCGCTGGACTTCCTGGCGCCGGCGGCCAACCGCTACGCCTACCGGCTGGACGGCTACGACGAAGACTGGGTCAACACCGACGCCAGCCGGCGCCGCGCGGCCTACACCAACCTGCCGCCGGGCGACTACCTGCTGGAGCTGCGGGCCTCCAATGCCGATGGGCTGTGGACCGAGCCACCGCTGGCCATCCGGGTGGAGGTGCAGCCGGCCTGGTACCAGCACACGCTGACACGGTTGCTGATGGGGCTGGCCGCCCTGCTGGCGCTGTGGGGCCTGATGCGGGTGCGCACCCTGTGGCTGACCCGCCGCCAGCATGAGCTGGAGCAGCTGGTGGCAGAACGCACCGCCGAATTGCAGCAGCGCACCGCCGAACTGCAGCTCAGCCAGGCCAAGCTGGCCGAGATGGCCTATTTCGACGCGCTCACCGGCCTGCCCAACCGGCGCATGCTGGCCGAGCACTTCGACCGCCTGGCCAGCGCGGTGCGGCGCGAAGGGCGGGGCGGCTTTGCCCTGCTGCTGCTGGACATGGACCGCTTCAAGCAGATCAACGACAGCCTGGGCCACGCCGCGGGCGATGCACTGCTGCAGGCCACCGCCGAGCGCCTGCGCCAGGCGGTGCGTGAAGTGGACACCGTGGCCCGCATCGGCGGCGACGAGTTCGCCATCCTGCTGTCCGGACTGAGTGAGCCCCATGCCATCGAGCCGGTGTGCCGGCGCATCGTCCAGGCCTTCGAGGCGCCGGTCATGTTCCATGGCCAGGCCATGCAAACCAGCCCCAGCTTCGGCGTGGCCTGCTACCCGGCCCAGGGCCGCACGCTGGACGCCCTGTCCCGCGAGGCCGACCGCGCGCTCTACGAGGCCAAGGACGGCGGGCGCAACACCTGGCGCTTCGCCACCACCGAATCGGGCACCTGAGCCCGGTCGTGCGGCCGCTGCCGTGCGCGTCACCGTCAAGTCCGTCGCCCCCCGCTCCGATACCGAAGGACCGGATGTCATTGAGAAGGACGATGAGATGAACGCGCTGAGTCGGATGAAGTTGAGCCGTCAGCTGGCCCTGGGGTACGGGATCGTGATCCTGCTGATGGTGCTGATGGCCGGCTTGACCCTGCGCCAGTTGCTGAAGGTGGAGGCCGACAGCCATGTGTTGCTGAGCGAGCAGGCCGAGCGCCTGGCCCTGGCCCAGGAATGGCGCGAGAACATCCTGGTGAACTCCCAGCGGGCCCTGGCCATCGGCGTCACCGCCGACGAGCGTCTGGCCGCCTTCTTCAAGGACGTGGTCACGGCCACGACCGTGCGCACCTCCGAGATCCAGAAGCGCTATGTCGAGATGGAGACCTCGCCCGAAGGTCAGCAGCTGCAGGCCCGGCTGGGCGAGGCGCGCAAGCGCTACCTGGCCGAGCGAGACGCGGTGATGAAGGCCCAGGGCGATGCCGATGCCCGGCTGGCCGCGGGCGAGAAGTTCCGTGACGTGACCAACGCCTACATTGCCGAGGCCACCGAGATGGTGAAGTTCCAGCAGGGCCGCAGTGCCGCATTGGGGCAGAAGATCGACGAAGAGCTGGTGGCCGCCCGCACCACCCTGTGGGGCGTGACGGCGGTGTGCGCGCTGCTGGCCGCGGCCCTGGGCTGGAGCCAGGCGCGCAGCATCACGGCGCCGCTGGCGCGCCTGCAGGACGCGGCGCAGAGCATCGCCCAGGGCGACCTGAGCCGCGAGGTGCCGACCCTGGCCGGCGATTCCGAAGCCGCCCGGCTGATGCACGACGTGGCGCAGATGCAGGCCGCGCTGCGCAACCTGGTCAGTCAGGCCCGCCAGGCCACCGACTCGATCGAGGTGGCCAGCCGCGAGGTGGCCGCCGGCAACACCGACCTGAGCGCCCGCACCGAGCAGGCCGCCTCCAGCCTGGAGGAAAGCGCCAGCTCGATGGAGGAGCTCACCGGCACCGTCAAGCACACGGCCGAGGCTGCGCAGACCGCCAACCGCCTGGCCGACGGCGCCGAAGCCGTGGCCCAGCAGGGCGGGGCGGTGATGCAGCAGGTGGTGGCCACCATGGATGGCATCCACCAGGCCAGCCAGAAGATCGCCGACATCATCGGCGTGATCGACGGCATCGCCTTCCAGACCAACATCCTGGCCCTGAACGCGGCGGTGGAGGCCGCCCGCGCCGGGGAGCAGGGCCGCGGCTTTGCCGTGGTGGCCGGCGAGGTGCGCAGCCTGGCCCAGCGCAGCGCCGAAGCGGCCAAGGAGATCAAGACCCTGATCGGCGCCAGCGTGGAGCAGGTGGGCAGTGGCGCGCGCCTGGTCGGCGAGGCCGGGCAGACCATCCGGCAGGTGGTGGACAGCGTGGCCCAGGTGCGCCAGATCGTCAGCGAGATTTCGGTGGCGGCCGGCGAGCAGAGCCGGGGCATTGCCGAGATGAACACCGCCGTGTCCCACCTGGACCAGATGACCCAGCAGAACGCGGCTCTGGTCGAACAGTCTGCCGCGGCCTCGGAAAGCCTGCGGCAGCAGGCCGGTCAGCTGGCGCAGGTCATCAGCGGCTTCCGCCTGCCGGCCTGAGATCCTGCCGCGCTCAGTGCGCGGTGGCCGGGTCGATCGGCTCGTAGCGCTGGCCCTGCAGCAGGGCGATGGGCGAGCGCCAGTAGATGTCGATGTTGTGCAGCGGGTCGGTCAGGATCTTGCTCATCCAGGCCAGGCCCCAGGCCGGGCTGCGCAGAAAGCACAGCTGCAGGGTGCGCAGCAGCACGCCACCGCTGCCCAGGGCCAGCCACAGCAGGCCCAGATCGTGCCAGTAGCCGCTCAGGCCGAGCACGCCGACGGTGCCCGTGCTGGGCGTGATCAGCCCGAACAGGTCGCGCCGGGCCCACAGCAGCAGCGGCAGCGCGAGCCACACGCCGATCAGGATGGCCTTGCGCCGCATGTTGTAGCCGGCCTTGAAGCCTTCCTTGGCGGCGTAGCTGCAGCCGTTGATGTCGTCGTAGCCCTTGGGCTCGAAGAAGATGTGGCCCGACTGGCGGCTGACCATGCCCACGCACCAGCCGACGATGGCGGCGGCGGCCGGGTCCACGAACAGCAGCCCGTAGGCCACCAGGAAGCTGAGGGCGCTGATCAGGTGCAGCGTCTGGTTGATGCGGCACTGGTGGTAGTAGCGGTGGTCGTCCCAGCGCAGGGTGCGCAGCTTGTCGAGGAAGGCGGGCACGGTGGGTGGCTCCATGAAGGTTGAAACCCCGCCAGCGTGACCACGCCGCGTGACGGTTCCGGGTCGCCTGCATGACGCGGCGATGGCAGTCCACCGGCTTCTGCGTCAGATCAAACGCCGTCGGCGGTGGCTGTGGGCTTTGTCGCAAAGCCGCCAAGCCTGTCGGGCCGGGGCGGATGCGCCAAGTGCCTGATCTGCCTCAGTTTCCTGGCCGGCCGGGGGCTGGCACCGAAGCTGCATGGACACAGGCACCGCACCACGCTCGCACTGCGCCAGGAGGCCCCCATGTCCGCGTCGCTCAAAGCCAAGATCGCCCAGGTCTTCGAGGAGCCCGGTTGCGACAAGAACCAGGGCAAGAGCGAGAAGGAGCGCAAGAAGGGCTGCACCAAGCAGCTCACGCCGGGTGCGGCGGCCGGTGGCTGTGCCTTCGACGGCGCCAAGATCGCGCTGCAGCCCATCGTCGACGTGGCCCACCTGGTGCACGGTCCCATCGCCTGCGAAGGCAACAGCTGGGACAACCGGCACAGCGCCTCCAGCGGCTCGCAGATCTACCGCACCGGCTTCACCACCGACATCAACGAGCTCGACGTGATCTACGGCGGCGAGAAGCGCCTGTTCAAGTCCATCCGCGAGATCGTCGAGAAGTACGACCCGCCGGCCGTCTTCGTCTACCAGACCTGCGTCACCGCGCTGATCGGCGACGACATCGAGGCCGTCTGCAAGCGCGCCACCGAGAAGTTCGGCAAGCCGGTCATCCCGGTCAACGCGCCGGGTTTTGCGGGCCCGAAGAACCTGGGCAACAAGCTCGGCGCCGAGAGCGTGCTGGACTACGTCATCGGTACCGAAGAACCGGCGACCACCACGCCCTACGACATCAACATCATCGGCGAGTACAACCTCTCGGGCGAGCTCTGGCAGATCAAGCCGCTGCTGGACGCGCTGGGCGTGCGCATCCTGTCCTGCATCTCGGGCGATGGCCGTTACCACGAGATCGCCACCGCGCACCGGGCCAAGGCCAACATGATGGTCTGCTCCAAGTCGATGATCAACATCGCCACGCGGATGCAGGAGCGCTACGGCATCCCGTACTTCGAGGGTTCGTTCTACGGCATCTCCGACATGAGCACCACGCTGCGCGAGATCGCGCGGCTGCTGGTGGAGCGCGGTGCCGACCCCGAGCTGAAGGACCGCACCGAGGCCCTGATCGCCGCCGAGGAGGCGCGGGCCTGGGAGCGCATCCGCGCCTACCGCGAGCGCCTGGCCGGCAAGAAGGTGCTCTTGATCACCGGCGGCGTGAAGAGCTGGTCGGTCGTCTCGGCGTTGCAGGAGGCCGGCCTGCAGGTGGTGGGCACCTCAGTGAAGAAGTCCACCAAGGAAGACAAGGACAAGATCAAGGAGATCATGGGCGACGACGCCCACATGATCGACGACATGACCCCGCGCCAGATGTACGCCATGCTGCGCGAGGCCAAGGCCGACATCATGCTCAGCGGCGGGCGCAGCCAATTCATCGCGCTCAAGGCCCGCATGCCCTGGATGGACATCAACCAGGAGCGCCACCACGCCTTCGCCGGCTACGAGGGCATGGTGACCATGGTGGCCGAGATCGAGAAGGCCCTGTTCAACCCGATGTGGGCGCAGGTGCGCACCCCGGCGCCCTGGGAACTGGAAGACCCGCTGCTGCGCGAGCAGGACGCGGCGCAGCTGGCCAGCGAGGCGGCGGCGGGCTGAGACCTTTGTTGCTGGTGGTGGGCTGTTGAAGGGGCCGCCTGCGCAGGGCAGTGGCGGGGGCGGCGGATGGGGCATGTCCCGCCCTCATGTCCCCCGCCCTCGGACGGTGTCCGAGGGCTCCTCCTTGACTTCGGGCGGAACACACCCCACCCGCCCGCCAGCCATCGGCGTGCCCTGCTGACCGGGTCAGTGCGACATGTGTGCCGGGGCGAGGGCGTCGGGCAGGGGCGCAGCGAAGTCAAGGAGGAGGTCCGGCCCCGGGGCCGGACCGGGGGACATGAGCGAAGCCCCTGCCTGGCGTCCTCGCCCTCGCGGACCGCTCCGCAGTCAGCCTCTTGGAACCAGAACCCGCCTCAGGCCGCGTGCAACACCGGCGCCGGTCCTGCCAGGCAGACCCGGTCGCGCCCTTCGCGCTTGGCCTGGTAGAGCGCCGCATCGGCGCGGCGCACCAGGTCCACCTCGGCCACATCGCTGGCGCGCAGCACCGCCACGCCGAAGCTGGCGGTCAGCGGCATCTTCAGCTGTTCCTGGGCCCGCAAGGCCAGCACCTCCCGCAGGCGTTCGCAGCTGCGCTGCACACCCTCGGCCGACGGCCCCAGCCAGATCAGCAGGAATTCCTCGCCGCCCCAGCGCCCCACGCTGTCATAGGGGCGCAGCTGCTCGCGCAGGGTTTCACCGGCCAGGGCCAGGGCCCGGTCACCGGCCTCGTGGCCCTGCAGGTCGTTGATGCGCTTGAAGTGGTCCAGGTCCATCATCGCGATGGCCAGGCCGCAGCCGGTGCGGCGGTGCTGTTCCCAGGCCGCCTCCAGCCGCTCCTCGATGGCGCGGCGGTTGAGCACGCCGGTCAGGTGGTCCACCCGGGCGCCTTCGCGCAAGCGGGTCAGCAGGCGGCCGACCAGCAGCACCAGGAAGGCGATGTTGAACACGCCCGACATCACCATGGTCAGGATGGCATTGGGCGTGCGCGCTGCGGCCCGCATGGCCTGCAGGTCGGCGTCGTCGAGCTCGGTGCGGCCCCACAGCGACAGCAGGCCCAGCAGGGCGGTGCTCCACAGCGGCGCCAGCAGCACCGTGCTGGTCCAGGCGCGGTGGCTGCGCCGCAGCGGCTTCCAGCTCAGCGCAGCGTAGGACAGCAGCATCAGCGACAGGCCCAGGCTGTAGGGCACGCCTTCCCAGCGCGACCGGAGCGCCGGCCCGCGGGCCAGCAGTTCCACGGCCGCGATGCCCAGGCCCATGGCCAGCAGCAGGAACAGCGCCCAGCGGTCATGGCGGGCCCGGCCGGAGACGAAGACGTCCAGCCCGCGCACGGCCGCCGCAAAGCCCAGCACCGAGGCCAGCAGGGCCGTCAGCGGCGGGGCCGTGCCGGCGCTCAGGGCGGGCAGGGCCAGGACCACCGAGCCGGCCTGCAGGGCGGCATAGGCCATCCAGTGCAGCATGGCCGGCCGCTCCTCGACGATCAGCCAGGCGGCCAGCGCCCAGCCCACGGCATAGAGCGCGAGCTGGATTCCGCACAGGGCTTCGATGGGCATGGTGGGTCTCGATGTCGGAGGTCACCCTGTTTTCGACCGGGTGGAGGGTCACTGAAGGCGCTGGGCCCCGGGGACAGGTGGACTTTGTCTCAAATCCGCCAATTCCCCTCCGTGCCCGGTCCCCTTCCGGCCCATCTTGGGCTGATTGAAGGGCAAGTCTTTGATTTTTCTCATTTTTGAAGGCTGGCACCAAACCTGCACTGCAGCGCCTGAACCCGCTTGTGCAGGAGTGCCCCCATGGCCCATGTCAGCGAATCCAAGAAGGCGTGCGCGGTCAATCCGCTGAAGATGAGCCAGCCCCTGGGCGCGAGCTACGCCTTCATGGGCCTGCAGAGTTGCATGCCCGTCATGCACGGCTCCCAGGGCTGCACCTCCTTCGGCCTGGTGCTGCTGGTGCGCCACTTCAAGGAGGCCATTCCGCTGCAGACCACGGCGATGAACGAGGTCACCACCATCCTGGGTGGCTACGAGAACATCGAGAAGGCCATCCTCAACATCCGCCAGCGGGCCAAGCCGCAGCTGATCGCCCTCTGCTCCACCGGGCTGACCGAGACCAAGGGCGACGATGTGGAGGCCTACATCGCGCTGGCCCGCCAGAAGCACCCCGAGCTGGCCGACACCGAGATCGCCTACGTCTCCACGCCCGATTACGTGGGCGCCTTCCAGGACGGCTGGGCCCATGCGGTGACGGCGCTGATGAAGCACCTGCCCGAAGCCGGCCGCCCCACCGTGGCCGGCCGCGTGGCGGTGCTGCCCGGCGCCCACCTGACCCCGGGCGACCTGGAAGAGCTGCGCGAAATCATCGAGTCCTTCGGCCTGACCCCGCTGATCGCGCCGGACGTCTCCGGCTCGCTGGACGGCCACATCCCGGACGACTGGCTGGGCACCACGCTGGGCGGCACCCCGCTGCCCGAGCTGAAGGCCCTGGGCACGGCCGAGCACTGCCTGGCCCTGGGCGAGCAGATGCGCGAGGCCGCCGAGACGCTGCAGGCGCGCTGCGGCGTGCCCTTCACCCTGTTCGACCGCCTGACCGGCCTGACCGCCACCGACGCGCTGATGCAGCGCCTGTCCGAGCTGTCCGGCCGGCCGGTGCCCGCCAAGTGGCGGCGCCAGCGCAGCCAGCTGGTCGACGCGATGCTGGACGGCCACTTCCACTTCGGCAACAAGCGGGTGGCCCTCGGCGCCGAGCCCGACCTGCTGTGGGACGCCGGCAGCTTCCTGGCCGAGATGGGCGTGGAGCTGTCGGTCTGCGTCACCACCACCCAGAGCCCGGTGCTGGCGCGCATGCCCGCCAACGAGGTGGTGATCGGTGACCTGGAAGACCTGGAGCTGGCGGCCAAGGCGGCCGGCTGCGATGTGCTGATCACCCACGCGCACGGCCGCCAGGCCTCGGAGCGCCTGGGCCTGCCGCTGTTCCGCCTGGGCATCCCGATGTTCGACCGCATCGGCAATGCCCACATCTGCCATGTCGGCTACCGCGGCACGCGCAACTTCGTCTACGAGCTGGGCAACCTGTTCATCGACCTGATCCACCCCCACCACGCCGACGACTGGCCGCTGCCGGCGCTGTCGCTGGCCGCCGCCCAGGGGCAGGTGGCTGCGGCCATGCCCGGCGTGGCCCATGTGCCGGCCCAGATTCCCCGCGCACGCCCCGCCGACGCGGCGGTGTGACCCCCCATTCCATCCACCCGAGGAGCCCGCGATGAAAGTGGCTTTCGCAACCCAGGACGAGCAGCGTGTCGACGCCCACTTCGGCTGGGCCAAGCACCTGGCGATCTACGACGTGACGCCCGAGGGCTTCAGCTTCGTGCAGACCTTCCACTTCGGCGAGGACCTGGCCGAGGACGGCAACGAAGACAAGCTCGCGCCCAAGCTGGACGCCATCCACGACTGCGCCATCCTCTACGTGGCCGCCATCGGCGGCAGCGGCGCGGCCCGCGTGGTGGCCCTGAAGATCCACCCGATCAAGGTGCCCCAGCCCGAACCCATCCTGGACATCCTGGAGAAGCTGCAGGAGGTGCTCAAGGGCACCCCGCCGCCCTGGCTGCGCAAGGCGCTGGTCAAGGGCCAGGAAGTGACCCACGACTTCGAGGAGTGAACCCATGAACGACGCTGTCGCCACCCCCGCCGCGGAGGTCTCCGACGAGGCCCTGCTGCAGCAGGACCCCTTCATCCGCGAGCTGATCAAGCAGCTGCGCGCCCAGGACACCCATGGCACCTGGGAAGGCAAGCCCGACCTCAAGCTGCTGGAGCCCTACATCCTGACCGCCGAGCAGCGCAAGGCGCTGCCGATGATGGGCGATCCGGACCCCGAGACCCTCTGGCGCCTGGACCTGTTCCACAACGCCATCGGCCTGTGCATCGAACGGGCCACCGGCTGCATGGTCAGCCCGATGATGAAGATGAGCCACGAGGGCTTCGGTCGCGCGGTGCTCACCACCGGCCGTCTGATCGTGGTGAACCGTTACCTGCGCGACGTGCACCGCTTCGGCTACGCCAGCCTGGCCAAGCTGGCCGAGGCCGGCAACAAGCTGGTGGCCGAAGGCGTCGGCATGGTCGAGAAGTACAAGGAGGTGGCCACCTATGGCTGACATCGACACCCTCAAGGCCGAGGTCAAGAAACTCAACGCCAAGGCCACCCAGGCCAAGATGGACCTGCACGACCTGTCCGAGGAGCTGCCCACCAACTGGGAAAAGATCCTCGAGGTGGCGCAGACCGCCCACGACGCCCACGCCAAGCTGATGGCCGCCCGCAAGGCGCTGGCCGACGCCACCCCCGCCTGAGCCGGAGCCCCACCATGTCCGCCTTTCAAGTCACCCTGCCCAGCGGCGCCGAATGGACGCCCACCTTCGTGCAGGAACTCAACGAAGACAAGTGCATCGGCTGCGGCCGCTGCTTCAAGGTCTGCCCCCGTGGCGTGCTGGAACTGGTCGGTCTGACCGAGGACGGCGAACGCATCCACGTCGATCTGGACGACGACGAGGACGAGGAATACGAGAAGAAGGTGATGACCATCGCGCACCAGGAGCTGTGCATCGGCTGCACCGCCTGCGCGAAGATCTGCCCCAAGAAGTGCTACACGCACGCCGCGGCCGAGGTCTGAGCCATGGCCCAGCCGGCACTGCGTACCGACTTCGCCGAGCGCCTGGCCCGCCGGGGCGATGAGGTGGAGGATGTGCGTGGCCTGCTGCTGGCCCATGCCGACCCGGCGGCCGGCCCGGCCGAGATGGCCTGGCTGGTGGCCCAGGCGGTGGCCGTGGCCTGCCTGGGCGACGACCACCTCTGGCAGGACCTGCGGCTGGCCCACCGCGGCGAGCTGGGCGCCCTGCTGCGCCACTGGTTCCCCTCGCTGGTGGCGCTGAACACCGGCGACATGAAGTGGAAGAAGTTCTTCTACCGTCAGCTCTGCCAGCAGGCGGAGATCCTGATCTGCAAGTCGCCCAGCTGCGCCGTGTGTTCGGACCACGCGCTGTGCTTCGAGTCTGCCGAGGACGCAGCCGCCTCTCCCCCGCTTCTGTCAGTGGACAGGGGTCGGAGCGTCCACCCCCACTGAGGAGCCTGGGTCTGCATTGGCCTGCCGTTTGCTTGTCCATCGTTATATACGTCAAAATACAACGCATGTGGCAAACCCTACAGACCCTGGACTGGGCTCCGTTCTGGCTCTCGCTGAAGGTGGCGGGCGTGGCGACGGCGCTGGCCTGGTGTTTCGGCGTGGGCCTGGGCTGGGTCTTCGCCCGCACCCGCCTGCCCGGGCGCGGCCTGCTCGAAGCCATCTGCATGTTGCCGCTGGTGCTGCCGCCCACGGTGATCGGCTACGCCATCCTGCTGGCCGCCGGCCGGCGCAGCGCGCTGGGCGGCTGGCTGCACGCGCACCTGGACTACTCCATCATCTTCAGCTGGCACGGGGCGGTGGTGGCCTCGGCCATCGTGGCCCTGCCGCTGGTGCTCAAGTCGGCCAGTGCGGCCTTCGGCCAGGTGGACCGCCAGCTGGAGGCCGCGGCCCGCACTTTGCGGCAGTCGTCCTGGTCGGTGTTCCTGCGTGTCACGTTGCCGCTGGCCGGGCCGGGCATCGTGGCCGGCACGCTGCTGGCCTTTGCCCGCGCCATGGGCGAGTTCGGGGCCTCGCTGATGGTGGCCGGCTCCATCCCGGGCAAGACCCAGACCCTGTCGATGGCCATTTACGACTCGGTGCAGGCCGGCGAGGACGACATCGCCCTGGCCCTGGTGCTGCTCACTTCGTTGCTGTCGGTGACGGTGCTGGGCCTGTCCAACTGGCTGCTGGCCCGCAAAACCTGAATGTCCTTTCCGCTTCCGGAGGTGTTGTCCATGTCCTTTCGTGAAACCGCCCTGCGCCGCCGCACCTGGGTCACCGCCGCCTGGGCGCTGACCCTGGGGTTGTCCAGCCTGGCCGCCTCGGCCCAGCAGCTGACCGTGTCGGCCGCGGCCAGCATGACCAATGTGCTCAAGGACCTGGGAGCCCGGTACGAGTCGGCTCATCCGGGCGTCAAGCTGCAATTCAACTTCGCCGCCTCGGGCGTGCTGCTGCAGCAGGTCAGCCAGGGCGCGCCGGTGGATCTCTTCATCAGTGCCGACGAGGCCACGGTGGACAAGGGCATCGGCCAGAAGCTGTTCGATGCCCCGTCCCGCAAGACCCTGGCCTCCAACGCCGTGGTGCTGATCCTGCCGGCCCAGGATCCCAAGCCGATCACCGGCCTGGCCGATCTGCACGGCAGCGGCGTCAAGCGCATCGCCGTGGGCAAGGTGGCCAGCGTGCCGGTGGGCCGCTACACCAAGGAGTCGCTGGAGTCGGTGCACCTGTGGGGCGCGCTGGAACCCAAGTTCGTCTTTGCCGACAGCGTGCGGCAGGTGCTGGACTACGTGGCGCGCGGCGAGGTGGATGCCGGCTTCGTCTATTCGACCGACGCGGCCATCATGCCGGACAAGGTCAAGGTGGTGATGACGGTGGGGGGGCACAAGCCGGTCACCTACCCGATGATCCTGGTCAGCGACGGCAAGCAGAAGGCCGCGACGGAGAAGTTCGCCGCCTACCTGCTCAGCCCGCCGGCCCAGAAGGTGCTGGCCGCCGCGGGCTTCGGCAAGCCCTGAGCTGGCCGCGCAGGACCGAAGCGGAGCGGTACCCGGCATGATCGACGTCGACCTGCAGCTGGCGGTGGCCGACCGCCGCCGGCATTTCGAGCTGGCGGTGCGCTTTGCCAGCGACGCGCCGGTGCTGGCGCTGTTCGGCCCCTCGGGCGCGGGCAAGTCGCTGACGCTGCAGGCCATCGCCGGGCTGATCAAGCCGCAGGGCGGGCATGTACGCATCGGTGGCCGAACGCTGTTCGACGCCCGGGCGCGCGTGGACCTGCCCGCCGCCCAGCGCCGCGTGGGCTATCTGTTCCAGGACTACGCGCTCTTTCCCCACCTGAGCGTGCAGGAGAACGTGGGCTTCGGGCTGACCAGCTGGCGACAGCGCCGGCTGCGCCCGGCCGATGCCCAGCGGGTGGCGGAGCTGCTGGAGACCTTTGGTCTGACCGGCCTGGCCCAGGCCCGGCCGGGCGCGCTCTCGGGCGGGCAGCGTCAGCGCGTGGCCCTGGCCCGCGCCCTGGCCTGCGAGCCCGAGCTGCTGCTGCTGGACGAACCCTTCGCCGCCCTGAACCCGCTGCTGCGCCAGAGCCTGCGCCAGGAGCTGGCCCTGGTGCGCGAGCGCTGGCGCATCCCAATGCTGCTGATCACCCACGACGTGGAGGACGTGCTGGCCCTGGCCGATGTGGCCTGCGTGCTGGAGCAGGGACGGGTGGTGCGCGAGGTGGACGTGCACCGGGGCATCGGCCGAGAGCTGCTGCACAGCGGCCTGGGCCTGCGGCCACCGCCGATGGAAGACGACCGCACCCGCGCCGTGCGCCAGCTGCTGGCGCAAGCGGGGGGCGGATGAGCCTTGCCCTGTACTCTGCGCTGAGCGGCCCCTGGGCGGGTGGCCTGGAGGATGAGCGCCTGCGCGCCCTGCTGCGCGAGGACGCCCCCCATGGCGACCTCAGCACCCGCGCCCTGGGCCTGACGGGGCGCGCGGCCCGGATCCGCTTCCAGGCCCGTGGCGCGGGCGTGGTGGCCGGCATCGAGGCCGCCACCCGCCTGCTGCAGCTCTGCGGCGTGGCCGCCCAGCCCGCCGTGGCCAGCGGCGCGCGGGTGGACGATGGCGCACTGCTGCTGGCCGGGCAAGGGCCGGCCGAGGGCGTGCTGCTGGGCTGGAAGGTGGCCCAGAACCTGGTGGAGGCGGCCAGCGGCATGGCCCGCGGCGCGGCTGCCATCGTGGCCGTCCTGCGTGCTGAAGGCCTGGACACGCCGCTCGCCTGCACCCGCAAGGCGCCGCCGGGGACCCACTGGTGGGCGGCCCAGGCCATCGAGGCCGGCGGCGCCGTGATGCACCGGCTGGGTCTGTCGGAGACGCTGCTCGTCTTCCCGGAGCACCTGGCCTTGCTGCCGGCGGAAGAGGTCGTCGCACGCCTGCAGGCCCTGCGGCGTCAGCAGCCGGAAAAGCGCCTGGTGGTGGAGACCGGCCGGGAGGACGACGCCCTCGCCTGGGCCAGGCTGGGCGTGGAGGTGCTGCAGCTCGAACGCTTCACCCCGGAGGCGGTGGCCCGGCTGCGCCAGGCGTTGCGGGCCGAGGGCCTGACCACCCGGCTGGCGCCGGCCGGTGGTGTGAACCGGAGCAACGCGCTGGCCTATGCCCGTGCCGGCGCCGATCTGCTGGTGAGCTCGGCACCGTACTTCGCGCCGCCGGCCGAGGTGCAGGTGCACATCTCCCCCTCGGACGGCGGCTGAGGCGGCGGGGCGCAGGCTCGCCGCCGGGCCTCAGGCGTCCTTCACGCCCAGCAGCACCGAGCCGGCCTTGAAGAGAGCCGTGACCGGCAGACCCGGCGCCAAGGCCAGTTCGTCCACCGCGCCGTGGGTGATGATGGCCGAAATCTCGGCGCCGCCGGCCAGGCGCACCTGGACCGATGCGTTCACCGCGCCCCGCTGGACCTGGGACACCGTGCCCGCCAGCTGGTTGCGGGCACTGAAGCGCCAGCCGGCCGTGTCGGTGACCAGCAGCACCAGCGGCGCCTTCACAAAGGCCATCACAGACAGACCAGGGCGCAGACCCAGGCTGTGGACGCTGCCTTCGGTGATGGCGGCCACCAGGGTCTCGCCGGTGGGCAGCACGATGTCGACCTCGGCACTGACCGGGCCTTCCTTGATGGCCACGACCTGGCCTTCGAACACGTTGCGGGCACTGATTTTCATGGGGGTGATCTCCGTGGATGGAACGGGGTGTCAGAGAGGTGGCAGGGGGCTGTGGCTGCGGTGCGGGCCTTCCCGCACCAACCGGGGGTGGCAGCTTTCCAGCCGGTCCATGCGGTCCAGCAGCGTCAGCCACTGGCCGTCGGACAGCCGCCAGGCGATGCGCCGTTCGCGCAGCACCGCCACTTCCAGCGGGAACTCGTCGATGTCGAAGCAGTCCTCGGTGACGGTGTGGGTGTGGCGCAGGTAGCAGCGCTGTCCCTGCGCATCCAGCCCCAGCACCATGCGGGCATGGGCCGGCCCGTCCTCGTGGCTCTCGTAGCGCACCGGAGGCACCACCTGCGACGCGAAGGCTGGCGGCAGCTCGTCCAGCCAGGCCAGGGGGTCGATGGCGGCTTCAGCCATGGTGCGGTCCCCGGGCGGGTTGCAACCGGCCGGCGTCCAGATCGACTTGCACGGCCTGCCCCACCAGGGGGCGCCAGCGCGCGGCCTCGCGGGCCGTCAGCGGCAGGCGCAGGAACTGCCAGCCGGCCAGGGCCAGCACCGCTTCGGCACCGTCCGGCCGGGCGTGGACGCCGCGCAGACAGGCGAGCTGCAGACGTGGAAGGGAACTGACCTGGGGCATGACGGCCTCCTTGTCGCGTTATATACAAAAAGCCATAGCGAGGCGATTCATGCAATGGCCGTGCCAGAGATCCGGGCGCTGCGGAGCCATCCAAAACGTCTTGGCGGCGCTCCGATGGGTTCCTGATGGGTTCCTGATGCGGGGCCCGCTATCGTTGCGCCCATGCGCGCATCGTCTGTCACCGCCTCCGACGCCCCTGTGGAATCCGGCTCGCCGTGGCGAAGCTGGCGTCTTGTCGCGGCCCTGGGCCTGTGGGCCGGTGGCTGGGGCGCGCTCATGCTGGGCAGCGGGCGGCTGGACCTGGCCAACCAGGCGTTGATCCTGCTGGCCTGTGGTGCCTTGGCGGCCGTCTGGCTGCCGGTGGGTCTGAGCATCGCGCTGGGCGGGTTGGGCACCCTGCTGTTCAACTGGGTCTTCGTGCCACCCCGGGGCACCTTCCAGGTGGACGGGGCCCAGAACCTGGGCCTGCTGCTGGGCATGCTGCTCATCCACACCGAAGTGGCCCTGCTGCTCGGGGCACAGCGCCGCGAGGCGGCCCGCGCCCGCCGCCACGCCCGCGAGGCCGAAGCCTTGCGCCGCTGGAGCGAGCGCCTGCGCGAGGGCGGCGAACCCCTGTCCCTGCTGCCGGAGCTGGCCGAGCAGCTGCGGCTGGCCAGCGGGGCCGCTGTGGCCCTGCGGGCCTGGCCGGGTGCCCCCCGGGACCGGCTGGCAGAGGTGGCCGAGGGCGGATGGATCAGCACGGGGACGCCCGCCGACGACGAAGCCCGCGCCGCCCTGAACCATGTGCTGGTGGCCGGCCAGCCGATGGGGCCTGGCACCGGCTACCACGAGGGCCTGGGCTTCTGGGTGCTGCCCTTGCGCGGCACCCGCCAGGCCTGGGGCGCGGCGGCCCTGCAAGGCGATGCGGTGCAGGCCAACGCCCAGGCGCTGCGCCTGCACCTGCAGGCCCTGTGCGACCTGTGGGGCGCGGCGCGCCAGCGGGCCCAGGCGGCGGCCGACGAGCAGGCCGCCCGGCTGCGCGAGCAGGCCCAGGGGCTGCGCAACGCCCTGCTGGCCGCGGTCTCGCACGATCACCGCACCCCGCTGGCCACCATCCTGGCCGCGGCTTCGTCCTTGGAGGCGCAGGGCGAACGCATGGCCCCGGCGCAGCGCCAGCGCCTGGCCCGCACCATCATCGAGGAGACGGAGCAGCTGCGCCGCCTGACCGACAACACCCTGCAGCTGGCCCGCCTGGAGGTGCCCGGCCTGCAGCTGAAGCTGGACTGGGAATCCCCGGAAGAGGTGGTGGGGGCAGCGCTGCACCGGCTGCGCCGGCGCCTGCCGGACGCCCGGGTGAGTGGTCGCGCCGAGCCCGATCTGCCCCTGCTGCACTGTGACGCGCTGCTGCTGGCGCAGCTGCTCGACAACCTGCTGGACAACGCCCTGCGCCACAGCCCGCCCGAGGCCCTCATCGAGGTGCTGGCACGGCGGCAGGACGGGCAGATCGTGCTGGCCGTGCGCGACCGAGGCCCCGGCGTGCCGGCCGCCTGGCGCGACAAGGTCTTCGAGCCCTTCCAGCGGGGGCCGGCGGAGGGTGCCCCGCAGGGGCAGCGCGCCGGTGCCGGCCTGGGCTTGGCCGTCTGCCGCGCCATTGCCCGGGCGCATGGCGGCGAGATGCGGGTGCGGCCCCGCGCCCACGGCGGCAGCGCCTTCGAGTGCTGGCTGCCGGTGCAGCCGCAGCCGGCTGGGCCGGAGCCCGTGGCCACGAACGAGAGCGGAGGCCCGGCATGAGCCGCCGCGTGCTGTTGGTGGAGGACGACCGCGAGCTGCGCAGCACCTGGCAGGCCGCGCTGGCGCTGGAGGGCTTCGCGGTACGCACCGCGGCCAGCCTGGCCGAGGCCCAGGCCCTGTGGCGCCATGCCGGCGAGGCGCTGCCCGAGCTGGTCATCCTGGACCTGGGCCTGCCCGACGGCGAGGGCGAGGACTTCCTGGCCCTGGTGCGCCGCCAGGGCCAGGTGCCGGTGCTCATCGTCTCGGCGCGGCAGGCCGATGCCCACAAGATCCGCCTGCTGGACGCCGGGGCGGACGACTACCTGGTCAAGCCCTTCAGCGTGGGCGAGCTGCTGGCCCGCATGCGGGTGGCCTGGCGCCACCGCGGCACCACGGTGAACCCCGCGGCCCTGCACTACCGGCATGGCGAGGTCTGCATCGACCTGGCCCAGCGGCTGGTGACCCGGGCCGGCGAGCCGGTGCGGCTCACGCCCACCGAGTTCGGCCTGCTGGCCCGGCTGGTGCGCAGCGCCGGCCAGGTCGTGACCCACCGGCAGCTGCTGGCCGATGTGTGGGGCCCCGAGGCGGTGGAGCAGACCCAGTACCTGCGCCTGTACATGGGCCAGTTGCGTGCCAAGCTGGAGGCTCAGCCCTCGGCCCCGTGCTGGCTGCTGACCGAGCCCGGCGTGGGCTACCGTTTGGCCGATCCGGCAGATCCTGCCGAGCCGGCCGAGGACGAGGCCGCCGGCTGAGGGTCGGACGCCGCTTATGCGTTCCTGATGCCGGCTGGGACACACTGCCGGCATGAGTTCCGATCCACGATCCTCCTCCGGCGCGCCCGCGGCGCACGGCCCGCTGGGCGCTCTGGTGCTGGGCGCCATCGGTGTCGTCTACGGCGACATCGGCACCAGCCCGCTCTACACCATGGCCGAGGTGTTCTCGCCGGCCAACGGCGTGCCGCTGACGGCCGAGGCCGTGACCGGCGCGGTGTCCACCCTGTTCTGGGCCCTGATGTTCGTCGTCACCCTCAAGTACGTGGTGCTGGTGCTGCGGGCCGACAACCGGGGCGAGGGCGGCATCCTGGCCCTGACCGCGCTGGCGGCCCAGGTGGCCGGCGGCCGGCCGGGGCGGCGTGCGGCCCTGCTGATGCTGGGCGTGTTCGGCGCCACGCTGTTCTACGGCGACAGCGTGATCACCCCCGCCATCTCGGTGCTGGGCGCGGTGGAAGGCCTGGCCGTCATCGCTCCCGGGCTGTCCCATGCGGTGCTGCCGCTGTCGCTGGTGGTGCTGGTGGGCCTGTTTGCCATGCAGCGCCATGGCACGGCCGCGGTGGGCCGGCTGTTCGGGCCGGTCATCGTGCTGTGGTTCCTGACGCTGGCGGGCACCGGCCTGTGGCAGATCCTGCGCGAGCCGGCCATCCTGGCCGCGCTCAACCCGCTGCATGCGGCGCGCTTCCTGGTCGAACGCGGCTGGCATGTGTTCGCCGCGCTGGGGGCCATCGTGCTGGCCCTGACCGGTGCCGAGGCCCTGTACGCCGACATGGGCCACTTCGGCCGCCGCCCCATCCAGCTGGCCTGGACCGGCCTGGTGCTGCCGGCCCTGGCCCTGAACTACCTGGGCCAGGGCGCCTTGCTGCTTCGCGACCCGGCAGCCCTGGCCAACCCCTTCTTCCACATGTTCCCGCAGGCCTGGCAACCGGCGGCGGTGGTGCTGGCCACGCTGGCGGCCATCATCGCCTCGCAGGCGGTCATCTCCGGTGCCTTTTCGATGACCCGGCAGTCGATGCTGATGGGCTTTCTGCCGCGCATGGCGGTGCGCCACACCTCGGCCCGCGAGCAGGGCCAGATCTACCTGCCGCTGGTGAACTGGGCCTTGCTGGTGGGCGTTCTGGCGGCGGTGCTGTCCTTCCGCAGCTCGGCCGCGCTGGCCGGGGCCTATGGTGTGGCCGTCACGCTGACCATGCTGATCACCACGGTGCTGGCCTATGTGGTGGTGCGCCGGGCCTGGGGGCTGCCGGCCTGGGTGGTGGGGCCGGCCACGGCCCTGTTCCTGGTGGTGGACGGGGCGCTGTTCGCCGGCTGCGCGATCAAGTTCGTCGACGGCGGCTGGTTCCCGCTGGCCATGGCCGCGCTGTTCTTCACCCTGATGAGCACCTGGCGCCACGGTCGGGCGCTGGTGCTGGAGGCTATCCGCCGCGACGGCCTGGAGCTGGCGCCCTTTGTGCAGGAACTGGCCGCCAGCAGCACCCCGCGGGCCAGCCGGGTGGCCGTCTACGCGGTGGCCGACCCGAGCACCGTGCCGCAGGCCCTGCTGCACAACCTCAAGCACAACCAGGTGCTGCACGAGCGCAACGTCATCCTGAACGTGCGCTTTGCCGACCAGCCCTGGGTGGACCCGGCGCAGCGCGCCGAGGTGGAGGCACTGGCGCCCGGCTTCTGGCGGGTGCGGCTGCTGTTCGGCTTCATGGAGACGCCGGACGTGCCGCATGCCCTGGCGGCCTGCGCGGCCCAGGGCCTGGACGTGCCGCTGTTCGACACCAGCTACTTCCTGAGCCGCGAGACGGTGGTGCCCACGCCGGGCGAGGGCATGGTGGCCTGGCGCGAGCGCCTGTTCGCCGCGATGAGCCGCAATGCCGGCAACGCGGCCGGCTTCTTCCAGCTGCCCGACAACGCGGTGGTGGAGCTGGGCACCCGGGTGCAGATCTGAGCGGGCTGGCTCAGGGCACCAGCACCGCCGCGCCCACCAGCTCACCGGCGCGCAGCTGGCGCAGGGCCTCGTTGGCCTGCGTCAGCGGGAAGACGGTGGTCGTCACCTCCAGCTGCAGGGTACGGGCCGCGGCCAGGAATGCCTCGCCATCGGCCCGGGTGAGGTTGGCCACCGAGCGGATCTGCCGCTCTTCCCACAGCAGGCGGTAGCGGAAGGCCGGGATCTCGCTCATGTGGATGCCGGCGCAGACCACCGTGCCGCCCTTGCGCAGCTGGGCCAGCGAGATGGGCACCAGCGCGCCCACCGGGGCGAAGATCAGCGCGGCGTCCAGCGGCTCGGGCGAGGGCTCGTCCGAGCCACCGGCCCAGACGGCGCCGAGCGAGCGGGCCAGGTCCTGCGCGGCCGTGTCGCCCGGCCGGGTGAAGGCCAGCACGCGGCGGCCCTGCTGGCGGGCCACCTGGGCGATCAGGTGGGCGGCGGCGCCGAAGCCGTACAGGCCGATCGTCTGCGCATCGCCGGCCATGCACAGTGCACGCCAGCCGATCAGGCCAGCGCACATCAGCGGCGCGGCGTGCACATCGTCCAGCGGCAGGTCCTCCAGCGAGAAACAGTACTGCGCGTTGGCCACCACATGGGTGGCGAAGCCGCCATCGCGCCCGTAGCCGTTGAAGACCGGCGTGTCGCACAGGTTCTCCTGGCCGCGTCCGCAGTAAAAGCAATGGCCGCAGGTGCCGCCCAGCCAGGGCACGCCCACCCGCTCGCCGAGTTTCAGGCCGCGTACGCCCGCGCCGAGGGCTTCGACCGTGCCGACGATCTCGTGGCCGGGCACGATGGGCAGGGGGCCGGGCGGCAGGTCGCCATCGACCACATGCAGGTCGGTGCGGCAGACGGCGCAGGCCCGCACCGCCAGGCGCACCTCGCCCGGGCCGGGCTCAGGCAGGGGGCGGGTCTGGGGGACCAGGGGCTGGCCGATGGCCGGCAGCGTCATCGCGAGCATCGTGGGCACCTCGGGGCGGGGTGGGGATGCGGACGATTGTGCGACCTCAAGCCAGGCCGCGGGCTGCGCGGCGTCAGCCGGCGTGGCGCCGGGCCAGGTCCTCGGGGGTGTTGACGTTGAGGAAGGCGGCGCCGTCGTCGAAGGCGACCTCCACCGTGCGGTGGCGGCCCAGCCAGTCGCGCACGCGGCGGCCCCCCTGGCCGAGGTAGGCGGCCAGGTCCGCGCGCAGCGCGGTGCGGGCCATGCAGAAGACCGGGTGGAGCTTGGGGGCCCAGCGGCCGGCCTCGTCCGGCGCCGGGGCCACGGCCACCGCCAGGTCGGCCTGCTGTGCGGCTGCGGCGGCGGCCAGGCGGGCCACCAGGTCGGTCGGAAAGTCCGGGCAGTCGCAGGGCACGCTGGCCAGCCAGGGCGTCTGCGCGTGGGTCATGCCGGTGAGCAGGCCGGCCAGGGGGCCGGGCTGGTCGGGCAGGGTGTCGGGCCACACAGGCACGCCCAGGGCCTGATAGTCCGCCAGGTGGCGGTTGGCGCTCAGGGCGGTGGCGCCCACCTGCGGGGCCAGGCGCTGCAGCGCCCGGGCCGCCAGGGCCTGGCCGTGCAGGGTCAGCAGGCCCTTGTCCTGCCCACCCATGCGCCGCCCCTGGCCGCCGGCCAGCACCAGGCCGGTGATGGCCTCGCGGGCGATCGCATCGGGCACGGACGCTCGCTCAGGTGTTCTTCGAGACGGTGATGGTGGGGAACTTGGACGAGAAGTCCTTGGCCCGCTGTGCCACCTTGACCGCCACCTGGCGGGCCACGCTCTTGTAGAGGCCAGCGATCTCGCCGTCGGGCTGGGCCACCACGGTGGGGTTCCCGGCATCGGCCTGCTCACGGATGGACAGGTTCAGCGGCAGGGCGCCCAGGTAGTCCACGCCGTACTCGGCGGCCATCTTCTTGCCGCCCTCGGCGCCGAAGATGTGCTCGGTGTGGCCGCAGTTCGGGCAGCAGTAGACGGCCATGTTCTCGACGATGCCCAGGATGGGCACGCCCACCTTCTCGAACATCTTCAGGCCCTTCTTGGCGTCCAGCAGCGCGATGTCCTGCGGCGTGGTGACGATGACCGCGCCGGTGATGGGCACGCGCTGGCTCAGGGTCAGCTGGATGTCGCCGGTGCCCGGGGGCATGTCCACCAGCAGGTAGTCCAGATCCTTCCAGTTCGTCTGGCGCAGCAGTTGGTCCAGGGCCTGGGTGGCCATGGGGCCGCGCCAGATCATGGCTTCGTCCGGCGCGACCAGGAAGCCGATGGAGTTGACCTGCACGCCGTGGTTCTGCAGCGGCTCCATGCTCTGTCCGTCCAGCGTCTCGGGGCGCTGGCCCGACAGGCCCATCATCATCGGTTGGCTGGGGCCGTAGATGTCGGCGTCCAGGATGCCGACGCGGGCGCCTTCGGCCGCCAGGGCCAGGGCCAGGTTGACGGTGGTGGTGCTCTTGCCCACGCCGCCCTTGCCGGAGGCCACGGCGATGATGTTCTTCACGCCGGGCAGCAGGGCCACGCCGCGCTGCACCTGGTGCGGGGTGATCTCGCTGCGGATGTCGATCTCGACCGGGCCGGTGAGGCCGGCCTGGCGCAGGGCGCCGGTCAGTTGGCGGCGCAGGCTGGCGTGCAGGCTGCGGGCCGGGTAGCCCAGCACCAGTTGGAAACTGGCGCCTTCGCCGCCCAGGCGCAGGTTCTTGAGCTGCCGGGTGCTGACGAAGTCCTTGCCGGTCAACGGGTCGATGACGGCTTGCAGGGCTTGGAGGACGGCGGGTTCGGTCAGGGCCATGGCGTCGGGTGCGCAGCGGTGTGGGTCAAACAGGACGCCAGTCTAGCGAGCCGCGGACACCCGAGTGCCCGGCGGGGCCGAAGCCCCTGCCGGTACCGTGCCGGTGCCGTGGTGCTCAGCGCAGGAACAGGCGGTAGATCGGGTTGTCCGTCTCGTCCACGCAGGGGTAGGCCAGGCCGTCCAGGAAGGCCTTGAAGGCCTTCTTGTCCGACTTGGGCACCTGCAGGCCCACCAGGATGCGGCCGTAGTCGGCGCCCTGGTTGCGGTAGTGGAACAGGCTGATGTTCCAGTCCGGGCTCATGGCCGAGAGGAAGCGCATCAGCGCGCCCGGGCGCTCGGGGAACTCGAAGCGGTAGATGCGCTCGTCCTCGGCCAGGTCGCTGCGGCCGCCGACCATGTGGCGCACATGCTCCTTGGCCAGCTCGTCGTCGGTGAGGTTGACGGTGGCAAAGCCGTGGCGCTGGAAGCTGCGGGCGATCTTGTCGGCCTCGTCGGGTTTGCTGATCGAGACGCCGACGAAGACATGCGCCTGCCGGGTGTCGGAGATGCGGTAGTTGAACTCGGTGACGCTGCGCGAGCCGACCAGTTCGCAGAAGCGGCGGAAGCTGCCACGCTCCTCGGGGATGGTGACGGCGAACAGGGCTTCGCGCTGCTCGCCGTACTCGGCCCGCTCGGCGACGAAGCGCAGGCGGTCGAAGTTCATGTTGGCGCCACAGGCGATGGCCACGAAGGTCTGGCCCTTGCACTTGTGGGTGGCCGCGTACTGCTTGAGGCCGGCCACGCCCAGGGCGCCGGCGGGTTCGACCACGCTGCGCGTGTCCTGGAAGATGTCCTTCATCGCCGCACAGAGCTCGTCGGTGGTGACGCGCACATAGTCGTCCACCAGCTCGCGGGCCAGGCGGAAGGTCTCCTCGCCCACCAGCTTGACGGCGGTGCCGTCGGAGAACAGACCCACGTCGCCCAGCGTCACGCGCCGGCCGGCCTCGACCGAGCGCGCCATTGCGTCGGAGTCGACGGTCTGCACGCCGATGACCTTGATCTCCGGGCGAACGGCCTTGATGTAGGCGGCCACGCCCGAGATGAGGCCGCCGCCGCCGATGGCGACGAAGACCGCGTCGATCGGGCCTTCGTGCTGGCGCAGGATCTCCATCGCGATGGTGCCCTGGCCGGCGATGACGTCCGGGTCGTCGAAGGGGTGGACGAAGGTCAGACCCTGCTCTTGCTGCAGCTCGACGGCGCGGGCGTAGGCGTCGGAGTAGCTTTCTCCGGCCAGCACCACCTCGCCGCCCAGCGCGCCGACGGCGTCGATCTTGAGCTTGGGCGTGGTGGTGGGCATCACGATGACCGCGCGGCAGCCCATGCGCTTGGCGCTCAGTGCCACGCCCTGGGCATGGTTGCCGGCCGAGGCGCAGATCACGCCGCGCTTCAACTGCTCGGGCGTGAGGTGGGCCATCTTGTTGTAGGCGCCGCGCAGCTTGAAGCTGAACACGGGTTGCAGGTCCTCGCGCTTGAGCAGCACCTGGTTGCCCAGGCGTCGGCTCAGGGTGCGGGCGGCGTCCAGCGGCGATTCGATCGCCACGTCATAGACCTTGGCGGTCAGAATTCGGCGGAGGTAGTCGATGCGGCTGGGCGCGGGGCTGCGGGACGGGGTTGCTTTCTGGGGCGCGCGCGAGGTGCGGCGCGCCGGGGTGGCGCCAGCCATGGGACTCTCCTGGATGCGGGGGACGAAGGGTGTCGCATCGCCCGGCGTCATCAGGCGGTGCCAGAGGACCGCATGGTATGTCGGCCGGAACCGCCCAGAAAAAAGCCCGGAGCCGCGAAGCTCCGGGCTGAATCCACCAATGGAGGAGGTGGAGGAGACAACCGGGGCATTGATCGATAAACCATCAATGCGATGGCAATCAGTGTACACCCGCAGGATGTTGCGCCGCAATGACGGCGTGTGTTTTCCCGGATACGACATGTGACGCAGTTCCGGGCTGTCCGGGTTGCCGATAATCGCCGGCCCGGGGCCCTCTGCTGGCCCCGCACCGAACACGAGGAACGACGATGGAGTGCACGATCCACTGGGAGCCGGATGCCGGCATGGCGATGTTGGCGGTGACGGGCAGCGGTCACACCCTGGTGATGGACGGGGCGCCCGAGGGTGGTGGCCGCAACCTGGCGCCACGTCCGATGGAAACACTGCTGGCCGGCGCCGGCGGCTGCACCGCCTATGACGTGGTGCTGATCCTCAAGCGGGGCCGCCACGACGTGCGGGACTGCAGCGTCCAGCTCAAGGCCGAACGGGCCGAGACCGACCCCAAGGTCTTCACCAAGCTGCATCTGCACTTCGTGGTGACGGGCAAGGGCCTGCCGCAGGCGGCGGTGGAGCGCGCGGTGGCGCTGTCGCACGAGAAGTATTGCTCGGCCACCGCGATGCTGGGGCGTACCGCGGAGATCACCGCCAGCGTCGAGGTGAAAGAGGCGGTCTGAGCCGCCTGCCGGCTCAGATGTGGTGCGCGGTGGAGGTCATGATCTTGGCCGCCAGGCGCATGGCCTGACGCACGGGCCAGGGCAGTTCATGACCGCCGGCGGCCTGGGCGGACTCGGCGTGCCGGACCTCGTCGTCCTTCATCTGGGCGACGATGGCCCGCGAGGCGGTGTCTTCCTCCGGCAGGCGTGACAGGTGCTCGGCCAGGTGGGCCTCCACCTGGCGCTCGGTTTCGATCACGAAACCGAGGCTCCAGCGGTCGCCGGCCCGGGCCGCCAGACTGCCCAGGGCAAAGGCCCCGGCGTACCAGAGCGGATTGAGCCAGCTGCGGTGCGCGCCCAACTCGTCCAGGCGGCGCGCCGTCCAGGCCAGATGATCGACCTCGTCCTGGGCGGCCTGCCGCAGATGGTCCCGCTGTCCGGCGTTCCGGGTACCCAGCGCCTGGGCCTCGTAGAGGGCCTGGGCGCAGACCTCACCCACATGGTTGACCCGCATCAGCGCGCCCGAGACCTGCCGGGCCTCGGCGGTGAGCGGCGCGTCGGGCAGCCCGCGCGCCGGGCTGGCCCGGCGCGCCTGCGAACCGCCCGAAACTGTGCGCAACATGTTGTCTGCTGCACTGATCCAGTCGTCTATCGTCAGTTTCATTGGACGATATGCCCTCTTCCTGTTCATGGAGAAACAAACAATCTAGGGGATGGGACTGGTAGTTCTACGTATTCCTGCGGTAGCATTATGACAATCTTGCTACAGGCCGGTCCCGTTGTGTTCCGGCAACGCTGGCTGCCCATTTCCGCTGAAAGACTTTGCCAGAGTCCATCGTGCTCTGGTGCAATGGCGTCAGCTTCCGCAATGGGACGTCCCACCGCAGAAGATCGTCGTTTCTCCCATCGGGCCTTTCTGGTGGTGCAGCTGAGGCGGTCTGCGGTTTGATGACGACGCCGGTGGAATCTCTCGTTCTCACACACTGGAGATAGTTGCAATGAAAAAATCCCTCCTCGCTCTGGCCGTTCTGGGCGCTTTCGCTGGTGCTGCTTCCGCCCAGTCGTCCGTGACGCTGTACGGCAAGGTCGACCTGGCCTTCTCGAAGGCCACCGGCACGAAGGACAAGCAGATCGCTGACAACAACGCCAGCCGCATCGGCCTGAAGGGCTCGGAAGATCTGGGCAACGGTCTGTCCGCCTTCTTCAAGCTGGAAAGCCAGCTGGCTGCCGATATGGGCACCACCACCGTCGCCAAGGATGGTTCCAGCACTTTCTGGAACCGTTGGTCGTCGGTGGGCCTGGCTCACAGCAAGTACGGCTCGCTGCAACTGGGTCACATGGAAAACGGCGCTTGGGACACCCAGACCGCCTTCGATCCGTGGGGTGGCGACACCGTGGCCCAGCTGCGTGACGTCGGCGCGACCCTGTACAACGACGCGACCGGCAAGGTGACCGCCAACCGTCGTCTGGACAACTCGGTCCGCTACGACCTGTCGATGAACGGCTTCAAGCTGGCCGCCAGCTACGCCGAGAAGCTGGGTGGCAAGAGCAACCCCTTCGCCATCGGTGGCAACTACACGATGGGCCCCCTGATGGTCGGTCTGGCCTACGAGAAGATCGCCAAGGCGACCACTGGTCAATCGGATGACCGCATCGTCTCCGGCGGCGCTTCTTACGACTTCGGCGTGGCCAAGCTGATGGCCAGCTACTCCGATGGTCGCACTGTCGCCGACGACAAGGTCAAGGGCTTCATCGTGGGCGCCACCGCCCCGTACGGCGCCTTCAAGTTCAAGGTTGGTTACTCCCAATCGAAGACCGAGCTGGCTGCTGGCGGCAACGGCACCTTCAAGAAGGCTGCCGTGGGTGGCGAGTACAACCTGTCCAAGCGCACCAAGCTGTACGCCGACTACGCTCACATCAGCGGCGATCTGACCACCGCTCAGGACGACAACAAGAACGCCTACGACTTCGGTCTGTCGCACGCTTTCTGATCGAGAGGCTCGCGCAAGCGAGCTTGCTCAGGTCGATGCCTGCAAAGCCACCCTCGGGTGGCTTTTTTCATGGGCGCGCTGCAGCGGTGCCTGGACTTCCCGGCGCGGAGACTGTGCCGGAGGCTGCAGCCGCCGGGCTGGGCAGCAGCAAGGGCGCGCGCTGGCCGCAGGCTGAAAGCATCGGCACCAGTCCAGCAGCCAAGGCCAGGGGCAAGACCATCCGGGCCAGTCGCGCGGACGCTCGCACTACACTGCCGTGACGCTGGATGGCGCTGTGATCATTTGTGGAAAAACTCATGACAGCCTCTTCTCTTTCGGATTCCGAGTATCACCAACAGACCGCGTCACTGCTGGCGGTCATCGAGGCCCAGATGGACCGGTGGCTTGAGCAGGACGTGGTGGATATCGATACCCACCGCACGGGGGGATTGCTGGAGTTGGCGATGCCCGATGGAAGCAAGATTGTGATCAACACCCAGCCGCCGCTGCATGAAATCTGGCTGGCGGCGCGGGCGGGCGGCTACCACTTCCGCTACGAAGCTGGTCGCTGGGTGGATACGCGCGATGGCCAGGAGTTCTTTGCCTGCCTGTCCCACCACCTGAGCCTGCAGGCGGGGCGCTCCCTGGTGGTGGCGCCCGACGTGTCCTGAGCAGGGTCAGCGGAAGAGGTCCAGGATCCCCTTCTTCTCGTCCGGGGTGGGAGTGGCCGGCAGGTGTTCATCGCCAGTCAAGGCGCTCACACCCTGGCCATTCGCGAACTCGTCGTAATACCACTCGCCATTCACGTTGACCACGCCGGCGGGTGGCGTGTATTCGCTCACCGGCGTGTTCTTGATGGCGGTGCTCATGTACTGGATCCACACCGGCAGGGCGAGGCCGCCGCCGGTCTCGCGTGAACCGAGCTTGCGTGGCGTGTCGTAGCCGATCCAGACGACGGCAGCCAGGCTGGGCTGGAAACCGGCGAACCACGCGTCCATCGAGTCATTGGTCGTGCCGGTCTTGCCGAACAGGTCCGGCCGCTTCAGGGTGGCCTGGGCCTTGGCCGCCGTGCCGGAGCGGGCCACCTCCTGCAGCAGGCTGTCGATCATGAAGGCGTTTCGGGGCTCGATCACCCTCAGGTCCTCGCTGGGGGAGCTCAAACGAGTCTCATGCAGCACGTGACCACGGGCGTCGGTGACCTTGGCGATCAGCACAGGGTCCACCCGGTAGCCGCCGTTGGCAAACACGCTGTAGGCGATGACCATCTGCATCGGGGTGACCGATCCCGCCCCCAGAGCCATCGTGAGGTAGGGATCGTGCTTTTCCTTCTCGAAGCCAAAGCGTGTGATCCAGTCGCGCGCGTAAGGCACGCCGATGGCCTGCAGCACGCGGATGGACACCATGTTCTTCGACTTGGCCAGGGCCCGGCGAAGGGTCATCGGTCCGTCGAAGGTGCCGTCGTAATTCTTGGGCTCCCAGGGTTGACTGCCGGTGGTTCCGGCATCGAAGAAGAGAGGGGCGTCATTGACCACCGTGGCCGGTCCGAAGCCCTTTTCCAGCGCGGCCGAGTAGATGAAGGGCTTGAAGCTGGAGCCCGGCTGGCGCCACGCCTGGGTGACGTGGTTGAACTTGTTCTTGTTGAAGTCGAAGCCGCCCACCAGGGCGTGAATGGCGCCGGTGTGCGGATCCATCGACACGAATGCGCCCTCGACTTCCGGCTGCTGGGTCAAGGTCCAGGTGCCTTTGGCATCCTGCAGGACACGCACGATGGCGCCGCGCCGGATCTGGATCTTGGGGTCGGCCTTGTCCGACAGGCCGGACTGCACGGGCTTGAGGCCATCGCCGGTGACGGTGAGCACCTCACCGGACTGGAGGGCGACCACCACCTTGCGAGGGGCGGCTTCCAGGACGACGGCGGCCTTCAGTTCGTCGTTGTCGGGGTGGTCGGCCAAGGCCTCGGCGACGCGGGCATCGATCTCCTTCGGGTCGGCGGGCAGATCCACATAGGACTCCGGGCCGCGGTAGTGCTGGCGCTGCTCGTAGTCCATCAGGCCTTTGCGCAGGGCGCGGTAGGCGACGTTCTGCTCATCGGATCGCACGGTCAGTTGGACCTGCAGACCACGGGTGTAGGTGTCCGGGCCATATTCGGCAAAGATCATCTGCCGGGCCAACTCGGCCACGTACTCGCCATGTACGGGGATGTCGTTGGGCGCCCTGTAGACCAGTTTCTGCGCAAGGGCCTCGTCGCGCTGTTGCGCGGTGATGAAGCCGTTTTCCAGCATGCGGTCGATGATGTAGCGCTGCCGGATGGTGGCGCGCTTGGGATTCGCGATGGGGTTGTAGGCCGAAGGGGCCTTGGGCAAGCCGGCCAGCATGGCGGCCTCGGCCACCGTCAGGTTTTGCAGCGGCTTGCCGAAATAGATCTCACTGGCGGCGGCGAAGCCATGCGCGCGCTGCCCCAGATAAATCTGATTCATGTAGATCTCGAGGATCTGATCCTTGCTGAGTTGGCTCTCGATCTTCAGGGCCAGCAGGACTTCGTACAGCTTTCGCGTCAGCGTCTTTTCAGTGGAAAGGTAGAAGTTGCGCGCCACCTGCATGGTGATGGTGGATGCGCCTTGACTGCCGGCGGCGCCGAATTGCGCCACGCCGGCCCGCAGAACACCCAGGTAGTCGACCCCGCTGTGTTGGTAGAAACGAGCATCTTCAATGGCCAGCACCGCGTCGCGCATGACCTTCGGAATCTGTGCGATGGGGGTGAAGTGGCGTCGCTCGTCACCGAACTCGCCCATCAGCACGCCATCGGCGGAATACACCCGCAGCGGGAGCTTGGGCTGGTAGTCGGTGATGGCATTCAGTTCGGGCAGGGCAGGGTAGGCGACGGCGAGCGCAATGCCGCCGCACAGCGCCACCGTGGCCACCAGCGCGAAGGTCAGGCCCAGCAGCCACAACAGACTGCGGCCGAGCATCCAGGCCAGGCGTGGACCCAGGGACAAAGGGGCGGCTTTTTTGGGGGGAGTTTGTTCAGGCTCAGTCATGGAGGTCCCAACGGGCGTGCGGGATTATAAAAATCGCCACCCGGGTGCCTGGTTGATCAGCCCTGATTCAAGCCTGCCGGAGTGTGGTGCGGTGCGGGGGTGTAGCGTTTTCTTACCAAACGCGTCAGTGGTGCAACGATCAACGGAAGGAGTTGACCTGATTTCCTTGTTGCGTCAACGGGCTTGCTGCTAGGATTGAAGTGCCTTCTTAACTTTAACGTGGCCATTCTTGGCTGCTGGAGCCGTCTTTCGTGGGTTTTCTAGAACGCCTTGCAGGCCGGAAACATCCTCAGATGATGGGTCTGGACGTCAGCACTTCCAGCGTGAAGCTGGTGGAGTTGGGTCAGACCGCATCCGGGGACTTGGTGCTCGAGCGGCTGGCCAGCGAGCCCTTTGAGAAGGGCTGGATCGTGGATGGCCAGATCGAGAAGTTCGATGAAGTCGCCGATGCGGTGCGTCGGGTGGTGGCGCGCAGCGGAAGCCGCAATCGGCAAGTGGTCATGGCCATGCCGGCCGCGTCGGTCATCACGAAGCGAATCGTGCTGCCCGCCGGCTTGAGGGAGGAGGAGATGGAGGTGCAGGTGGAGGCCGAGGCCCATCAGTACATCCCGTTCTCCCTGGATGAGGTGAGCCTCGACTTCTGTGTCATCGGCCCGAACGCGAATTCCGCTGGCGATGTCGATGTCCTGATCGCGGCCTCCCGCAAGGACCGTGTCCAGGATCGGCAGGGCTTGGCCGAGGCGGCGGGGCTGGTGCCGGTGGTTCTGGACATCGAGTCGCACGCGTCCCGCCTGGCGATCAGTCGGATCATCGGTTCGCTGCCGGACAAGGGCAAGGACGCATTGGTGGCCTTGTTCGAGCTTGGTGCCGACACGACCAGCCTGAAGGTGCTGCGCGACGAAGAATTGCTCTACGACCGTGACCAGTCCTTCGGGGGCTCTCAGTTGACGCAGCTGATTTCGCGGCAATACGGGTTCTCCTACGAGGAGGCCGAGCAGAAGAAGCTCAGTGGTGATCTGCCGGACGATTACGGGCCGACATTGCTCACCCCGTTTGTCGACAGCCTCGCACACGAGATCGGTCGCGCCTTGCAGTATTTCTTCACCAGCACGCCTCACCACAAGGTGCACCAGGTGATGCTGGCGGGTGGCACGGCCGCCATGCCGGGGCTGAGTGATCGGGTGAAGGAGGTCACCGGCTTCAACTGCCGAGTGGTCAACCCCTTCGAAGGGATGAAGTTGGGACCGGCGGTGCGTGAAGCCAAGCTAAAGCGCGAGGCACCCTCCTATCTGACGGCCTGTGGCCTCGCGATGCGGAGGTTCGTGCAGTGATTCTCATCAACTTGCTGCCTCACCGCGAGGCAAAGAGGCAAGCCCGCAAGCGAGCCTTCTTCTCGACCTTGGGTCTGGCTGCACTGATCGGTGCGGGCGTGCTGATGCTGTGGTACGGCCTGCTCCAGCAGATGATTTCGACGCAGGAAGGGCGCAACGCCTTTCTGAAGGCCGAGATTGCGCAGCTCGACATCAAGATCAAGGACATCGCCGACCTGAAAGCGGAGATCGAAGCGCTCAAGGCACGGCAAAACGCGGTCGAAAACCTCCAGACGGATCGGAATGTGCCGGTCTATCTGTTGAACGAACTGGTGAAGCAGACCCCCGAGGGGGTCTATCTGACGACGGTTCGGCAATTGGGGACGGTCGTGACGCTGACGGGTAAGGCTGAGACCAACGAACGGGTGTCCGAGTTCCTTCGGAACACCTTGTACAACTCGCCCTGGCTTGAGCGGCCTGAACTCGTGGAGATCAAGGCCGCGGCCAATCCTCCAGGGCGCGCGGCGAACCCTCGCAGGCTCTTCGATTTCTCCATGAAGGTCTACATCAAGCAGCCTGCCGCTGCCGCGGATGCGGCCAGCAAGCCTGCCGCCGGCAAGCCCGCTGGCAAGCAAGCGCCCAAGTCGGCTGCGTCGTGAGGTTGTGATGGCGACAAAAGGCAAAAAGATCGACATCGACCTAGCGGCAGTCTTCAAGACGGCGACGGCGCAGTTCCAGGGTCTGGATCCCAAGGAACCGGGGCAGTGGCCCGTCCTGCCCAAGGTGGTGGTCTGGGTGCTGGCCGCCGTGCTGGTCGTCCTGCTGGGATGGGTGGCATTGCTCAGTGACGAAGCGGACCGGCTGCAGGCCGAGCGGGACAAGGAGCCCAAGCTGAAGGCCGAATACAGCCAGAAGCTGGCCCAGGCCGTCAACCTGGGCGAGCTGCGCAAGCAGAAGGAGCAGGTGCAGGAGTACGTCACCCAGTTGGAAAAGCAGCTGCCGGGCAAGGCGGAAATGGATGCCCTGCTGTCTGACATCAACCAGGCGGGCATTGGTCGAGGTCTGCAGATCGACCTGTTCAGGCCCGGTCAGGTGGCCGTGAAGGACTACTACGCGGAGCTGCCGATCGCCATCAAGGTGTCTGGCCGCTATCACGACATCGGCGCGTTTGCTGGTGACATCGCCAACCTCTCCCGCATCGTGACTTTGCACGACCTCACCATCGCCCCGCCGGGCAAGGACAAGGACGGCGGCTCGGGCAATCTGGTGATGGAGGCCACGGCCCGCACCTACCGATACCTCGATCCCGCCGAGGTGGCGGAGGTCCGGCGTGCTGCCGAGGCGAAGAAGACCGGCGCGAAGAAGGGCAAGAAATGAACCCGCGTTCGCTCATTCCGCTGTGCTGCACCATGCTGATGCTGGTCGCCTGCAGCGGTGAAAACGATGACCTTCGGGCCTGGATGGACCAGCAGGCGCAGGCGGCCAAGCCCAACGTCACGCCGATCGCCCCGCCCCGCAAATTCGAGCCCGAACCCTATGCGGGCGCAGGTGGACAGGACCCGTTCAGCTCGGCGAAGTTGGTGGCCGGGACTCGCCTGAACAGTGCAAGCTCGAACGCACTGCTGGGCGCGGAGATGAATCGCCGCAAGGAACCGCTGGAAGCCTATCCGCTGGACGCCATGACCATGGTGGGTACGGTGGTGAAGCAGGGGGCTCCTCACGCGCTGCTGCGTGTGGACGGGCTGCTTCATTACGTCAAGGTGGGGGACTACCTTGGCCAAAACTTCGGCAAGATCACTCGAATCACCGAAACCGAGATCGATCTGCGCGAGATCGCGCAGGATGCTTCCGGTGAATGGATCGAACGCACCAGCACCCTCCAGCTTCAGGAGTCGGGGAAATGAACAACAGGTTGGAGTTTCGCAAGATGCGTGGTTGGATGGCCGCTGCCGTGTTGCTCTGCGCGGGCACGATTGCCCCGGCTTGGGCGCAAAGTCAGAACATGATCCGTTCCGTCACTGCCAGCCAGCAGGCCAATGGCGAGGTGGTCCGGGTTGAACTCAGCCAGCCCCTGGCGGCGCAGCCTTCGGGCTTCGTCATCCAGGCGCCGCCGCGCGTGGCGGTGGATCTGCCTCAGGTCGGCAACGGCCTGGGGGTGGGCAACGTGGAAATCAACCAAGGCAATGTGCGATCGGTCAGTGTGGCCAGCACGGGTGAGCGCACCCGCCTCGTGTTGAACCTCAAGCAGACGGCCACCTATCAGACGCATGTCCAGGGCAACATCCTGACCATCGCCCTGGATGCAGTGACGCCCTCGTCGGCCTCCAGCAGCTCTCAGCCGGTTCATTTCGCGAACAGCCAGAATGCGGACCAGTTGGCCATCCGCGACATCGACTTCCGACGGGGTGCCGATGGTTCGGGGCGTGTGATCGTGGGGCTGGCCAGCACACAGGTTGGCGTGGACCTGCGCCAGCAAGGCCAGAACTTGGTGGTCGACTTCCTGAAGTCGACCCTGCCGGAAAATCTGCGCCGCAAGCTGGACGTGTCCGACTTCGGCTCGCCGGTGCAGAGCATCACGACCACCCAGAGCGGTGACAGGGTGCGGATGGTGGTCCATCCCACCGGTGCCTGGGAGCACAGTGCCTACCAGACCGACAACCAGTTCGTGCTGGAGGTCCGGCCGGTGCGCATGGATCCGAACAAGGCCGTCCAGGGCCCCGGGTACCAGGGCGAGAAGCTGTCGCTGAACTTCCAGAACATCGAAGTGCGCGCCTTGCTGCAGGTGATCGCCGATTTCACCAACTTCAACGTCGTGACCAGCGACACCGTGACCGGCAACGTCACCCTGCGCCTGAAGGATGTGCCCTGGGACCAGGCCCTGGACATCATCCTGCAGGCCAAGGGGCTGGGGATGCGCAAGTCGGGCAATGTGCTGTGGATCGCACCGAAGGAAGAGTTGGCGACCAAGGAGCAAGCCGATCTGGAAGCCAAGAAGAAGATTGCGGATCTGGAGCCTGTGCGCACCCAGTCCTTCCAGCTGAACTACACCAAGGCCGAGGAAGTGGCCAAGGCGCTGATCGGTGACACCTCCTCCTCGGGATCCGGCAGCAGTGGCAAGGCCACCCGCATCCTGACCGAGCGTGGCTCGGTGCTTTACGAAGCCCGCACCAACCAGCTCTTCGTTTCGGACATCCCGTCCAAGCTCGAAGAGGTGGCCATGATGATCACCAAGATCGACATCCCGGTGCGGCAGGTGCTGATCGAGGCCCGCGTGGTGGAGGCCGACGATACGTTCGGACGTGCGTTGGGCGTGAAGCTGGGCGCCAGCGATCTGCGTGGTGTGACTGGCGGCATTCCTGGCTATTCCGTGGGCGGCAGCAACTACGTGACCGTCGGCGGCAACTACAACCAGATCGGCTACCAGACCGGACAGCAGACCACGAACACCGCGTACAGCAACACCCAGTTCGTCAGCCTGCCGGCCAACACCAGTGCGTTCACCACTTCTTCGGCGGCTTCGTTTGCCCTGTCGCTCTTCAGCGCCTCGGCCAACCGCTTCCTGAACCTGGAACTCTCCGCGCTGGAGTCCGAAGGCCGCGGCAAGGTGGTGTCCAGTCCGCGGGTGATCACCACGGACCAGACCAAGGCCGAGGTGGAGCAAGGCGTGGAGATTCCCTACCAGCAGGCCACCTCCAGCGGTGCCACTTCGGTGAGCTTCAAGAAGGCCAGCCTGCGGCTGGAGGTCACGCCCCAGATCACGCCTGAAGGCAATGTGATCCTGGCGCTGGAAGTCAACAACGACAGCCGCGGCACCGACACCACGGCCGGTCCGGCCATCAACACCAAGCATGTGAAGACGCAGGTGCTGGTGGAAAACGGCGGCACCGTGGTCATCGGGGGTATCTTCACGCAGCAGGACCGGGACGACGTGAACAAGGTGCCCCTGCTGGGAGACATCCCGGTGCTGGGTTATCTGTTCAAGGACCGCACGCGCTACACCACCCGCACCGAGCTGCTGGTGTTCATCACGCCCAAGATCGTGACCGACCGGTCCGCCACCCGTTGAACGGTGGGCGTTGGGTTAGGCAATATTGGGAGGGAAGAATGTTTCGAAAATTTTCTGCGTGGCTGTTGATGGCGACGTTGACCCTGATGGGCGGTTGCGGCGGTGGAAGCAGCTCCGAAGCTGGCACACCGCCATTTGGCGGAGGCGGGAGTGGTTCTGGGTCCGGTTCTACGGCCGACTATGTGGTAGCTGTTGAGTTGCAGCGGTCTGCAACCGCTATCACCTCCATGACCAGCAACGAAACAGTGCAGGCCGTTGCGACGGTGAAATCTGCATCGGGGGCTCCCGTGCCCAATGTCGTGGTCAGCTTCGGTCAAGCCGCCTCATTGGTGACTTTTGATCCATCCTCGGCCACTGCGCTCACGAATGAAAAGGGTGTGGCGACTGTCAATGTTGCAGCCGCCAGCAGCACTTCGGCTGGCGCGACCACGATTACCGCGTCCGTGGCGATGGCAAGTGTCACCTACACTGGTAGCGTATCGTTCCAAGTGCAAGGAACTTCGGCCACCGCGACGTCGTACAACGTGGCTGTTTCCCTTCAGCGTTCCGGAACTCCGACGACCAGCATCACCAGCACAGAGACTGTTCAAGCGGTTGCGACCGTCACCTCTTCGGGGGGGGCGCCCGTCAGTGGGGTGGTGGTGACCTTTGGTCAGGCCGATGCGAGTCTTGTGACGTTCTCGCCGTCTTCGGCCACGGCATTGACTGACGCCAACGGTGTTGCCAAGGTGGATGTTGCTGCCGTGAGCACATCGACCACGGGGGCGATGACTATCAATGCCGACACCAAGGTTGGAAACAGCTCATGGTCGGGGAGCACCTCCTTCCAGATCAAGGCTGGCTCGGTGAGTACCACTCCGGCCGTGCCCGCAGCGATCAACTTCGTCAGCGTGACGCCTGCCGGGACAGCCATTGTCGTGAAGGGCGCCGGTGGCAATGGCCGCACGGAATCCGCAACCTTGACGTTCAAGGTGGTAGATGCGAGCAACGCGCCCATCGAAGGCGCCAAGGTGGTCTTTGCAGCCAATCCTGCAAACGTCGTGTCGCTCAACATTCCCTCGGCGGTGAGCGACTCCTCCGGTTTGGTGACGACAACCGTGCAGTCTGGCAGCGTGGCCACCAGTGTGGTGGTCACCGCTACCGCAGAGGCGAATTCTGCGGTGACGGGTCAGTCCGATACGCTGGTGATTAGTAACGACGTGGCTGTCCAACAGGCGTTTGAGATCGTGGCTGCCAAGTACAACTTGGATGGCACTCTGACAGGAGATTCCACCACTGTGAGTGCATATGTGGCCGACGCCAACGGCAACCCTGTGCCAGACGGCGTGGCAGTGTCCTTCACCACCGATTTCGGAGCGATTGCGTCGTCCACTCTTGGCGGTTGCCTGACCGTGAATGGCACTTGTGATGTGGCCTTCCGAGTCCAGAATCCACGTGGAAACGGGTTGGCTACGGTTACCGCCACGGCGAAGGTGGGTAGCAGCACGCAGTTGGCCGGCTCGCTGCACATCAATATGGCGGGCGTGAATGGTGGTACGCCCCTGCTGACCACATCTACGGGCACGTCTTGGAATGGCCAGCTGGTCATGAGCAGCTGCAAGCAGACCTTTGAGATGTTGGTGCAGGACAGTGCAACCGGACGTTCCGTGAATGCCGGGACAACGGTTACGCTGAACTCTGCCACCTCTAACTTGAGCGCTAACGTCAAGGCAGGATCACCAGTGTTGGATTCGCGTTCGTTCACGCCGACTCCGTTGAGTCTTGAACTGGACGCTACTTCGGCATCGCTGAGTCCCGCGTGCAGCGCGACTGGCAGCAGGCAGGCCACCGGTTTTGTGAACCTGCAGTTCACCAGCACCGGCGGCAATGTGTCGTACCAGCGCTTTAACATCGTCTACCCGATACAGTGACTGGGGCTGTAGTCTTGGTCGGCATGCCTGGCAGTGGCAAGTCCACTGTCGGGCGTCAGCTGGCCCGGCTCTTGGGCTGGCAGCTGCTGGATTCGGATGCTGAGATCGAGCGGGAACTCGGGCACAGCATCCGGTCCCACTTCGAGCAGTACGGTGAGGACAGCTTCAGGGCCCTCGAAGAGGCCATGATCGCCAAGTTGGCCGCTCTGCCCGGGGTTGTCCTGGCCACAGGCGGCGGTGCCATCCTCCGCGAGAGCAATCGGCAGGCCTTGAGGGGGCCCGGCAACACGGTCGTGTACTTGCGCGCCAGCGTGGATGACCTCGTGCGTCGCCTGCGGCACGACACCCAGCGTCCGCTTCTGCAGGACGTGGACCCCGCGGTTCGCCTCCGTCAACTGTTCGCGCAACGCGATCCGCTTTACCGTGCGGTGGCCGACCATGTGGTGGATACCGGGCGCAGTTCCGTGTCTGCCATTGCCCATCTGCTGGCCATGCAGCTGGAGTTGGGAGCACCGGCCGCAGCGGCTTCTGACCAGAATCTCCATCCGGGCGACGCCACCGACTCCGCTTAAACTGCCTGCATGGTGGAAGTCATTGAAGGCGTGTCAGCGCGCGTGCCGATCGCGCTGGGGGATCGCAGTTACGAGGTGTTGATCGGTGAGGGGCTGATGACCTCTGAGGCGGCCTGGCGGGGATTGCCCTCGGCCACCAGCGCCGTGGTCGTCACCAACACCGTGGTGGCGCCGCTGTATGCCGAACGGCTGTGCGCCCACCTGCGTCAGCGCTATCCGCGGGTGGAGTGCGTGGTGTTGCCGGATGGCGAGAGCCACAAGGATTGGGCCTCCCTGAACCTGATCTTCGATCACCTGTTGGCGGAGCATTGCGATCGCAAGACGGTGCTGGTCGCGCTCGGTGGCGGGGTGATCGGCGACATGACTGGGTTCGCGGCGGCCTGCTACATGCGGGGAGTGCCCTTCATCCAGGTGCCGACGACCTTGCTGTCGCAGGTGGATTCCTCGGTCGGTGGCAAGACGGCCATCAACCATCCGCTGGGCAAGAACATGATCGGGGCCTTCTACCAGCCCCTGCGGGTGTTCTGCGACATCGCCACCCTGCGGACGCTGCCCGCGCGCGAGGTCTCCGCCGGACTCGCCGAGGTCATCAAGTACGGGCCGATCGCCGATGCGGCGTTCCTGGACTGGATCGAGGCGCACATCGAGGACCTCGTGGCGCTGAAAGCCGAGGCCGTGATCCATGCGGTCCGGCGTTCCTGCGAGATCAAGGCGGCTGTCGTGTCCGCCGATGAGCGCGAGGGCGGCTTGCGCGCCATCCTGAATTTCGGCCACACCTTCGGGCACGCCATCGAGGCCGGGCTGGGTTTTGGCACCTGGCTGCATGGGGAGGCTGTCGGCGCAGGGCTGGTGATGGCCGCCGACCTGTCGGCCCGCCTGGGGCTGGTGCCTGGCGATGTCGTCACGCGACTGCGCGGCCTGGTGGGCCGTGCAGGTCTGCCGGTGGCTGGTCCGGCCTTGTCCGCCGATGAATACCTGCACCACATGCGGGTGGACAAAAAGGCCGAGGCAGGGGACATCCGCTTCGTGCTGATCGACGGGATCGGCAAGGCCGTAGTACGGCCGGCGCCCGAGGCCCTGGTGCGTGAGACGCTCGCGGCCTGCACGGCCTGAGGCCCAGGTGACGGCACTCGCGCCCTATGCCAGTGACCCGGCGCGCTCCCGCGGCCGTCGGGTGGTGGAGCCGCCTGCGCCGACCCGCAGCGAGTTCCAGCGTGATCGCGACCGCATCGTCCACAGCAGCGCCTTCCGGCGGCTGGTCTACAAGACGCAGGTCTTCCTCAACCACGAGGGGGACCTGTTCCGCACCCGTCTGACGCACTCCCTGGAAGTGGCCCAGTTGGGGCGTTCCATCGCGCGCAGCCTGGGCCTGAACGAGGATCTGGTGGAGGCCGTGGCCCTGGCACACGACCTGGGCCACACACCGTTTGGACACGCAGGCCAGGATGCGCTCGACGAGTGCCTGCAGGGGCACGGTGGCTTCGAGCACAACCTGCAGAGCCTGCGGGTCGTGGATCGGCTGGAGCACCGCTATCCCGACTGGGACGGCCTGAACCTGTGCTTCGAGACACGCGAGGGCATCCTGAAGCGCTGTCCCCTGGCATTGGCCGAGCGCCTGGAAGCGGAGGAGCCCGGCGGGGTGGGTCAGCGCTTCCTGCTGGGCCGCCAGCCCAGTCTGGAGGCGCAGTTGACCAACCTGGCCGACGAGATTGCCTACAACGCCCACGATCTCGATGACGGCGTGCGATCCGGTCTGCTGCAACTCGAGCAGTTGCAGGAGGTGCCCTTGTTCGCGCGCTTTGCCGCCGAGGTCGACGCCGACCACGCCACCTTGCGCGTCGGGGAGCCGCGCCGCTTTCTGGCGGAGGTCATCCGCCGCATGCTGTCGCAGCAGGTGTACGACGTCATCGACACCACCCGTGCGGCCCTGGCGCACGCCGGGGTGTCGAGCGCGGACGAGGCCCGTCAGGCGCCCCCTCTGGTCTCCTTCGGGGACGAGATGAAGCGTGCCAGTGTCGAGCTCAAGCGCTATCTGTTCCGGCACCTCTATCGCCACCCGCAGGTGATGGCCACCACCGAGATCGGCCGGACGATTGTTCGCGAGTTGTTCGCGGCCTACCGGGCTGCGCCGATGGAGTTGCCGCCCGAGCATCGGGAAGGCGACCCGGTGCGCTCGGTGGCCGACTACATCGCCGGCATGACGGACCGCTTCGCCTGCCGCGAGCACCGGCGGCTCTATGCGCGTGACCTGTTCGCCCCGGCCGACTGAACCCAGCAATCCCCACGGGCTTGGCTAGACTGGCGCCATGGCGCGCCCCCAACGTCTCTTCCTGCCCGGACATCCGCACCACGTCATCCAGCGCGGCCACAACCAGGGCCCGATCTTCCTGGACGACGACGACCGCCGCAGCTACCTGCACCATCTGGGCGAGGTGGCACGCGAATCCCGCGTGGCGGTACACGCCTATGCGCTGGGAGATGACCGGGTGCATCTGCTGCTCACGCCGCAGACCGCTGACGCCATCAGCCGGATGATGCAGGCCCTCGGCCGCCGCTATGTGGCCGTCTTCAACCGGCGGCACGGGCGCAGCGGCACCCTCTGGGCCGGGCGCTTTGCATCCCATCTGGTCGACGAGGGGGCCGTGCTGGACTGTCAGTGCTACATCGAGATGGTGGCCTCCGGCGCCGGCTCGGAAGCGGGTGAATCGCCCTGGTCGAGCGCCGCGCACCACCTCGGGTCGCGTCACGATCCGCTGGTCACGCCTCACCGTGCGGTCTGGGCGCTGGGCAACACCCCCTTCGAACGGGAGGCGGCCTACCGGGCGCGTCTCGAGCAGGGGCTGCCGGCCGCCACCCGTCAAGCCATCGAACAGGCCATGCGCAGCGGCCTGCTGCTCGGGGACGAATCCGCCCGTCGGGCACTGGAACGCGAGTTGCATCGCTCGCTGGCCCCCCGCCCCCGGGGGCGCCCGCCGGGTTCGGTGGCCAAGCTGAGAATTGACTCTGGCACTAATTAATTTGAACGCTGGAGAGTTAGGAATTTAATTCGAGTCTGACACCATTTAATTCTGCTTGTCGGGCTGCGGGTTTACGCGCAAACTCGCGAAATTCCACGTTTTCTGCCAAGGAGTGCGCCATGACCCAGGCCACCACGGGATCTGCTGTCCGCAGTGAAATCGAAGCACTGGCCGCCCAAGGCCTCTACCAGCCTGAGGCCGAGAAGGACGCCTGTGGCGTGGGCTTCGTGGCGCACATCAAGGGCAACAAGGACCACCGGATCATCGAGCAGGGCCTGAAGATCCTGGAGAACCTGGACCACCGGGGCGCGGTGGGGGCCGACAAGCTGATGGGCGACGGCGCCGGCATCCTGATCCAGATTCCGGACGACTTCTTCCGTGCGGAGATGGCGGCCCAAGGCGTGGAACTGCCGCCGCCTGGCGAATACGGCGTGGGCATGATCTTCCTGCCCAAGGAGCATGCGTCCCGCCTGGCCTGCGAGCAGGAGCTCGAGCGCGCCATCAAGGCCGAAGGCCAGGTGCTGCTGGGCTGGCGCGACGTGCCGGTGGATCAGGACATGCCCATGTCGCCCACCGTGCGCAAGACCGAGCCGATCATCCGCCAGGTCTTCATCGGCCGCGGTCCGGACATCATCGTGCCCGACGCGCTGGAGCGGAAGCTCTACGTCATTCGCAAGACTGCCTCGGCCGCCATCCAGCGCCTGAAGCTGACCCACTCCCGCGAGTACTACGTGCCCAGTATGTCGTGCCGCACCATCATCTACAAGGGCCTGCTGCTGGCCGACCAGGTCGGCAAGTACTACAAGGACCTGCAGGACCCGCGCGCCGTCTCGGCCCTGGCCCTGGTGCACCAGCGCTTCTCCACCAACACCTTCCCCGAGTGGCCGCTGGCCCACCCGTACCGGATGGTGGCCCACAACGGTGAAATCAACACCGTCAAGGGCAACTTCAACTGGATGCGTGCCCGTGAAGGCGTGATGAAGTCGCCGGTGCTGGGCGATGACCTGCCCAAGCTCTACCCGATCAGCTTCGAGGGCCAGTCCGACACCGCCACCTTCGACAACGCGCTCGAGCTGCTGACGATGTCCGGCTACCCGCTGGCCCACGCGGCGATGATGATGATCCCGGAAGCCTGGGAGAACCACGAGCTGATGGACGAGCGCCGTCGCGCCTTCTACGAGTACCACGCCTCGATGATGGAACCCTGGGACGGCCCGGCCGCCATGGTCTTCACCGACGGCAAGCAGATCGGCGCCACGCTGGACCGCAACGGCTTGCGCCCGGCCCGCTACCTGGTCACCGATGACGACCTGGTGGTCATGGCCTCCGAATCCGGCGTGCTGCCCATCCCCGAAAACAAGATCGTCAAGAAGTGGCGTCTGCAACCGGGCAAGATGTTTCTGATCGACCTGGAGCAGGGCCGCATCGTCGACGACGCCGAGCTGAAGAACCAGTACGCCAGCGCCCGCCCCTACCGCCAGTGGATCGACAACGTTCGCGTGCGCCTGGACGATGTGAGCGCGCCCAGCGATGCCGGTCCGTCGGCCTTCAAGGAGTCTCTGCTGGATCGCCAGCAGGCTTTCGGCTACACGCAGGAAGACGTCAAGTTCCTGATGGCGCCCATGGCCATCAACGGCGAAGAAGGCATCGGCTCGATGGGCAACGACAGCCCGCTGGCCGTGCTCTCCGACAAGAACAAGCCGCTCTATAACTACTTCAAGCAGCTGTTCGCCCAGGTCACGAACCCGCCGATCGACCCGATCCGCGAGGCCATCGTGATGTCGCTCAACAGCTTCATCGGCCCGAAGCCCAACCTGCTGGACATCAACGCGGTCAACCCGCCGATGCGGCTGGAGGTGCACCAACCGGTCCTGGACTTCCAGGACATGGCGCGCCTGCGCAGCATCGAGGCCGAGACGCACGGCAAGTTCAAGACCTACGAGGTCAACATCACCTACCCGCTGGCCTGGGGCAAGGCGGGTGTGGAGGCCAAGCTGGCTTCGCTGTGCGCCGAGGCGGTGGACGCCATCCAGAGCGGCCACAACATCCTGATCATCACCGACAAGGCGATGGACCGGGACAACGTCGCGATCCCGGCGCTGCTGGCCCTGTCGGCCATCCACCACCACCTGGTGCGTGAAGGCCTGCGCACCTCGGCCGGTCTGGTCGTGGAGACCGGTTCGGCCCGCGAGGTCCACCACTTCGCGGTGCTGGCCGGCTATGGCGCCGAGGCGGTCCACCCCTATCTGGCGCTGGAATCGCTGATGGCCATGCACGCCGAATTGCCGGGCGATCTGTCGGCCGAGAAGGCGATCTACAACTACATCAAGGCGATCGGCAAGGGTCTCTCGAAGATCATGTCGAAGATGGGCGTGTCGACCTACATGTCCTACTGCGGCGCCCAGCTGTTCGAGGCCATCGGCCTGTCCAAGGACCTGGTCACCAAGTACTTCCGCGGCACCGCCACCCAGGTGGAGGGCATCGGCGTGTTCGAGGTGGCCGAGGAGGCGCTGCGCAACCACCGTGCTGCCTTCGGCACCGACCCGGTGCTGGCCGCCATGCTGGAGACCGGCGGCGAGTACGCCTGGCGCGCCCGTGGCGAAGAGCACATGTGGACGCCGGACGCCATCGCCAAGCTGCAGCACAGCACCCGCTCGGGCAAGTTCGACACCTACAAGGAATACGCTCAGATCATCAACGACCAGAGCAAGCGCCACCTCACGCTGCGCGGCCTGTTCGAGTTCAAGTTCGACCCGGCCAAGGCAATCCCGGTCGACGAGGTCGAACCGGCGGCCGAGATCGTCAAGCGCTTTGCCACCGGCGCCATGTCGCTGGGCTCCATCTCCACAGAGGCCCACAGCACCCTGGCCCTGGCGATGAACCGTATCGGCGGCAAGTCCAACACCGGCGAAGGCGGTGAGGACCCGGCGCGCTACCGCAACGAACTCAAGGGCATTCCCATCACCGCCGGCACCAAGGTGTCGGACGTCGTCGGCAAGGAAGTGATCGAAGCCGACTACGAGATGAAGGACGGCGACAGCCTGCGCTCGAAGATCAAGCAGGTGGCCTCGGGTCGCTTCGGCGTCACCACCGAGTACCTCGTCTCGGCCGACCAGATCCAGATCAAGATGGCCCAGGGCGCCAAGCCGGGCGAGGGTGGCCAGCTGCCGGGCGGCAAGGTGTCCAACTACATCGGCCGTCTGCGCCACTCGGTGCCGGGCGTGGGCCTGATCTCGCCGCCGCCCCACCACGACATCTACTCCATCGAGGATCTGGCCCAGCTGATCCACGACCTGAAGAACGTGAACCCCCGGTCCGGCATCAGCGTCAAGCTGGTGTCCGAGGTGGGGGTGGGCACCATCGCCGCAGGCGTGGCCAAGTGCAAGGCCGACCACATCGTGATTGCCGGCCATGACGGCGGCACGGGTGCCTCGCCGTGGTCGTCGATCAAGCATGCCGGCACCCCCTGGGAGCTGGGCTTGGCCGAGACGCAGCAGACCCTGGTGCTCAACCGCCTGCGCGGCCGCGTGCGGGTGCAGGCCGACGGCCAGATGAAGACCGGCCGCGACGTCGTCATCGGCGCGCTGCTGGGCGCCGACGAGTTCGGCTTCGCCACCGCGCCGCTGGTGGTCGAAGGCTGCATCATGATGCGCAAGTGCCACCTGAACACCTGTCCGGTGGGCGTGGCCACGCAGGATCCGGTTCTGCGCCAGAAGTTCTCGGGCAAGCCCGAGCACGTGGTGAACTACTTCTTCTTCGTCGCGGAAGAAGCGCGTCAGATCATGGCTCAGCTGGGCATCCGCACCTTCGACGAGCTGATCGGCCGCGCCGACCTGCTGGATACCAAGAAGGCGATCACCCACTGGAAGGCCAAGGGCCTGGACTTCAGCCGCGTGTTCCATCAGCCGGTGGTGCCGGCCGACGTGCCGCGCTACCACGTCGATTCCCAGGAGCACGGCCTGGAGAAGGCCCTGGACGTGCGCCTGATCGAGAAGAGCCGCGCGGCCATCGAGAAGGGCGAGAAGGTCCAGTTCATGGACGAGGCGCGCAACGTCAACCGCTCGGTGGGCGCCATGCTCTCGGGCGAGCTGATCCGCCACCGCCCGGACGGCCTGCCGGACCACACCCTGTTCATCCAGCTCGAGGGCACGGGCGGCCAGAGCTTCGGCGCCTTCCTGGCCCCGGGCATCACGCTGTACCTGATCGGCGAGGCCAACGACTACACCGGCAAGGGCCTGTCGGGTGGCCGCGTGGTGGTGCGCCCCAGCATCGAGTTCCGTGGTGACTCCACCAGCAACATCATCGTCGGCAACACCGCGCTGATCGGGGCCACCTCGGGCGAGGCCTTCTTCCGTGGCGTGGCCGGCGAGCGCTTCGGCGTGCGCCTGTCGGGTGCCTCGGCGGTGGTCGAGGGCACGGGCGACCACGGCTGCGAGTACATGACGGGCGGCACCGTGGTCGTGCTGGGCAAGACCGGTCGCAACTTCGCGGCCGGCATGTCCGGCGGCGTGGCCTACGTCTATGACGAGGACGGCCTGTTCGCCAAGCGCTGCAACACCGCGATGGTGGCCCTGGACAAGGTGCTGCCGGCGGCCGAGCAGGAAGCGTCGGTGGATCCGGCCATCTGGCACCGTGGCATGACCGACGAGGCCCTGCTCAAGAAGATGGTCGAGGACCACCACAAGTGGACGGGCTCGCTGCGGGCCCGCCACATCCTGGACCACTGGGCCGAGTCGCGCGCCAAGTTCGTCAAGGTCTTCCCGCACGAGTACAAGCGCGCCCTGGGCGAGATCAACGCCGCCAAGGAGGCCGGCGACGTCCTGGCCAAGGCCAAGGGTGACAAGAAGGCCGAGAAGACGGCCGCCGCCAAGTAACACGCCGGGAACGCGAGGAATCACATCATGGGAAAAGTCACTGGCTTCCTGGAATATGAGCGCCTGGAAGAGGGCTACCAGCCGGTCGAGAAGCGCCTGAAGAACTACAAGGAGTTCGTGATCGGCCTGAAGGCCGACGAGGCCAAGGTGCAGGGCGCGCGCTGCATGGACTGCGGCACGCCTTTCTGCAACAACGGCTGCCCGGTCAACAACATCATCCCGGACTTCAACGACCTGGTCTTCAAGGGGCGCTGGGCCGAGGCCTTCGCGGTGCTGTCCAGCACCAACAACTTCCCCGAGTTCACCGGCCGGATCTGCCCGGCGCCTTGCGAGGCCGCCTGCACGCTGAACATCAACAGCGATGCGGTGGGCATCAAGTCCATCGAGCACGCCATCATCGACCGGGCCTGGGAAGAGGGCTGGGTGTTGCCCCAGCCCCCCGCAGCCAAGACCGGCAAGAAGGTGGCGGTCATCGGCAGCGGACCGGCCGGTCTGGCGGCGGCTCAGCAACTCGCCCGCGTCGGCCACGCGGTGACGGTGTTCGAGAAGAACGACCGCGTCGGTGGCCTGCTGCGCTACGGCATCCCCGACTTCAAGATGGAGAAGTCGCACATCGACCGCCGGGTGGCGCAGATGGAGGCCGAGGGCGTGGTGTTCCGCACCAGCACGCTGGTGGGCGAGATGCCCGCGGACAGCAAGGTCACCAACTGGGCCAAGGACGTGGTGAGCGCCGAGCAGCTGAAGGCCGACTTCGACGCGGTGCTGCTGTGCGGCGGCGCCGAGCAGAGCCGCGACCTGCCGGTGCCCGGGCGTGACCTGGACGGCGTTCACTTCGCGATGGAATTCCTGCCGCAGCAGAACAAGGTCAACGCGGGTGACAAGGTCAAGGGTCAGCTGCGTGCCGATGGCAAGCATGTGATCGTGATCGGTGGCGGTGACACCGGCAGCGACTGCGTGGGCACCAGCAACCGCCACGGTGCGGCCAGCGTGACCCAGTTCGAGCTGATGCCCATGCCGCCCGAGCAGGAGAACAAGCCCCTGGTCTGGCCCTACTGGCCGATCAAGCTGCGCACCAGCTCCAGCCACGAGGAAGGCTGCGCCCGCGAGTTCGCCATCGCGACCAAGGAATTCATCGGCAGCAAGGGCAAGGTCACCGGCCTGAAGACCGTCCATCTCGAATGGAAGGACGGCAAGATGAGCGAGATCCCCGGCACCGAGAAGGAATACAAGGCGGATCTGGTGCTGCTGGCGATGGGCTTCGTCAGTCCGGTGGCCAGCGTGCTGGAGGCCTTCGGAGTGACCAGGGACAGCCGTGGCAACGCCAAGGCCAGCACGGACGAGGGCGGCTACCGCACCAGCGTGGACAAGGTGTTTGCCGCCGGCGACATGCGCCGCGGCCAGTCTCTGGTGGTCTGGGCGATCCGCGAGGGTCGACAGGCCGCGCGGGAGGTGGACACCTTCCTGATGGGCGGTTCGGTGCTGCCGCGCTGATCGCGTTCAATCTCCCGACGGAGGCGACGGCCTCCGTGATCCGGTATCCTACGCATTGACTTCGAGCCCGGTGTGGCTTTGCTGCACCGGGCCTTCTTCTGTGTCAACCAAGGTACCGGCCCCGGTGGGTCGCACTGGCATTTGTCTGACAACCTGATCGAGATCGACCACGTCACCTTCGCCTACGAGGCGGGCGGCAGGACCATCCTGAACGATGTGTCGCTGAGCTTCCCGCGTGGCAAGGTCACCGCCATCCTGGGGGGCTCCGGCTGCGGCAAGACCACGCTGCTGCGCCTGATCGGTGGCATGTTTCCCGTCCTGGCGGGCGAGATCCGCTTCGGTGGCGAGGTGGTGAACGCCCAGGACCGCGCGCAGCTCTACCGCCTGCGCCGTCGCATGGGCCTGCTGTTCCAGTTCGGTGCGCTCTTCACCGACCTGGACGTGTTCGACAACGTGGCCTTTCCGCTGCGCGAGCACACCGACCTGCCCGAGGACATGATCCGCGACATCGTGCTGATGAAACTGCAGGCCGTGGGCCTGCGCGGTGCGGCACGCCTGAAGATCAACGAGATCTCCGGCGGCATGGCCCGACGCATCGCGCTGGCCCGCACCGTCGCACTCGATCCGGAGGTCATCATGTACGACGAGCCCTTCACCGGGCTCGATCCGATCTCGATGGGCGTCACCGCCAATCTGGTGCGACAGCTCAATGACGCCACCGGGGCCACGACGCTGCTGGTCTCGCACGATGTGCAGGAGAGCTTTGCGATCGCCGACCATGTCTACCTGCTGTCCTCGCAGGGGCGGGTGGTGGCCAGCGGCACGCCGGCCGAGCTGAACGCCTCGGACGATCCCGAGGTGCGCCAGTTCATCCGGGGAGAACCCGACGGTCCGGTGCGCTTCCATTACCCGGCCGACCCGCTGGCCCTGGACCTGGGGCTGACCCCATGATCGAACTGCTTCGACGCATTGGCGAGGCCACGCTCAGCTGGGTGCGCTCGCTGGGCCACGCGGCCTACTTCTTTCTCGATCTGCTGCGCCATTCCCCGGCGGCCCTGCGCCGGTTCGGCCTGGTGGTGACCCAGATCCATGCCATCGGCAACCGATCGCTGGCCATCATCTGTGCCTCCGGTGCGGCGGTGGGTTTCGTGCTCGCGCTGCAGCTCTACTACGTGCTCAGCACCTATGGCGCCACCAGTTCCCTGGGGCTGGTGATCAACCTTTCTCTGGTGCGGGAACTGGGGCCGGTGGTGGCCGCTCTGTTGTTCGCCGGGCGGGCCGGCACCTCGCTGACCGCCGAGATCGGCCTGATGAAGGCCGGCGAGCAGCTCTCGGCCATGGAGATGATGGCCGTGGACCCGCGCTCGCGGGTGCTGGCGCCCCGGTTCCTGGGGGGCGTGGTCGCCATGCCCCTGCTGGCGGCATTGTTCTGCGCCATTGGCATCCTCGGCGCTTATGTGGTGGCCGTCTGGCTGATCGGGGTGGACGAGGGCAACTTCTGGTCGGCCATGCAGTCCCAGGTGGACGTTTGGCACGACGTGGGCAACGGCATGGTCAAGGCCGCGGTGTTCGGCGTGATCTGCACCTTCGTGGCGCTGTACCAGGGTTATGAAGCGGTGGCCACGCCCGGGGGCGTGTCCTATGCGACGACCCGGGGGGTGGTGATTTCCTCCCTGCTGGTGCTGGCCACGGACTTCGTGCTGACCGCACTGATGTTCCGGACGCATTGAACTGCGGTCCGACGACGAGAGAAACGAGATGAACAAGAAGAGTACAGAGATCCTGGTGGGCCTGTTCGTGGTGCTGGGTGCGCTGGCGCTGGTCTTCCTGGCCATGAAGGCGGCCAACCTGACCAGCTTCACCGGCAGCGGGGATGGCTATGTGGTGCAGGCCCGTTTCGACAACATCGGCGGCCTCAAGCCGCGGGCGCCGGTGCGTTCGGCCGGTGTGGATGTGGGCCGGGTGCGTTCGATCACGCTGGATCCTCAGACCTACCAGGGGGTGGTCACGATGGAACTGCGCAAGGATGTCCAGTTCCCCAAGGATTCCTCGGCCAAGATCCTGACTTCGGGCCTGCTGGGCGACCAGTACGTCGGCATCGAGCCGGGCGCGGACGAGAAGAACCTGGCCGCGGGCGATGTGATCAAGCAGACCCAGTCGGCCCTGGTGCTGGAGAACCTCATCGGTCAACTGCTGTTCAGCAAGGCCGCCGATGCCGGGACGGCCGCTTCGGGAGGCGAGAAATGATGCTGCGCACAGGCACGCTCTTGCTGGCCGCCTGGCTGCCGGCGGCAGCCGTCTGGGCGGACGAGGCGACGCCGCCGGAGGCGGCCGCTTCGGTGACCGCCGCGGCCTCGGCACCGGAGGACGAGACCGATGAGCCGGCCGTGAATCCGCGCGACCCTTACGAGCCGCTCAACCGCAAGGTGTTCGAGTTCAACGACAAGCTCGACGCCAACGTCCTCAAGCCGGTGGCCGAAACCTACCAGAAGGTGGTGCCGAGCATGGTCCGCAGCGGGGTGTCGAACGTTCTGGGGAACCTGGGCGATGTCTGGTCGGCCGTGAACCAGCTGCTGCAGGGCAAGGTTGGCAATGCGGGGGAGATGACCTTCCGCGTGCTCACCAACACGGTGTTCGGCATCGGGGGGCTGATGGATCCTGCCACCGAGCTGGGCATGGAGCGCCGCAGCGAGGACTTCGGTCAGACCCTGGGGCGTTGGGGCGTGCCGCCCGGGCCCTATGTGGTTCTGCCACTGCTGGGCTCCTCGACCGCGCGCGACACCGCCGCCACGCCGGTGGACATGTACGCATCGCTGGACACCCAGCTCACCAGCGGAACTTCGGCCACGCTCGGCGTGTCTGTCCTGAAGGTGGTCAACACCCGGGCCAATCTGCTGGGGGCCAGCCAGCTGTTGGATCAGATCGCGCTGGACCGCTACAGCTTCATCCGCGACGCCTACCTGGCCCGCCGCCGCAGCCAGGTCTACGACGGCAACCCGCCGGACGATGACGACACCCCCTGACGACAATTTGTCACATGGGGCCGGTGCACGCTCACCCCGCCGTCAACGTTGAAGAACCACACGGGCCCGATGCCCGACCGACAAGAGAAGGAGCGCCATCCATGACGTCCTATACGCCGCTGTTCCCCCGTACCGCCATCGTGCTGACCATCGCGACCGCCTCGGCGGTGCTGCCCACCCTGCACGCCGAAACCCTGGCCCCGGATGTGATGATCCGCCAGCTGTCGACCGAGGTGATCGATGCGGTCAAGGGTGACAAGGCCATCCAGGCCGGTGACATCGGCCGCATCAACGCCCTGGTCGATGCCAAGGTGATGCCGGTGGTCGACTTCCAGCGCATGACGGCTTCGGCCGTGGGGCGCTACTGGCGCACCGCCACCCCTGACCAGAAGAAGCGCCTGCAGGACGAGTTCAAGACCCTGCTGGTGCGCACCTATGCCGGTGCCCTGTCGCAGGTGCGCGACCAGACCGTGGCCCTCAAGCCCCTGCGCGCAGCGCCCACCGACACCGAGGTGGTCGTGCGCACCGAGATCCGCGGCCGCGGAGACCCCATCCAGCTGGACTACCGCCTCGAGAAGAACGGCGACAGCTGGCGCATCTATGACGTGAACGTACTCGGGGTGTGGCTGGTCGAGCAGTACAAGAACAGCTTCGCCCAGGAGATCAATGCCAGCGGCATCGATGGTCTGATCGGCAAGCTGGTCGAGAAGAACAAGGCCGCTCCGGCCAAGGGCTGACATGCTGCGCCTGCCCGCCCAGATCACGCTGTCCGAGGCCCGCCAGGTCCGGGATACCCTGTTGTCGCAGATCCATGCCGAGACCGGTGCCGAACTGGTGCTCGACGCCAGTGCACTGACGCAGGTCGATTCCGCCACGCTGGCCGTGCTGCTGGCCTGCCGGCGGCAGGCCCCGGAGCGACGCTGGGTGGTGCAGGGCGCACCGGCCCAGTTGGGAGATCTGGCCCGTCTCTACGGGGTGGAGAGCCTGCTGGGCTTGCAAGCCCAGCCGGCTCAATCCTCGACGGTGTAACGCCGCAGCCGCAGGTTGCGCTTGATCTCCTGCAGCGTGGGCCGCAGGGCCTGGCCCAGGCGCAGCGCCACGCCGGTGGTCAGGATGTCGACGATGGTCAGGTGCAGCAGGCGAGAGACCATCGGGCTGTAGCGGTCGTAATCCTCGGGATGGTCGGCCGCCAGCACGGTCTGGCCGTGGGATTGGGCGAGGGTGGCCAGGGGCGAGCCGCTGGCCGTGATGACGATCAGCGTGGCGCCCTTGCGCAGGACCACCTCCACCACCTCGATCAGGTCTCGGCTGCGGCCGGAGTTGCTGATCGCCACCACGCAGTCGCCAGGCCTGAGCATGGTGGCGCTCATCAGCTGCACATGGCCATCGCTCTGGGCCGTGGCGTTGACACCCAGGCGGAAGAACTTGTGCTGGGCGTCCTGGGCCACGATGCCTGAGTTGCCCATGCCGTAGAACTCCAGCCGGCGCTGACGGCGCACGGTATCGGTCAGGGCATCGATGGCCTTCTCGCAGGCGGCCGGCGCCGCCGCGTTGCGGTACTTGAGCAGCGCGCTGACCGCGTTGTCGACCACCTTGATGATCAGCTCGGCGGCGCGGTCGTCCTCGTCCACCGCGCGGTGGACGAAAGGCACGCCCTCGTTGACCACGCCCGCCAGCTTGAGCTTGAAATCCGCCAGGCCGTCGTAGCCCACGCTGCGGCAGAAGCGCACGACGGTGGGCTTGCTCACCTCGGCGCGCTCGGCCAGCGCGCTCACCGGCAGCGAGGCGAAGCTGCGCGGATCCTTCAGCAGCAGGGCGGCCACGCGCTGTTCGGCCGGCGGCAGGGCGGGCAGCGAGGCCCGGATTCGGTCAAGCATGGTTCTGGCAGCGTGGGGTGCACGCCGAGGTGAGCGTTCAGCCCCCTATTGTTCCTCGGCCCAGGCGAAGCCGTCCCGCGCCACCAGGGCGCTGGCGGCCGCCGGGCCCCAACTGCCGGCCGCGTAGGTGCGCAGGCCGGTGGCGTCGCGGGACCAGGCGTCCAGGATGGGCTCCACCCAGCGCCAGGCCTGCTCTTGCTCGTCGCTGCGCACGAAGAGGTTGAGCCGGCCGGCGATGGCATCCAGCAGCAGGCGTTCATAGGCACCCACCCGCTCGCTGGGGAAGGCGCGGTCGAAGTCGAGGTCCAGCTGGACGGGAGAGAGCTGGTCGCTGGGCCCGCTGCCCTTGGCCGCCATCAGGTGCAGCTCCAGGCCGTCCTCGGGCTGCAGCTTGATCACCAGCTTGTTGGGCAGGGAGGCCGTTGGGAAGATGGGGTGCGGCACCTCGCGGAAGTTGATCACGATCTGTGCGTCGCGCGCAGCCAGCCTCTTGCCGGTACGCAGGTAGAAGGGGACACCGGCCCAGCGCCAGTTCTGCACCTCGGTGCGCAGGGCCACGAAGGTTTCGCAGCTGCTGCCGGGGGGGACTTTCACCTCGTCCAGGTAGCCTGGCACCGCCTGCCCCCCGACGCTGCCGGCCTTGTACTGGCCCCGCAGCACGTCGCGCGCCACGCTCTCCGGGGTGAAGGGCTTGAGGGATTTCAGCACCTTGAGCTTCTCGTCGCGGATCGCGTCGGCGTCGTTGGTGGACGGCGGCTCCATCGCGATCATCGTCAGCAGCTGCAGGGCATGGTTCTGCACCATGTCGCGCAGCGCGCCCGTCTTGTCGTAGAAGTCGCCCCGCGTGCCCACGCCGATGGACTCGGCAAGGGTGATCTGGATGTTGGCGATGCTCTCGCGCCGCCACAGCGGCTCGAACAGGGCGTTGGCAAAGCGCAAGGCCATCAGGTTCTGCACCGAAGGCTTGCCCAGGTAATGGTCGATGCGGAAGGCCTGGCGTTCACTGAACACCGAGCGCACCACGCGGTTGATCTCCCGGGCACTCGCCAGGTCGTGGCCCAGGGGCTTTTCCAGCACCACCCGCACCTGGGGGCCGTTCAGGCCCGCGGCTCCCAATTGCTCACAGATCACCGGGAAGAGGTAGGGGCTGGTGGCCAGGTAAAGCACCACCGTGTCGGCGCCTCGGGTGTCGAGCCATTCCTTCAGGCCGGCGTAGTCCTCCGGGTGGGACAGGTCCATGCGCCGGTAGTGCAGCAGGGCGGCGAAGCGGGCGAATTCCTCGTCGCTGGGGCGCTTGGAGCTCTCGACCTCGGCAAAGCGGTCATGGATGAACTCCCGGTAGGCCTCGTCGCTGCGGTCGTCCCGGGCCACGGCCAGGATGCGGCCGCCCTCGGGCAGCTTGCCGTGCCGGAAGGCCTGGAAGAGGGCGGGCATCAGCTTGCGCCAGGTGAGGTCGCCGGTGCCGCCGAAGAAGACCAGGTCGAAGGACATGCTGTCGGCCGGTAATTTTGTTACTTCAAAAGATCATGCATGACTTGGTCAGGAGGGTCAAATGCGCGGCAGGCCGGGGGCCTCTTGGCGAGGCCCTTGGAAAAACGTCCTAGGGAGCGTCACCAAGTCGGGTTCTAATCGGGCCGTGGCACTTTCCTTGCACGTCTTTTGCGCACCATGAATCAGCTCGAACAACTCAAGGCCTACACCACCGTGGTGGCCGACACCGGTAACTTCAAGCAAATGGCGCAGTACGCGCCGCGCGACGCCACCACCAATCCGTCCCTGATCCTGAAGGCGGTACAGCAGGCCGAGTACGCACCCCTGCTGAGTGAGGCCGTGGCCGCGCACAAGGGTCGTCCGCTGGACGAGGTGGTGGACCGGGTGCTGGTGCGCTTCGGCCTGGAAATCCTGAAGGTGGTGCCCGGACGCGTTTCCACCGAGGTGGATGCCCGCCTGTCCTTCGACACGGCCGCCACCATCGCCCGCGCCCAGCGCTTGATCGCCATGTACGAGGCGGCGGGCATCGGCCGCGACCGCGTGCTGATCAAGATCGCCTCCACCTGGGAAGGCATCCAGGCGGCGCGTGCGCTGGAGCAGCAGGGCATCCGCTGCAACCTCACCTTGCTGTTCAGCTTCTGCCAGGCGGTGGCCTGCGGGGATGCCGGCGTGCGGCTGATCAGCCCCTTCGTCGGCCGTATCTACGACTGGTACAAGAAGCAGGCGGGTGCATCCTGGGACGAGGCGGGCATGGCCGGTGCCAACGACCCGGGCGTGCGCTCGGTGGCCAAGATCTTCCACTACTACAAGAAGTACGGCATCGCCACCGAGGTGATGGGCGCGAGCTTCCGCAACGTCGGGCAGATCCTGGCGCTGGCGGGTTGCGATCTGCTGACCATCAGCCCCGATCTGCTGACCCAGCTGCAGTCTGCCGAGGAGCCGGTGACCCGGGCCCTCTCGCCGCAGTCCGAGGCGGCGGAGGTGCCCCATGGCTGTACCTTCAACGAGGCCCGCTTCCGTTGGGCTCTCAACGAGGATGCCATGGCCACTGAAAAGCTGGCCGAGGGCATCCGCCTCTTCGCCGCCGATGCGGTGAAGCTCGATGCGCTGATCCAGGGGAGCTGAGATGCCGGCGCCCCGCTGTGACGAGACCGCCGCCTGGACGGCCCTGAGCCGCCACTTCGAGGACAGCGGCCGCTCGCTGGACCTGCGCCAGGCCTTTGCCAGCGAGCCGCACCGCTTCGAGCGCTTCTGCATCGAGGCACCGGAGGTGTTCGCCGACCTCTCCAAGAACCGCTGGAGCGAGGCCACCCGCGCCCTGCTGCTGACCCTGGCCCAGGAATGTCAGCTGGCCGAGCGGCGGGATGCGATGCTGCGCGGCGAGCCGATCAACACCAGCGAGGGGCGAGCCGTGCTGCACACCGCGCTGCGTGCACCGCAAGGGGCCGGTCCGCACAGCGACACCGTGCACGACATGCTCGACCGCTTCCTGGCCTATGCCGAGCAGGTGCGCGACACCGCCAGCAGCGGCTTCACCGACGTGGTCAACATCGGCATCGGCGGTTCCGACCTGGGCCCGCAGATGGCCGTGCCGGCGCTGGACGCCTGGTGCCACCCGGGCCTGCGCCTGCATTTCGTCTCCAACGTCGACGGGCATGACATCACCCCGGTGCTGCGTCGGCTGGACCCGGCCCGCACGCTCTTCATCGTCGCCTCCAAGACCTTCACCACCCAGGAGACCATGGCCAATGCACAGGTGGCCCGGGCCTGGTTCCTGGCGCAGGGGGGCACCGACCTGGGCCGGCACTTCGTGGGGGTGACGACCAACCTGGACGCCGCCGCCGAGTTCGGCATCCACCGCACCTTCGGCTTCTGGGACTGGGTCGGGGGGCGCTTCTCGCTGTGGAGCGCCATCGGCCTGCCCATCGCCATCGCCATCGGGGCCGAGAACTTCCGGGCCCTGCTGGCCGGCGCCCACGCGATGGACCGCCACTTCGCCGAGGCTCCGCTGGCCCAGAACCTGCCCGTGCAATTGGGGCTGCTGGACGTCTGGTACCGCAACTTCCTCGGCTTCAGCAGCCGCTCGGTCGCGCCCTATCACCAGGGCCTGCGCAGGCTGCCAGCCTACCTGCAGCAGCTGGAGATGGAGTCCAACGGCAAGCAGGTGGACGCCCTGGGCCGCCCCCTGACGGTGGCCACCAGCCCCGTGGTCTGGGGCGAGCCGGGCACCAACGGCCAGCATGCCTACTTTCAGATGCTGCACCAGGGTACGGACGTGGTGCCGGTGGAGTTCATCGCGGTCAAGCGGCCCACGCACGAGCACACCGACCTGCACACCAAGCTGCTGGCCAACTGCCTGGCCCAGAGCCAGGCCCTGATGCTGGGCAAGACGGCCGCCCAGGCCGCCACCGAGCGGGCGCCGACCGCCTCGCCCGACCTGGACCCGCAGGTGCTGGCGCAGCAGCGCAGCTTCCCTGGCAACCGGCCCAGCACCACGCTGCTGCTGGACGAGCTGACGCCCCGCGCCCTGGGGGCCCTGATCGCCTTGTACGAGCACCGCGTCTTCACCAGCGGCGCGCTGTGGGGCGTCAACAGCTTCGACCAATGGGGCGTTGAACTCGGCAAGGCCTTGTGCAACCAGCTGCTGCCGCGCTTGGCCAGCGGCGATGTCCAGGGTCTGGACGGCTCGACGGCCGGCTTGCTGCAGCGCTTGCGGGACTGATCTCCCCAAGCGGGTATCACAGGAGGAACCATGGATGTGCTGCTGACAAGACCGACGGCCCGAGCCGGCCTGAAGCTCCTGCTGGGCTTGGCCATGGCATTGGCGGTGGGACTGGCCATGGCCAGCGAAAAGCGTGGCGTCGGCCTGAAGGATCGCAACGGTGCATCCCAGTTGCAGGCCCTCAAGGTGAGCTGGTACTACACCTGGACCCCGCAGCCGATGGCCGATCCCGTGTCCGCCAAGTTCGTGCCCATGGTGTGGGGGGGGCGCTGGCTCGACAGCCAGATCTCTGCGCTGCAAGGCAAGCCTGTGGCGCCCGAGCTGCTGGCGCTCAATGAGCCCGATCAGGTCGGACAGTCCAACATGTCGGTCCAGGACGCTGTAGCGGCCTGGCCGGTCCTCAGTCAGTTGGGTACCCGGATCAGCTCACCCGCCACGTCTGCCCCCCTGGGGGGCTGGGCGTTGAGTTTTGAAAGGAGCGCCAAGGCGTCCAATCTGCGCACGGACTTTGTCGCCATTCACATCTATGGTCCTCCGGATCCTCAGAAGTTTTTGCAGCGATTGGACGCGGCTTACAAGCACTACCGCAAGCCGATCTGGATCACCGAGTTTGCTGTGGCCGACTGGAGTGCCCGCGAAGCGGGTACCAACCGTTACTCCGAGGAGCAAGTGATGGCCTTCATGAAGGTGGTGATTCCCGAGCTGGAGAAGCGCTCCTATGTGGAGCGCTATGCTTGGTTTGGTGCGGGGCGTGGGAGTGGCAAGGAGGCGGTACGCACTTCGCGACTGGTGGACAGTCGTGGTGCACTCACCCCCCTCGGACGCCTGTATGCCAGCTTCTGAACGGGTTCACGCAGGGCCACTTCGCCCGCACCTGATCTTCGACTTCGGCGGGGTGCTGTTCCGCTGGAGGCCGGCCGATCTGCTGGCCCGGGTGCTTCCTCAGCACATCCATTCGGGTGAAGAGGCCGAACACTGGAAGCGACAGTTTTTCCAGGCCTACCAAGGGGACTGGGGGGCCTTCGACAGCGGCCTGATCAGTGCTGAGGAATGTCGCGATCGCATTGCGGCTCGCACCGGTCTGAGCCGGCAGGAGGTGCAGGCGGTGATCGAGGCGGTGCCTGCGGAGCTGATGCCGCAGCAGGAGACCGTGGCCATCCTGCGGGCCCTCAAGACCGCGGGGCATCGGCTGTTCTTCCTCTCGAACATGCCGGAGCCCTATGCCCGCCACCTGGAGCAGCACCACGACTTCCTCGCCTGGTTCGAGGACGGGGTGTTCTCGGCCCGGGTGAAGACCGGCAAGCCGGGGCTGGACATCTTCCGTCTGGCGCTGGCCCGCTTCGGCGTGGCGGCCCAGGAGGCCCTGTTCATCGATGACCATGTGGAGAACATCCAGGCTGCCGCCCAGCTCGGGCTGCCGGCACTGCACTTCACGTCTGCGGCGCGTCTGGCGCTGGACCTGAAGGGCAAGGGGTTCAGTCTGCCTGGCGTGTCCGTGCCCGACGCCACTGCCGAGTCGAACTGAAGCCGGCCAGATCGGCGGCCCGATCCCGGCTCATCCCGCTGCCATGGGCCTCGCGGGCCAGGGCCAGACGCACCTGCTCGACGTGCTGGCGGGGCGACACGCCGGCATGCTGCTGGAACAGGCGCGTCAGATGGCGCGGGGTGACATGGGCCACCGACGCCATGCGCTCCAGGCTCCAGTCCTCGCCCGGCGCCTCGACCACCGCGTTCTGCACGGCATGAACGGCCGGGTGCAGGTGCCGCCGTCCCGCCAGCAGCGGCGAGCGCTCCGGGTCCTGCTGGCCCCGGCGGTGGAACACCACCATCACCTGTGCCACCGCCGAAGCCGGTCCTTCGCCAAGCACTTCGGCAACCAGGTGCAGGGCCAGGTCGATGCCTGCGGTGACGCCTGCGCTGCTCCAGACCGGCCCATCCTGCACGAAGACGCGGTTGCCCTGCACCTTGCAGCCCGGCGCCAGCCGGGCCAGTTCGTCCAGCAGCTCATGGTGGGTCGTGGCCTCGCGGTGCGCCAGCAGGCCGGCGTCGGCCGCCAGCAGGGCGCCTGAGCAGACGGTCAGCAGTCGGCATGGGCTCGGGTTGGCCTGCAGCAGCGGCGCCAGGGTCAGGTTCAGCCAGTCCCGCGCCGACAGCCAGGCCGGCTCGGGACGGATCACCTTCGATGCCTCACCGGGGCGTCCCAGCAGCCAGACCCAGCTGTCAGGGGGCAGTGCAGCGGGCAGGGGCATCAGCCCTGCCAGGGGCAGGCCCACCGAACTGAGGGTTTCTGGTTCCGGGCTGATGAAATGCAGCGCGAAGGCCGGCGGCAGGCCCCGCCGGGCCAGGTGCTGGTTGGCCAGGCGGAAGGCTTCCGCTGGCCCGGCCAGGTCCAGCAGCAAGGTGTCGGGCAGCACCAGGAACCAGAGGTTCACCGGGCCGGCGGGCAGTCTCATTCGGTCGGATCCCATGGGTAGTCCAGCTGGCGGGCGGTGCGTTGCGCCAGTTCCACGCCGGCGCATCGTCGCACCAGGTGCAGGCTCAGGTCCAGGCCTGCCGCGATGCCGGCGGAGCTGAGCACCCGGCCGGTGTCCACCCAGCGCCTGTCCGGTCGCAGCCGCAGTTGCGGGTGCCGCCGGCCCAGGGCCTCCAGATCCTCCCAGTGGGTGGTGGCTTCGGCGTTCCGCAGCAGGCCGGCATCGGCCAGCAGGAAGGCGCCCGTGCAGATGGAGGCCACCCGGCCGGCGTCGCGGCCGAGGCGGGCCAGCGTGGCGAGGAAGACCGGGTCCTGCTGCAGCCGGTCCACCACACCGCCGGGCACGATCAGCAGATCGGGCGCTGCCGCATCGTGCAGGGCCAGATCCGGCTGCAGACCCAGGCCGGCCCGGGCCCGCACGGGCCGGCCATCGGGGGAGGCCGTGCGCAGACGGAAGGGCGGAACGGGCATGTGGGCGGCGTCAGCCGAGGGCGCATCACGCCGGGCCAGCCGGTTGGCCGTGGTGAACACCTCGTAGGGGCCCGCGAAGTCCAGCAGTTCGACCTCGTCGAACATCAGCAGCAGGACGTCGGTGGGGCGGTCGCCGGGCTTCATGTCGCCTGCGCCACGGCAGTGGCCCGCTCCAGGGCCTGCGCGATGGTACAGACGGTGGCGAAGCGGCCGGCCAGCACGGTCTCGGTTCGCTCGCGCAGTTGCGCGGCGGTCACCACGTTGCCGGCGGGGCTCACCATGTCGAAGGTCAGGGTGGCTTCCGTCACGTAGTCCACCTCCCAGCCCTCGTCGCTGGCGTGGCGGGTGGTCGTCTCGCAGCATTGCTCGGTGCGGATGCCGGCCACGATCAGCCGACGCAGTCCCTGTTCACGCAGCCAGTCGCCCAGCCCCGTGCCGACCAGGGCGCTGTGGCGGTGCTTCTCCACCACCCGCGCGGCGTCGAAGGCGGGCAGGCCGGGCAGGGGACGCACCAGGCCGCTGGCGTGCGCGAAAGGGTTGTCGGCCCGGTCGGGGCCATCGGTGTGGAAGACCTGGACGATGGGCAGTCCGGCGGCCTGTGCGCCGGTCAGCAGGCGGGTGGTGGCGTCCAGGTAGGCCGGCAGCTCGGCGCGGGACCAGTAGGGCCGGGCGGTGAAGGAGGCCTGGACATCGATGAGCAGCACGGCGGTGTCAGGAGAGGACATGAAGATCACCTTGAATGAGAAACGGTGATCGGCATCTTGCCCAGAGCCAGCGGTGTTCCACAGGCCGTGTCGGGACATCATGCGGTCATTTCAGGACATCGAGGCCGCCGGCGCTTCCTCGCCGCGGCGGGGGAGCCGCCGGCAAAACTCTGCGGTGATGTCACCGTTGTTTCCGCCTTTGTGCAAATGGTTTCTCTCCCACCATGGCGGCAGGCGCAGTGAGACAGGTCCGGAGGTCGGGCCGGCTGTCGCCCACAAGGGAGTTCACATGTCTGTTTCTGCCGTCAGCAGTGGCGCTGTGGATTGGTCGTCCGGCAGTGCGGCCAATACCGCCAAGCAATTCCACCAACTGGGCAAGGCCCTGCGCCAGGGGGATCTGGACGCCGCCAAGGATGCTTACAAGGACATCCTGAAGAACCCGCCGCCCAACGCCACCTGGAATCCCGATGGCGCGTTTGCGCAGGTCGGCAAGGCCCTGGCCCAGGGCGACGTCCAGGGGGCCAAGGCGATTGCCGCCGACGCGATCAAGGAGCTGCGCTCCGGCCAACGGCCGCTGCCGCCGGTGAGCGACCCGGTGCCGCCGGGCGCCGAAAGCATGGCCACCACAGCCGGTTCCGTCGACGTGATGGCCTGAGGCTGAGGGCGGATCGACTCACTCGGCGCTGGCCATCCAGCGCTCGGTGAGCCGCACCCACAGCGCGGCGCCCTGAGGGATCAGCGCGTCGTTGAAGTCGTAGTGCGGGTTGTGCAGCGTGCACGGCCCGATCTGCCGCGCCGACCCGTCGTGGGGGGCGCGGTGCTCGCCGCTGCCGTTGCCGATCATGAAGTAGGCCCCGGGCTTCTTCTCGAGGAAGAAGCTGAAGTCCTCGGCCGTCATGGCCGGCTCCATCTCCAGCGTGCGGTCCGGGCCGGCCACCTCGCGCATCACGTCGCGCAGGAAGGTCACCTCGCGGTCGTGGTTGATGGTGGGCGGGTAGTTGCGGTGGAAATGGAACTCGGCCGTCGCACCGAAGGCGGCGGCGGTGTGCTCGGCGATCTCGCCCATGCGGCGCTCGATCAGGTCCAGCACACCGGTCGAGAAGGTGCGCACCGTGCCTTGGATCTCGCAGTGGTCGGGCACCACGTTGGACGCCTCGCCGGTGTGGATCATCGTCACCGAGATCACGGCGGTGTCCAGCGGCTTCTTGTTGCGCGTCACGATGGTCTGGAAGGCCTGCACCATCTGGCAGGCCACCGGCACCGGGTCGATGCCCAGATGCGGCAGGGCGGCGTGGGCCCCCTTGCCGCGGATCACGATGCGGAACTCGTTGCTGGAGGCCATGATCGGCCCCTTGCAGACGGCGAAATGGCCACTGGGGATGCCCGGCCAATTGTGCAGACCGAAGATGGCCTCCATCGGGAAGCGCTCGAACAGGCCATCGGCGATCATCTCGCGGGCGCCGCCGCCGCCCTCCTCGGCCGGTTGAAAGACGAAATAGACCGCGCCGTCAAAGCGACCGTGCTGGGACAGGTGGCGGGCCGCCGCCAGCAGCATGGTGGTGTGGCCGTCGTGGCCGCAGGCGTGCATCTTGCCCGGGTGCCGGCTGGCATGGGCGAAGGTGTTGTGCTCGGTGATGGGCAGGGCATCCATGTCGGCCCGCAGACCCAGCGTGCGCGTGCTGCTGCCGCGTCGCAGGATGCCCACCACCCCGGTGCGGCCCAGCCCCCGGTGCACCTCGATGCCCCAGCTCTCCAGCTGCCGTGCCACCAGTTCGGCCGTGCGATGCTCCTCGAAGCAGAGCTCGGGGTGGGCGTGGATGTCACGTCGCAGCGCGACGAAGTCGTCCGCCTGCGCTTGGAGGTCAGCCAGCAGGGTCATGCGAATCTCCGGGTCGGGTCGAGGATCTTAGCCGCGCGCCCCTCAGGTGCGCACGCCGCCATCCCCAGTGAGCATGGTGACTTCCACGAAATGGGACCCGACATGGTCCCGGGCGCTGAAGCTCAGGGGGAAGCCCCCCATTTGCAGGGAGCCCAGCCCCTCCAGGCTGCTGATCAGGCCGTCTCGCCCGCGGCCCCCGCGGTTGAGGCCGTCCACCAGCACCCGCGCAGCGATGTAGCCCTCCAGGCTGGTGTAGTTGGGTTTGAGCTTGGGGTCGGCCGCCTTGAGGGCGGCAAGGTAATCGCGCACGACGCCGCTGGTGGTGGAGAAGGGACTGGGCACCACCTGGGTGACCATCACCCCCAGGGCTTCGCGGCCCAGGGCATCGGACAGGGCCTGCGTGCCGACGAAGGACACGTTGAAGAAGGTGCCGCCGTAGCCGGCCTGGCGGGCGGCGCGGATGAACGCCGCACAACTGGTGTAGGCGCTGATCAGCACGATGGCGTCGGGGCGGGCGGCCACCAGGGCCTTGACCGCAGCGGCCACATCGCTGCTGTTGCGCTCCACTGTGCCCACCGCCAGCGGCGTCAGCTGACGCTGCTGCAGGGCCTTGGTCACCCCGTCCAGGCCGGCCTGACCGTAGCTGTCGTTCTGCCGGAACACGCCGATCTTCTTCAGGCCCAGCTGGGTGAGGTGCTTGACGATGAGCGCCGTCTCGTCCTCGTAGGAGGCGCGGATGTGGAAGACGTTGCGGTTGAAGGGCACCCGCAGGCCCATCGCGCCGGTCAGCGGGGCGATCAGCGGCACCTTGGCGGCGGTCACCAGGGGCAGGGCGGCCAGGGTGGTGGGCGTGCCCACATAGCCGAACAGGGCGAACACGTCCTCGGCCAGGAATCGCTCGGTGTTGGCGCGGCAGCGGTCCGGCTCGTAGCCGTCATCCAATGCCTTGAGCTCGATCTGTGCACCGCCCACGCCTCCGTTGGCGTTGACCCGGTCGAAGACCAGGCGCGCACCGCGGTTGAACTGCAGGCCCAGCTGGGCGGCGGGTCCGGTGAGTGCGGCCGACTGACCCAGCACGATGCGGCCCTCCCGGGCCTGGGCGCGCGCACCAAGGGGCAGGGTGGCGGCCAGCCCCAGCGCGGCACTGTGTTGAAGAAGGGTACGGCGTTTGACTGCGTGCATGAACTTCCCTGAACGTGATGCCCCACAGGGGCTGACCGATTGTTGCAAAAGGTCAGGCTTTCTTGGCGGGCCGGGGGACTGGCAAGCGCGGCCTTGTGTGACCGGCTGTGACATCATGCCGGGATGACCCCGACCCGTGATCCCTCGGCCACCACGCGTGTGATCCACGCGGCCTGCCCCCATGACTGCCCCGACACCTGCGCCATCCGCGTGACGGTCGAGGGCGAGCGCCTGATCCGCCTGCAAGGCGAACCCGATCACCCCACCACCCACGGGGCCTTGTGCACCAAGGTGTCCCGCTACGCCGAGCGCAACAGCCACCCCGAGCGGGTGCTGCAGCCGCTGCGCCGCGTCGGGCCCAAGGGTTCCGGGCAGTTCGAACCGGTGGGCTGGGACGAGGCCCTGGACGACATCGCTGCGCGCCTGAAGGCCATCGCCGCGCGTGACCCGCAGGCCATCCTGCCCTACAGCTATGCGGGCACCATGGGCTTCGTGCAGGGCGAGGCCATGGCCGGCCGCTTCTTCCACCGTCTCGGGGCCTCGCAGCTCAACCGCACCATCTGCGCCGAAGCCGGCGCCACCGGGCTGGCACTGACCTACGGCGCCACCGTGGGCATGCACCTGGAACACTTCGCCGAGAGTCGCCTCATCCTGATCTGGGGCAGCAACTCCATCGCCTCCAATCTGCACTTCTGGACCTATGCCCAGGCGGCCAAGCGGGCCGGCGCCAAGCTGATCGCCATCGATCCGCGCCGCACCGAGACGGCCGAGAAGTGCCACCAGCACATCGCCCTGCGGCCCGGCACCGACAGCGCCCTGGCCCTGGGCCTGATGCACGAACTCGTGGTGAACGACTGGCTGGACCACGACTACCTGACTCAGCACGTGGAAGGCTGGCCCGAGCTGCGCGAACGCGCGCTGCGGTGGCCTCCGGAGCGCGCGGCCGAGGTCTGCGGCATCAGCGCCGACGAGGTCCGCGGCCTGGCGCGCGATTACGGCACCACGGCCCCGGCGGCCATCCGTCTGAACTACGGCATGCAGCGGGTGGCTGGCGGTGGCAATGCCGCCCGGCTGATCGCGCTGCTGCCCTGTCTGGTGGGGGCCTGGCGCCACCGGGCCGGGGGCCTGCTGCTGTCCGCCTCCGGCTGGAACAAGCCCTTCCGCAACCGGGCGCTGGAGCGCCCGGACCTGCTGGCCGGCCGCCAGCCGCGCAGCATCAACATGAGCACCATCGGCGACGATCTGCTGCGCGAGGCCTCGCCCGCCTTCGGGCCGAGGATCGAGGCACTGATCGTCTACAACAGCAACCCGGTGGCGGTGGCGCCCGAGTCGGCCAAGGTGGTGGCGGGCTTCCGCCGCGAGGACCTGTTCACCGTGGTGCTGGAGCACTTCCTGACCGACACCGCGGACCACGCCGACTACGTGCTGCCCGCCACCACCCAGCTGGAACACTGGGACGTGCACGCCAGCTACGGCCACACCTACCTGCTGATCAACGAGCCGGCGCTGCCGCCGGCCGGGCAGGCCCGCTCCAACGCCGAGATCTTCCGCCAGCTGGCCGCGCGCATGGGCTTTGACGAACCCTGCTTCCAGGACGACGACCTGAGCCTGGCGCGCCAGGCCTTCGAGGTGGACTTCGACGAGCTGCGCCGCGTGGGCTGGCTCAAGCTGCCGGTGCCCGAGGCGCCGTTCGCCGAGGGGCGCTTCTTCACCGCCAGCGGCAAGGCCCGCGCCTGCGCACCCTGCCTGCCGCTGCCCGACCACGTGCCCAACCATGAGAGCGCCGAGCGCGACCCGGCCCTGGCGCAGCGCTACCCACTGGCCATGATCTCGCCGCCGTCCCGCAACTTCCTCAACTCCACCTTCGTCAACGTCAAGAGCCTGCGGGACATCGAAGGCGAGCCGCTGCTGGAGATCTGCGATGCCGATGCCCAGGCCCGCGGTCTGGTCGACGGCCAGCCGGTGCGGGTCTTCAATGACCGGGGCGAGTACCACTGCGTGGCCCGTGTCAGCCCGCGCGCCCGTCCGGGCGTGGTCAACGGCCTGGGCGTGTGGTGGCGCAAGCTGGGCCGCAACGGCACCAACGTCAACCAACTGACCCACCAGCGCCTGACCGACCTGGGCGAGGCCCCCTGCTTCTACGACTGCCTGGTGGAGGTGGCGCCCCTGTGAGGGAGGCCTGGAGGATGACGTGGCGACGCTTGGCGCGCTGGGTCGCCTGGGTGGGCGGCTCCGGCCTGGGCGTTCTGCTCTTGAGCCTGGGGACGCTGTGCCTGACCTCGGGCTGCAGTTCGGTGGGCTACCTCTGGCAGTCGGCGGGCGGGCACCTCAGCCTGCTGCACAGCGCCCGGCCGGTGAACGACTGGGTGCAGGACCCGCAGACCGATGCCGCCTTGCGCGAGCGCCTGCAGCTGAGCCAGCGCATGCGCGACTTCGCCATCCAGGAGCTGGACCTGCCGGACAACCGCAGTTACCGCCGCTATGCCGACCTGCACCGCGGTGCGGCGGTGTGGAACGTGGTGGCGGCGCCCGAGCTCTCGCTCACCCTGCAGACCTGGTGTTTCCCGGTGGTGGGCTGCGTGGGCTACCGCGGCTACTTCGACGAGGCGGCGGCCCAGACCGCTGGCGACGCCCTGCGCACCGAGGGGCTGGAGGTCAGCGTCTACCCGGTGCCGGCATACTCCACGCTGGGCATGAGCAACTGGCTGGGGGGCGACCCGCTGCTCAACACCTTCATCCGCTGGCCCGAAGGCGAGCTGGCCCGGCTGATCTTCCACGAGCTGTCGCACCAGGTGGTCTATGCCGCGGGCGACACCGCCTTTAACGAGAGCTTTGCCACCACGGTGGAGCAGATTGGGGCCCAGCGCTGGTTGAACCGCTTTGGTGATGAGGCCGCCCGGCGCGAGTACGCGGCGCTGGAGCAGCGGCGCCAGGACTTCCGTGCCCTGACCGGCCGCACGCGGGCGGCCCTGCTGGCGCTGTACGCCAGCCCGCTGGGCGACGAGGCCAAGCGCCAGCGCAAGGCGGCGCTGTTCGCGCAGATGCGGGCCGACTACGCCGCGCTGCGCGACGGCCCCTGGCAGGGCTTTGCCGGCTACGACCGCTTCTTTTCCCAGGCCAACAACGCCTCGTTGGGGGTGCTGGGGGCCTACCTGCAGTGGGTGCCGGCCTTCCAGGCCCTCTTCCTGCAGGAGGGGGAGAATTTCCCCCGTTTCTATGCCGCCGTGCAGCGGCTGGCCGACCAGCCCAAGCCGGAGCGCGAACGGGCGCTGCAAGCCCTCATGCCGGCCGCCGCCGCCTCTGCCGCCACCTCCAAGGAGCCATGACATGTCCGATCTGAAGATGCACCGCGACCACCAACTGGGCCTGGAGCGGGCCCGGCAGGTGGCCCAGGACTGGGCCGGCTACGCCGAGAAGAAGCTGGACATGCGCTGCACCGTGCAGCGCGGCAGCGACTGCGACGTGATCGAGTTCAACCGCTCGGGCGTCAAGGGCACGCTGACCGTGACTGCGGACCGCTTCGACCTGCAGGCCCAGCTGGGCCTGCTGTTCAAGGCCTTTGCCGGCAAGATCGAGGCGGAGACCGCCCGGATGCTGGACGAGGCCCTGGCCAAGGCCTCCGCAAAGAAGGCCTGAGCCGGCCAGGGCTGGCCCGGGCGCCTGGCCGTGGCGCTCAGTCTTTGAGCGATTCGATCAGGTCGATGTAGGCCTGCTTGGCCTGGTCGCCGGTCTGGCCCTTCAGGTTGGACCAGGCGTCCCACTTGGCGCGGGCCACGAAATCCATCATGCCCGGGCGCTCGCCCTGCACATCGCCCTCGGTGGCCTGCTTGTACAGGGCGTAGATCTTCAGCAGGGTCATGTTGTCGGGCTTCTCCGGCAACTGCTTGCTCTCGGCCACGGCGGTCTGGAACAGGGTGGTCAGGTCGGACATGGTCGTCTCCAAAAGTGAATGAACGTTCGTTCTGATCTTACCCAGTCCGCCTGGCCTGACCGCGCCCTCAACCACTGAAGTCTTCCATCCCGCTCCCGGTTCAGCCCGTGGCCAGGCTGCGGGCCGCGGGGGGAGTGGCTGGCGCCATTGCCGCTGCCGGGCCGGGTGTTGCCAAGGGCGGACCTTCCGGACCTGACTCGGCAGCCTGGCGCAACCGCGCCAGGGTGTCGCGCGCCGTCGGCGTGAGGCAGGGGGCCAGCAGGCCCATGGCCCGTCCCACCCCCTCGGCCAGGGTCTGCGGGGCCTGGGACGCCTCCAGGGCCAGACGCGGGGCCCGGGCGAAGGCGAAGTTGTGCCAGCCGTTGAGCACCAGCACCAGGGCGGTGGCCAGGTCGTCGATCTCGGCCGGGGCGATCTGCGCATCGCCGCCATGCACCAAGCCTTCCAGCAGTGCGCGCGCGGCGGCGGTCTGGCGGGCCATCATGGCCTGCACCCGTTGCTCCAGTTGCCGGTTGCGGCTGAGCAGTTCGTTGAGGTCGCGCAGCAGGAAGCGGTATTGGTGAGCAAGTGCCAACTGCGCCTGCACGCATTGCCAGGCTTCGTCCACATGGCGCACGGCCGGGGCCTGGGCCAGCACCGCGTCGAGCGCCGCCAGGTCATCGGCCAGCAGGGCGTCCAGCAGGGCGTTCTTGGTGGCGAAGTGGTAATGCAGGTTGCCCGGGCTGATGCCCAGCTCGGCCGCGATGCGGGTGGTCGAGATGTTGGGCTCGCCGAAGCGGTTGTACAGCGCCCGCGCCGCCTCGAGGATGCGCTGGGGGGTGCGGCGGGGCGGTTTGGCAGCCATGGCCAAGTCAATCTAGCACCCGGACATGTCGTGGGCCCTTGGCAGTCTCCCTAGAATCGCGCCCATGCCCGCCATCAGTTTCCAGGGCGTCACCAAGGTGTACCAGGGAGGGCAGGGCCCGTTCCGGGCCCTGGATGGCGTCAGCTTCGACATCGCCGAAGGCGAGTTCTTCGGCCTGCTGGGTCCCAACGGGGCCGGCAAGACCACCCTCATCAGCATCCTGGCCGGCCTGGCCCGGGCCACCGAGGGGCGGGTCACCGTCATGGGGCACGACGTGGTCAGCGACTTCGCCCAGGCCCGCCACGCCCTGGGCATCGTGCCGCAGGAACTGGTGTTCGACCCCTTCTTCTCGGTGCGAGAGACCCTGCGCATTCAGAGCGGCTACTTCGGCGTGCGTCACAACGACGACTGGATCGACGAGGTGCTGGCCGGCCTGGGCCTGGCCGACAAGGCCAACGCCAACATGCGCCAGCTCTCCGGGGGCATGAAGCGCCGGGTGCTGGTGGCCCAGGCCCTGGTGCACCGGCCGCCGGTCATCGTGCTGGACGAGCCCACCGCCGGCGTGGACGTGGAGCTGCGCCAGACCCTCTGGCAGTTCGTGGCCCGCCTGAACCAGCAGGGCCACACCGTGCTGCTGACCACCCACTACCTGGAAGAGGCCGAGGCCCTGTGCGGGCGCATCGCCATGCTCAAGCGTGGACAGATCGTGGCGCTGGACCGCACCAGCAACCTGCTGCACGCGGCCGGCGGCAGCATGCTGCGCTTCAAGACGGACGACGCCCTGCCGCCCGCGCTGCAGGCCCGCGCCCGCGTGACCGGCCGCATCGCCCAGGTGAGCGCGCGCGACGCCGCCGACGTGGAGGCCGTGCTGGCCCAGCTGCGCGCCGCCGGCGTGCGGGTGGAGGACCTGGAGATCGGCCGGGCCGATCTGGAGGACGTGTTCCTGGCCATCATGCAGGGCACGGCCACGCCGGCGCCCGCCCCGCGCCAGGAGGTGCCCGCATGAACGCCCCTGACCGCCTGCTGCCGGCCCGCCCCGAGCCTGAATTCGGCCCGCTGGCCGGCGCCCGCACCCTGTTCTACAAGGAAGTGCTGCGCTTCTGGAAGGTCAGCTTCCAGACCGTGGGTGCGCCGGTGCTGACGGCGGTGCTCTACCTGCTGATCTTCGGCCACGTGCTGGAGGACCATGTGAAGGTCTACGGCCAGATCGGCTACACCGCCTTCCTGATCCCTGGCCTGGTGATGATGAGCGTGCTGCAGAACGCCTTCGCCAACACCTCGTCCAGCCTGATCCAGAGCAAGATCACCGGCAACCTGGTGTTCCTGCTGGTCACGCCGCTGTCGCACTGGGCCTGGTTCCTGGCCTATGTGGGCGCGGCCATCGTGCGGGGCCTGGTGGTGGGCCTGGGAGTGCTGGTCGTCACCGTCTGGTTCGGCCCGCCCGGCCTGGCGCAGCCGCTGTGGGTGCTGGCCTTCGCGCTGCTGGGGGCGGGGTTGATGGGTTCGCTGGGCCTGATCGCCGGCCTGTGGGCCGAGAAGTTCGACCAGATGGCGGCCTTCCAGAACTTCCTGGTCATGCCCATGACCATGCTGGCCGGGGTGTTCTATTCGGTGTCCACGCTGCCGCCGTTCTGGCAGACGGCCAGTCACTTCAACCCCTTCTTCTACATGATCGACGGCTTCCGTCACGGCTTCTTCGGCGTCAGCGATGTCTCGCCCTGGATCAGCCTGGCGGTGGTTGGACTGGCCTTCCTGGCGGTGTCGGCGGTCACGCTGCGCCTGCTCAAGTCCGGCTACAAGATCCGGAATTGAGCTTCGAGTGACGGTGGCGCAGGCATATCGGCGATAATCCGCCCATCATGGCCAATCCCACCCCTGCCCAGATCCACGCCTACATTGCCGCCGGTCTCGGCTGCGATCACCTGGACGTGCAGGGTGACGGCCAGCATTTCTACGCCACCATCGTCTCGCCCGAGTTCGAAGGCCTGTCGCGCGTGCACCGCCACCAGCGGGTGTATGCCGCCCTGGGCGAGCGCATGCGCGCCGAAATCCACGCCCTTTCGATGAAGACTCTGACCCCGGCCGAATGGGCCGCCCAGGGTCCTGCCGCCGCGCTGCAGGCGCCGGCCGAACACCGCCATTGACCCTCTCCCGCGGTCCGGACCGTGGGTGATGGGTGACGTCGCGGTGGCGATGGACCCCTTCCCATGCCCCCAGGTTCGGACGGCCCATTCCCCGACCAGAGCACCCCTCATCATGGACAGACTTCTCATCCGCGGCGGCCAGCCTCTGCACGGCGAAGTGACCATCTCCGGCGCGAAGAACGCAGCCCTGCCCGAGCTGTGCGCGGCGTTGCTGACGGCCCAGCCCGTCACGCTGAGCAACGTGCCCAAGCTGCAGGACGTGGCCACCACCCTGAAGGTGCTGCGCCACCTGGGGGCCAGCGCCGAACGTGATGCTGAGCGGCCGGACGTGGTGCGCATCGACGCCGGCACCGTCCACTCCACCGAGGCGCCTTACGAGCTGGTCAAGACCATGCGCGCCTCCATCCTGGTGCTGGGGCCGCTGCTGGCCCGCTTCGGGGCGGCCAAGGTCTCGCTGCCCGGCGGCTGCGCCATCGGCTCGCGGCCGGTGGACCAGCACATCAAGGGCCTGCAGGCCATGGGCGCGGAGATCACCGTGCAGCACGGCTACATCCAGGCCCTGGCACCCCAGGGCGAGGCGGGCCTGCGCCGCCTGCGCGGCGCGCGCATCACGACCGACATGGTCACCGTGACCGGGACCGAGAACCTGATGATGGCCGCGGCCCTGGCCGATGGCGAGACCATCCTGGAGAACGCGGCGCGCGAGCCCGAGATCCCCGATCTGGCCGAGATGCTCATCAAGATGGGCGCGCAGATCGAAGGCCACGGCACGCACCGCATCCGCATCTGGGGTGTGGAGCGCCTGAACGCGCCCGAGGGCGGCCACCGCATCGTGCCCGACCGCATCGAGGCCGGCACCTTCCTGTGCGCGGTGGCGGCCGCCGGCGGCGACGTGGTGCTGCGCGACGCCCGCGCCACCCACCTGGACGCGGTGATCGACAAGCTGCGCGAGGCCGGCATGACCATCACCGCGGGCGAGGACTGGATCCGCATCCAGGCCACGGCGCGGCCCAAGGCGGTCAGCTTCCGCACCACCGAGTACCCCGGCTTCCCCACCGACATGCAGGCCCAGTTCATGGCCGTCAACTGCGTGGCCGAAGGCGCGGCGCGGATCGCCGAGACCATCTTCGAGAACCGCTTCATGCACGTCAACGAGCTGATCCGCCTGGGCGCGCAGATCGTCGTGGACGGCCACACCGCCATGGTCACCGGGGTCGAGCACCTGTCGGGCGCCACTGTGATGGCCACCGACCTGCGGGCCTCGGCCAGCCTGGTCATTGCCGGCCTGGTGGCCGAGGGCAGCACCACGGTGGATCGCATCTACCACCTGGACCGCGGCTACGACCGCATGGAAGACAAGCTGCGCGCCATTGGCGCCAACATCGAACGCGTGAGCGAAAGGACCGGCGCATGATCACGCTGGCGCTGTCCAAGGGACGCATTTTCGAAGAGACCCTGCCGCTGCTGGCGGCCGCGGGCATCACCGTCACCGAGGACCCGGAGAAGAGCCGCAAGCTCATCCTGCCGACCAACCAGCCCGATGTGCGGGTGGTGCTGGTGCGGGCCACCGACGTGCCCACCTACGTCCAGTACGGCGGTGCCGACATGGGCGTGGCCGGCAAGGACGTGCTGCTGGAGCATGGCGGCGAGGGCCTGTACCAGCCGCTGGACCTGAACATCGCCAAGTGCCGCATGAGCGTGGCGGTGCGTGCCGACTTCGACTACGCCACCGCCGTGCGCCAGGGTTCGCGCCTGCGCGTGGCCACCAAGTACACCCATGTGGCCCGGCAGCACTTCGCCGACAAGGGCATGCATGTGGACCTGATCAAGCTTTACGGCTCGATGGAGCTGGCCCCGCTGACCGGCTTGGCCGATGCCATCGTGGACCTGGTCTCCACCGGCAAGACCCTGCAGGCCAACCACCTGGTCGAGGTCGAGCAGATCATGGAGATCTCCTCCCGCCTGGTGGTCAACCAGGCCGCGCTCAAGCTCAAGCGCACCCGCCTCAAACCCCTGATCGACGCCTTCGCCTCGGCCATCCAGCCCTGAATCCCCCGTCCGCCGGACCCTTGCCATGACCGCCCTGAACCTGCGCCAGCTCGCCACCACCGCCGCCGACTTCGAGAGCGAATTCGCCCGGCTGCGACACTGGTCCGCAGACACCGACGCGGCCATCGAGCAGCGGGTGGCCGACATCCTGGCCGACGTGCAGGCCCGGGGGGACGCCGCGGTGCTGGACTACACCGCCCGCTTCGACGGCCTGAGCGCCGACAGCGTGGCGGCGCTGGAGCTGACCCGCGAGGAGCTCAAGGCGGCCTTCGAGGCCATCACCCCGGCCCAGCGCAGCGCGCTGGAAGCCGCCGCCGCCCGCGTGCGCAGCTACCACGAGCGCCAGCTGGCCGCCAGCGGCCAGAGCTGGAGCTACCGCGACGAGGACGGCACGCTGCTGGGCCAGAAGGTGACGCCGCTGGACCGCGTGGGCATCTACGTGCCCGGCGGCAAGGCCGCCTACCCTTCCAGCGTGCTGATGAACGCCATCCCCGCCCATGTGGCCGGCGTGGGCGAGATCATCATGGTGGTGCCCACCCCCAGGGGTGAAAAGAATGCGCTGGTGCTGGCCGCGGCCTATGTGGCCGGCGTGACCCGCGCCTTCACCATCGGCGGCGCCCAGGCCGTGGCCGCGCTGGCCTACGGCACGGCCACCGTGCCGGCGGTGGACAAGATCACCGGCCCGGGCAATGCCTATGTGGCCAGCGCCAAGCGCCGCGTCTTCGGCCAGGTCGGCATCGACATGATCGCCGGCCCCAGCGAGATCCTGGTGCTGGCCGACGGCAGCACGCCGCCCGAGTGGGTGGCGATGGACCTGTTCAGCCAGGCCGAGCACGACGAGCTGGCGCAGAGCATCCTGCTGTGCCCGGACGCCGCCTACCTGGACCGCGTGCGCGCCGAGATCGAGCGCCTGCTGCCCACCATGCCGCGCCAGGCCGTGATCCGCGCCAGCCTGGAAGGCCGTGGCGCGCTGATCCACACCCGCTCGATGGAAGAGGCCTGCACGATCAGCAACCGCATCGCGCCGGAGCACCTGGAGGTCTCCAGCGCCGAGCCGAACCGCTGGGAGCCGCTGCTCAAGCATGCTGGCGCCATCTTCCTGGGGGCCTACACCAGCGAGAGCCTGGGCGACTACTGCGCCGGCCCCAACCACGTGCTGCCCACCTCGGGCACCGCGCGCTTCTCCTCGCCGCTGGGCACCTACGACTTCCAGAAGCGCTCCAGCCTGATCGAGGTCAGCGCCGAAGGCGCGCAGATCCTCGGCCCCATCGCCGCCGAGCTGGCCTATGGCGAGGGCCTGCAGGGCCACGCCCAGGCCGCCGAACTGCGCCTGAAGAACCGCGGTTGAAAGGGATCCGACGATGAGCCGCTACTGGAGTGAGATCGTCCGCACGCTGACCCCTTACGTGCCGGGCGAGCAGCCGAAGATCGACGGGCTGGTCAAGCTCAACACCAACGAGTGCCCCTACGGCCCCAGCGAGAAGGTGCTGGCGGCGATTGCCGGGCAGAACAGCGAGGCCCTGCGCCTGTACCCGGACCCGCAGGCCAGCGCGCTGAAGGCGGCCATCGCCCGCCGCCACGGCCTGGCCGAGAGCCAGGTCTTCGTCGGCAACGGCTCTGACGAGGTGCTGGCCCACATCTTCATGGGCCTGCTGCGCCACGCCGCGCCGCTGCTGTACCCGGACATCAGCTACAGCTTCTACCCGGTCTACGCCAAGCTCTACGGCATCGCCACGCGGGCCATCCCGCTGGCCGAGGACTTCTCGCTGCGGGTGGATGACTACCTGCAGGCCAGCCGTGAGCAGGGCGGCAATGGCGGCATCATCTTCGCCAACCCCAATGCACCCACCGGCATGCCGCTGCCGCTGGCCGAGATCCGCCGCCTGCTGCAGGGCAACCCTGATTCGGTGGTGGTGGTGGACGAGGCCTATGTGGACTTCGGCGCCGAATCGGCCGTGGGCCTGATCGCCGAGTTCCCGCAGCTGCTGGTGGTCCACACCCTGTCCAAGTCGCGCGCCCTGGCCGGCCTGCGGGTGGGCTATGCGATGGGCCAGGCCGACCTGATCGAGGCCCTGACCCGCGTGAAGGACAGCTTCAACTCTTATCCGCTGGACCGCCTGGCCATCGCCGGTGCGGTGGCCGCGATCGAGGACGAGGCCTGGTTCGAGGCCACCTGCCGCAAGGTCATCGCCACCCGCGAGCGCATGGTGGCCGGCCTGCAGACCCGTGGTTTCCAGGTGCTGCCCTCGGCCGCCAACTTCGTGTTTGCCCAGCGCCCCGGCAGCGACGGCGCGGCCCTGGCGGCCGGCCTGCGCGAGCGCAAGGTGCTGGTGCGCCATTTCCGCGCGCCCGAGCGCATCGCGCCCTTCCTGCGCATCAGCGTGGGCACCGAAGCGCAGACCGATGCGCTGCTCGCGGCGCTGGACGCCATCCTGGCCTGACCCCCGACCCCACTTTCGGAGCACCCCGCCATGCGCACCGCCCAGGTTTCCCGCAACACCCAGGAGACGAAGATCAGCGTCTCGCTCAACCTGGATGGCACGGGCCAGTCCAAGTTGGCCACCGGCATCGGCTTCTTCGACCACATGCTCGACCAGATCGCCCGCCATGGCCTGATCGACCTGGAGATCACCGCCGAAGGCGATCTGCACATCGACGGCCACCACACGGTGGAGGATGTGGGCATCACCCTGGGCCAGGCGGTGGCGCAGGCCGTGGGCGACAAGAAGGGCATCAGCCGCTACGGCCACAGCTATGTGCCGCTGGACGAGGCGCTCTCGCGCGTGGTGGTCGATTTCTCCGGCCGCCCGGGCCTGGCGATGGACGTGAAGTTCACGGCCGGCATGATCGGCGCGCTGGACACCCAGCTGGTGTTCGAGTTCTTCCAGGGTTTCGTCAACCATGCGGGCGTGAGCCTGCACATCGACAACCTCAAGGGCCACAATGCCCACCACCAGTGCGAAACCATCTTCAAGGCCTTTGGCCGCGCACTGCGCATGGCATTGACGCCGGACCCGCGCTCCGCGGGCGTGATTCCGTCCACCAAGGGATGTCTCTGAGATGAGCCGCCGCACCGTCGCCGTTGTCGATTACGGCATGGGCAACCTGCGCAGCGTGTCGCAGGCCGTGATGCATGTGGCCGCCGACAGCGGGCTGGAGGTGATCGTTACCGCCCGGCCCGAAGAAGTGCGCGCCGCCGAGCGGGTGGTGCTGCCGGGCCAGGGCGCCATGCGCGACTGCATGCGTGAACTGCGCGATTCCGGTCTGCAGGAAGCCGTGCTCGAGGCCGCGGCGAGCAAGCCCTTGATGGGCGTGTGCGTGGGCATGCAGATGCTGCTGGACCATTCCGAAGAGCAGGACACGCCGGGCCTGGGCCTGATCCCGGGCCGGGTGCTGCGCTTCCGCCTGGAAGGGCGGCTCCAGCCCGATGGCAGCCGCTACAAGGTGCCGCAGATGGGTTGGAACCGGGTGACGCAGTGTTCACCGGGCGGCGTGCGCCACCCGGTGTGGGGCGAGGTGCCCGATGGCGCCTGGTTCTATTTCGTGCACAGCTATTTCACCCGCCCGGATCAGGCGGCCCATACCGCGGGTGAAACCGAATATGGCGAGCGCTTTACCTGCGCGGTGGCCCGGGATAATATTTTCGCCACGCAGTTCCACCCCGAAAAAAGCGCCGCGCACGGTCTGGCCCTGTATCGCAATTTCCTGCACTGGAACCCCTGAGACGTTTGCCCGAGCTTCGCCGGTTTTCGGCGACCTCGAACCCAGCCCGCGGTTTCTGCTCCAAATTCCCTACTCGCGCTCCCCGAGCCATGCTGCTGATCCCTGCGATCGACCTGAAAGACGGTCAATGTGTCCGCCTCCAACAGGGCGACATGAATGCTTCCACCACCTTTGGCGAGGACCCGGCCGCGATGGCCCGGCGCTGGCTGGAGGCGGGCGCGCGCCGCCTGCATCTGGTGGATCTCAATGGCGCCTTCGCCGGCAAGCCGGTCAATGAGGGGGCCATCAAGGCCATCCTGAAGGAGGTCGGGGACGAGATCCCCGTCCAGCTGGGGGGCGGCATCCGCGACCTCGACACCATCGAACGCTACCTCGATGACGGCCTGAGCTACGTCATCATCGGCACCGCCGCGGTCAAGAACCCCGGTTTCCTGCGCGATGCCTGCACCGCCTTCGGCGGCCACATCATCGTGGGCCTGGACGCCAAGGACGGCAAGGTCGCCACCGACGGCTGGAGCAAGCTGACCGGCCACGAGGTGGTGGACCTGGCCAAGAAGTTCGAGGACTACGGGGTCGAGGCGGTGATCTACACCGACATCGGCCGCGACGGCATGCTCACCGGCATCAACATCGATGCCACCGTGAAGCTGGCCCAGGCGCTGTCCATCCCCGTGATCGCCTCGGGCGGCCTGTCCAACATGGCCGACATCGAGGCCCTGTGCGCGGTGGAGGGCGAGGGGGTCGAGGGCGTGATCTGCGGCCGCTCGATCTACACCGGCGCGCTGGACTTCTCGGCCGCGCAGCTGCGCGCCGACGAGCTGGGCGTCTGAAGCCCCTGCGGGCCGGGCCGCAGGGCCCGGTCGCTGCCGGCCTGCCAGTGGGCCGGCAACCTCTTTACCGCAGCGCGCGCATCCAGGCCGCGCAGCGGCACCGCCACATCGGCCGGGATGGCTTGGTGGGCCAGCAGCGCCTCGTAGCGCAGGGCACTCACCCGCAGGAAGGACGCGAAATTTCCGGCCTCCCCGCGGGCCGCGATCAGCTCGTCGTAGAGCTTCTCGATCAGCTGCACCACGGTCAGCCCGTCTCGCCGGGCGATCTCGTCCAGCACGTCCCAGAACAGGTGTTCCAGCCGGATGCTGGTGACCACTCCGTGCAGGCGCACGGAGCGGGTCCGGCTCTCATAGCTGAGGGGATCGGCGCCGATGAAGATCTCGCACATGGCCAGCCTCGCAAAGCATGGGGACGGAGCCGCCACTCTAGGGCAGCGTGCGCGTCCCCGCCATCGGGTCAGGTCTCGATGCGGGTGCCCAGCACCGCCAGGAACTGGCCGATCCAGGCCGGGTGGGCGGGCCAGGCGGGGGCGGTCACCAGCTTGCCGTCGGTGATGGCGGCGTCCACCGGGATGCCGCAGTACTCGGCGCCGGCCAGTTCCACCTCGACCTGGCAGGCCGGATAGGCCGACACGCGGCGGCCCTTGAGCAGACCGGTGGCGGCCAGCAGCTGCGCGCCATGGCAGACCGCGGCCACCGGCTTGTCGGCGGCCAGGAAGTGGCGGGTGATCTCGACCACCCGGGCGTTCATGCGCAGGTATTCCGGCGCCCGGCCGCCCGGGATCACCAGCGCGTCATAGGCCTCGGGCTTCACCTCGGCGAAGCTGGCGTTGAGCGTGAAATGGTGGCCCGGCTTCTCGCTGTAGGTCTGCGCGCCTTCGAAATCGTGCACCGCGGTGTGCACCCAGTCGCCGGCCTTCTTGTCCGGGGCCACCGCATGCACGGTGTGGCCCACGGCCTGCAAGGCCTGGAAGGGCACCATGGTCTCGTAGTCCTCGGCGTAGTCGCCGCACAGCATGAGGATCTTCTTGGGCATGTCTGTCTCCTGTTGGGCCGGACGCCATGTGCGTCCGTGGGGAGCATTCTTGGCATCACCAGACCCAGGGGGTAACAGCCGGCTGTGCAGACGCGAGGGAAGTGGTTCAGCGCCCGAAGAGATCCTTCAGCGACAGGCGCCGTGTCGCCGATGCCGTGGGCCTTGTCCACGGTGCCGCCCACCTGGTGGACCTGGTCCTGCACCGTGGTGGGGTCGGCCCCGGTCCGGGGGGCCGTGGTCGGTCGGGCGCGGCCTGCCTCTTTGCTGTTGTCGACCAGCGGCTGGCCGGCGCCACGCCCCAGGGCGGTCAGGCGGCCCGGGGGGATGCCGTGACGGCTGACCAGCGCGCCGTTCACCGCCTGCGCTCGCGCGGCGGACAGGGCCAGGTTGCCGTCCTCGCGCCCGATGTCGTCGGTGTGGCCGATCACGCCGATGCGCGGGCCGGGCTTGTCCTGCAGCACCTGGGCCAGCTCGGCCAGGGTGGCGCCCGCGCCGGGCTTGAGCTGGCTCTTGCTGCTGGCCGCGAGGTGCTGATCGTCCAGTCCCCAAGGGCTGAGACGGAGGTCCCGGGCTCATCGGCCCGCGCACGGCGTGGGGCGGCACCTGCGACAATCGCCCCATGCTTGCCAAACGCATCATTCCTTGTCTGGACGTCACCGGCGGCCGGGTCGTCAAGGGCGTCAACTTCGTCGAACTGCGCGACGCCGGGGATCCGGTCGAGATCGCAGCCCGCTACAACGAGCAGGGCGCCGACGAGCTGACCTTTCTGGACATCACCGCCACCAGCGACGGCCGGGACCTGATCCTGCACATCATCGAGGCGGTGGCCTCGCAGGTCTTCATCCCGCTGACGGTGGGCGGTGGCGTGCGCACCGTCGAGGACGTGCGCCGCCTGCTGAACGCCGGGGCCGACAAGGTGAGCTTCAATTCCGCCGCGGTGGCCAAGCCGCAGGTCATCCGCGACGCCTCGGACAAGTACGGCGCCCAGGCCATCGTGGTGGCCATCGACGCCAAGCGCCGCACCGGCGACGACCTGGCCGTCCGCGGGCCGGGCTGGGACGTCTACACCCATGGCGGGCGCAAGAACGTCGGCCTGGACGCCGTGGCCTGGGCCCGGCAGATGGCCGAGCACGGCGCTGGCGAGATCCTGCTGACCAGCATGGACCGCGACGGCACCAAGATCGGCTTCGACCTGGAACTGACCCGTGCGGTCAGCGACGCGGTGCCGGTGCCGGTGATCGCCTCGGGCGGCGTGGGCGCGCTGGAGCATCTGGTCGAAGGCATCCAGGTCGGCGGCGCCGACGCGGTGCTGGCGGCCAGCATCTTCCACTACGGCACGTTCACGGTGGCCCAGGCCAAGGCCCGACTCGCCGAGGCCGGCGTGCCGGTGCGGCAGTGAGGCCGGCTCAGCGACCGGCGCCGCGGCCCGCCGCTGGCGGTCGGCACGCGGTGCGCATCATCGGTGGCCAGTGGCGGCGCAGCCTGCTGCCGGTGGCCGACCGCCCGGGCTTGCGGCCCACGCCCGACCGGGTGCGCGAGACCCTGTTCAACTGGCTGGGCCAGGACCTCTCGGGCTGGCGCGTGGTGGATGCCTTTGCCGGCTCCGGCGCCCTGGGCTTCGAGGCCGCTTCGCGCGGCGCGGCCGAGGTGCTGCTGCTGGAGCAGGACCCGGCCCTGGTGGCCTCGCTCAATGCCTCGCGCGAGCGGCTGAAGGCCCAGACGCTGCGGGTGCAGCGCGCCGATGCCATCGCCTGGCTGCGCGCGGCGCCTGCGGCCTCGCAGGAACTGGTGCTGCTGGACCCGCCGTTTGCCGCCGGTCTGGCCCAGCCGGCCCTGGCCGCCGCGGTGCGGGCGGCGGTGCCGGGGGGCTTCGTCTATCTGGAGGCTGGCGAGCCGCTGCCGGCCGAACTGCCCCCGGGTCTGACGCCGTACCGCCAGGGCCAGGCCGGTGCCGTGCACTTCGCGCTGCTGCAGAAAGAGGAGACACCATGAGCGACGACCATGATCCCGTGATTGCCGTCTACCCCGGCACCTTCGACCCGATGACGCTGGGACACCAGGACCTGGTGCGGCGGGCGGCCCGCCTGTTCGACCGCCTGATCGTGGCGGTGGCCGCCGGCCACCACAAGCGCACCATGTTCACACTGGACGAGCGCCTGGGGCTGGCCCGCGAGCTCTGCCAGCCCTACCCGAACGTCGAGGTGGTCGATTTCCGCGGCCTGCTGCGCGACTTCGTGGTGCAACGCGGCGGCAAGGTGGTGGTGCGCGGCCTGCGCGCGGTCAGCGACTTCGAGTACGAGTTCCAGATGGCGGGCATGAACCGTCAGCTGATGCCCGATGTCGAGACCCTGTTCCTGACCCCCAGCGACCAGTACCAGTTCGTCAGCGGCACCTTCGTGCGCGAAATTGCCAGCTTGGGCGGTGATGTTTCCAAGTTCGTGGCACCCTCGGTGCTGGAACGACTCAAGGACCGCGTGGCCCAGCCCAAGGACGTCTGACATGGCCCTGATGATCACGGACGAGTGCATCAACTGCGACGTCTGCGAACCCGAATGCCCCAACCAGGCCATCTCGATGGGCGAGACGGTCTATGTGATCGATCCTGCGCGTTGTACCGAGTGCGTGGGGCATTTCGGCGAACCCCAGTGCGTGCAGGTCTGCCCGGTGGAGTGCATTCCGGTGAACCCGGCCCACGTCGAGACGCGCGAGCAGCTGCAGCGCAAGTACGAAGAGCTGCAGGCGCAAAGCGCCGCAACCGCGGGCAGCACGGCCTGAGGGTTGTTCAGCGGCCGCTGCGGGCCGCTGCGCTGGCCGGCAGCGGCTGGCGGGCGCTGTCGGCCTGGGCGGTCGGGCTGCTGGCCGGCAGGCTCGCATAGGCAGCCAGGGCCTTGCAGCGGGTGGCGGTCCGTCGGGTTCGGCGGGCTTCGGCTTCGCTGACCATGCCGGCATGGCGCACCGACGACCCGGTGCAGTCCGGGGTGCGACCCGCACTGGCCGCCGAAGCGGCTGCAGCCGACGTCGAGCGGGTCCCGCCCTGGTGTGCCGTTCGCTCCTCCCGCCGCGTCTTGGCCAGGGCCTTCTCGCGGGCCAGCCGGTCTTCCGTCATGCCCTCGGCCCATTGGCGGGTGGCTGCCGCCCGTTCCTGGGCGGCCTGCACCTCGGCCGGGCTGGGGCCGGCGGGTACCTCGACCGCCTTGCCGCCTTCGCAGGGCGTCTGCTGATAGGTCTGGCCACAGCGGTAGACCGTGGCCTGGGCATCTGCGCTGAATAGCAATGTCAGCATGCCCAGCAGGAAGATGTCGCGTGTACGAAGGGCAGTGTTCAAGGTGTCTCGGGCGGTGAAGGGACGGTGGCCGTCCCTTCGATGCCCGGCCCGGCGGGGCGGGCCGGCTTGGGGCGCGGCGGCTTGGCGTGGATCTTCATCATCGCCTTGTCCATCGCACCGTCAAGCATCAGCTCCAGGCAGCGCAGCGATTCGTCCACCGTGTGATCGATGGACAGGCGCTCCACCGCCGGCGGCTTGCGCAGCACATAGGCCGCCACCTCGGCCTTCACGCCCGGGTGACCGATGCCCAGTCGCAGGCGCCAGAAATTGGGCGAGCCCAACTGGGCCTGGATGTCCTTGAGCCCGTTGTGACCGCCATTGCCGCCACCCTGCTTGAGCTTCATCTGGCCCGGCGGCAGATCGAGCTCGTCGTGCACGACCAGGATCTCCTCCGGCGCGATCTTGAAGAAGCGCGCCAGCGGGGCCACCGACTTGCCCGAGAGGTTCATGTAGGTCATGGGCTGCAGCAGCCAGACCGGGCCGGCCGGCCGGTTCACCCGGGCCACCAGGCCGTGGTAGGCACGGTCGGCCTGCAGGCTGCCGCCCAGTTGGCGCACCGCCCGGTCCACCCACCAGAAACCGGCGTTGTGGCGGGTGTCCTCGTATTCCGGCCCGGGATTGCCCAGGCCCACGATCAGTCGAATCATGGGGCGGGATTATCCCCGCCGCCGGCCATGGGCACCGGGTGCAGGGCCTGGCGGGCGCCGGCCAGCAGGGCCGCGCCGATCTGGTCCATCAGGCCGTGGCGCGAGACTTCGCCATCCTCGCCGCTGAGCTTCCATTGGTGCCAGTACAGGGTCACGTCCAGGTGGACCTCCGGCAGCACCGGCAGCAGGGCACCGCTGGCCAGCAGAGGTCGGGCCAGCAACTCCGGCAGGACCGATACGCCCCAGCCCATGGCCGCGGCGCGGGCCACGGCCTCGCTGCTGGGCACGAAGCGCTCCCTGAGCTGGGGATCCCGCACCCCGAAAGCCTTGGCGACCCACTCGGTCTGCATGTCGTCCTTGCGGTTGAAGGTGACGAAGGGCAGCTGGGCGAAGTTGCGCCGGTTCAAGCCCTGGGGCAGGTGCCGGGCCACGAAGGCCGGGCTGGCGGCCGCCACATAGCGCATGGCCCCCAGGGCCTGGCAGGCGCAGCCGCGCAGGGCCTGGGCGACGGTGCTGACGCAGCCCAGCACCTCGCCCTGGCGCAGCCAGTCGTGGGTGAAGTCCTGGTCGTCGACGATCAATTCGACGCCGAAGCCTTCCTGCAGGCCGCGTTGCACCAGCGGGTCCAGGGCCGGCAGCACCCAGGTGGCCAGGCTGTTCGGGTTGACGGCGATCGGCAGGCGCTCGTCACGGTTCAGGGTGGCACCCAGTTCGCGCGCGGCGTCGGCGCGCAGCACCTGCATCTGCCGCGCATAGCGCAGCAGCACCTTGCCGGGTTCGGTGAGGCGCAGCGGCCGCTCGCGTACCACCAGCACATGGCCGACATTGCTTTCCAGCGAGCGCAGGCGCTGCGAGACCGCCGACTGGGTGATGTGCAGCAGCTGTGCGGCACCGTCGAAGCTGCCGGCCTCGGCCAGGGCGGCCAGGCATTCCAGGCCGGCGGGGTCCAGGGCATTCATGGGGCTGATGTGTTCATCGAGACATCAGCCAGCCTAATGCTGTTCGGCGCTGCGAGGGTGCGCCGGGCATAAAAAACCCCGCCGCAGCGGGGTTTCGGGGCGACCGGCCCGTCGGCCGGTAACCGGGGCAGATTACTTCTTGCCCTTCTTGCCCTTCTTGTCGTCGGCGGCCGGCGCAGCAGCCACGACGATTTCTTCTTCCTTCGGCTCGGTCACGGTCACGACGACCGGGTCCTTGCTGCCGTGCTTGACCAGCTTGGAACCGGCCGGCAGCACCAGCTCGGACGCGTGCAGGCTCTTGCCCTTGACCATGCCGGACAGGTCCACGGCGATGAACTCGGGCAGCTGAACGGCCAGGCACTCGATCTCGACTTCGGTGGTGACGTGGTCGACCAGGCACTTGTCGGTCTTCACGGCTTCCGATTCTTCTTCGCCGGAGAAGTGCAGCGGCACCTTCTTGCGCAGCTTGGTGGTGTCATCCACGCGCTGGAAGTCGATGTGCAGGATCTGCTGCTTCCAGGGGTGCACTTGGTAGTCGCGCAGCAGGACCTTCTCGGTCTTGCCGTTGAGCTGCATCGACAGCACGGACGAGTGGAAGGCTTCCTTCTTCAGCGCGAAGAAGAGGGCGTTGTGGTCCAGCTCGATCATCGCGGGCTCACCGGCCCCGAAGACGATGCCGGGCACCTTGCCGGTGTTACGCAGGCGGCGGCTCGCTCCGGTCCCCTGCAGCTTGCGCTCGAAAGCGACGAATTCCATGACATTACTCCAATGAGTCGGGGCGCTCCGCGACCAGAGTCGCCCCATTTGAAAAGGCCGCCTCGGCAGATGCCTGGGCGGCCAGCGAAACGGATCAGAAGTTGTTGTTCTGTTCCGAGAAGAGGGAAGTGACCGACTCGCCGTCCGAGATGCGGCGGATGGTCTCGGCGAACAGGAAGGCCACCGACAGCTGGCGGATCTTGGGGCAGGCCTTGCCGGCGTCGTTCAGCGGGATGGTGTTGGTGATCACGACCTCGTCCAGGTGCGAGGCCTTGATGCGCTCGATGGCCGGGCCCGAGAACACCGCGTGGGTGCAGTAGGCGTAGACGTGCTTGGCGCCGCGCTCCTTGAGCACCTCGGCCGCCTTCACCAGCGTGCCGGCGGTGTCGATCATGTCGTCCATGATCACGCAGTTGCGGCCCTCGATCTCGCCGATGACGTGCATCACCTCGGAGACGTTGGCCTTGGGGCGGCGCTTGTCGATGATGGCCAGATCGCAGCCCAGCTGCTTGGCCAGCGCACGGGCGCGTACCACGCCGCCGACGTCCGGCGACACCACGACCAGGTCCTTGTAGGCCTTGGCCTTCAGGTCGGTCAGCAGCACCGGGCTGGCGTAGATGTTGTCGACGGGGATGTCGAAGAAGCCCTGGATCTGGTCGGCGTGCAGGTCCATGGTCAGCACGCGGCCCACGCCCACGGTTTCCAGCAGGTTGGCCACGACCTTGGCCGAGATGGGCACGCGGGTGGAACGCGGACGGCGGTCCTGGCGGGCGTAGCCGAAGTAGGGGATCACGGCCGTGATGCGGCGGGCGCTGGCGCGCTTGAGGGCATCGACCATGATCAGCAGTTCCATCAGGTTCTCGTTCGTGGGCGCGCAGGTGGATTGCACGACGAACACGTCACGGGCGCGGACGTTCTGCTGGATCTCGACGGTCACCTCGCCGTCGGAGAAGCGTCCGACCGACGCCTTGCCCAGCTCGGTGCCCAGGTGGGTGGCGATTTCTTGGGCGAGGGCGGGGTTGGCGTTGCCAGTGAAGAGAACGGTGTTGAACAGCACGGTGGGAGCTCCAGGGGGTGGGCAGGCTGTACGTGACGAAGACGAGCGTCTTGCGGTGCGCGGCCGCAGCACGCGCCACAGCCCACAAAGAACGACTGCGCCCTGAAGGCGCAGTCTGATTCTGATGGGTCACGCCACCGGGCGCGACAACAACAATGAAATTTGGCAGGGGAGGAAGGACTCGAACCCTCGCATGTCGGAATCAAAATCCGATGCCTTGACCAACTTGGCGACTCCCCTACACAGGACATGGCCCGAAAGCCACACCCGAAAACCTTTTCAGTTTACCCAATCTTCCAGTGGATGATTGGCCAAACCCCGACACATTCGCCCCACCCAACCTTCAGGCCAGGAGCCTTCCAGCAAGGTCGCCACAGGTGAAGTTCCTGCGTCGGTTTCACTCGCGTCATCACCACCGGCATCGGCAAACACAGCACTGCCAGAACCGGTCATGCGGCTGTTGCCGAACCGTTCTGCCAAGAGCCTTGCTGCCTGCTTCACGTCGGGGCACAAAGCCTCGGCGGCCGCTTGCAGGTCGTTGCGGCCCCAGAACGTTTCTTCCGACTTTTCAGTCGTCTGTCGCGTTTCGCGTTGCCGCTGCAACTCAGCGAGTAAGCCCGCAACTTTGACAGGCTTTGTATCTCTCGTCAAGAGCTCGCTTGAAAATATTTTCGGGGTCGGCAGTGCCGCCGCCGGTTTCAGCACCGCCCAGCGGCCCGCGGGCAGGTCGATCGGGGTCAGGATCTCGCCGATGCCTTCGACGAAGGCGGTGTGTCCGCCCAGGAAGAAGGGCACGTCCGCGCCCAGGGTGGCGCCCAGGCTCAGCAGCCGCTCGCGCGACCAGCGCAGGTCCCACAGCCGGTTCAGGCCCAGCAGCACCGTGGCGGCGTCGGAGCTGCCGCCGCCCAGCCCGGCACCCCAGGGCACCTGCTTGTCGATCGAGATGTCCACCCCCAGCGGGCAGCCGCTGGCCTGTTGCAGGGCGCGGGCCGCGCGCAGGCAGAGGTCTTCGGCCGGCAGGGCCGGGCCCAGGTCATGGCGCTGGATGCGGCCATCGTCGCGCCGCTCCAGGTGCAGGGTGTCCTGCCAGTTGATCAGCGTGAAGATCGACTGCAGCAGGTGGTAGCCATCGGCCCGCCGGCCGATGACGTGCAGGAAGAGGTTCAGTTTGGCGGGGGCGGGCAGGTCGTACAGCGCGTGCAGGCTCATGTCTTGGGCGCGGGAAGCAGGTGGCGGGCTCGGGTGCGCGGGGCCCGGGGGTCAGCGGTCCAGGCGGGCGCGCAGTGTGACCGCCGGCGGGCTGTCGCGGCGGGCCACCAGGGCGCCCTCGGTCTTCAGGGCATGGATGTCGACGGACCAGCCGAGTTGGTGGAAGCCTTGTGCCTCGGCCTCGTGGGGGGCGCCGTTCCAGGGGCGGCCCTGCAGCCAGGCCAGCAGGGCGCCCAGCGGGATGGCCTGGCCCAGTGCGTCCTCGGCCAGGGCTTCCAGGCTCGGGTAGTCGCGCGGGCCGTCCCCGGTCTCCAGCCGCACATGGTCGGCCTCCCAGGTGGCGTCGGCCACCACGGTGCCCAGCGGCGAGAGCAGGCGCAGATGGCCCTGGTGCGCATCGCCGCCCAGCTCGAAGGCGGCGCTGTGGGACTCGGCGGGCCGATCGCCCTCGGCAGCCACCGTCACCGCCAGCCGGCCGCTGTAGTCCACCGGCCCGCTCGGTGCGGTGGCGCAGCCCGCGAGCCAGCACAGGCCCGCGCCCAGCAGGGTGCGGCGCAGCCAGGCCGGCGCGGTCGCCATGGTCAGAGCTTCACCTTCAGGCGTTGCAGCGTCTCGCGCAGCGCCGGGTTGTCGCGTTCGCGCCGCTGCGCCTCACGCCAATAGCGCAGAGCCTCGTCGTGTCGGCCCAGGGCCCACAGCACCTCGCCCAGGTGGGTGGCCACCTCGGCGTGCGGGCGCGCCGCGTAGGACTGCCGGAGCAGTTTGAGCGCGTCGTCGGCCCGGCCCTGGCGGTAATAGACCCAGCCCAGACTGTCCAGGATGAAGGGATCGTCCGGCGCCAGGGAGACGGCCTGCTGGATCAGCTTCAGGGCCTCGTCCAGGCGCACGCCGCGCTCGGCCAGCGAGTAGCCCAGCGCGTTGTAGGCCTGGGCGTCGTCGGCCTTGAGCCGCATGACCTCGCGCAGCAGCGTCTCCATCGTGTCGTACTGCTTGAGCTGCTCGGCCAGCATGGCCTGCTCATAGATCAGGCCGCTGTCTTCCGGGGTCTGCTTCACGGCGCTGCCCAGCAGGTCGAAGGCGGCCTGCTGCCGCCCGGCGTCGCGCAGCACCTGGGTCTGGGCCAGCAGCCGCGCGCGGGCATCCGGGTTGCCGCGGGCGGCACCGTTCTTCACCAGGGCCAGGCCGGCATCGACCTGCCCCTGCCGCGCCATCAGCGAGGCCCGGCGCACCAGCAGCGCCAAGTCGGTGCGCTCGGGGGGCACCTTGTCCAGCCAGCGGGCGGCCTCCTTGAGATCGCCCAGCTGTTCATGCGCGTCGGCCTGGACCACACAGGCATAGTCATAGGTGCGGCGCAGCCTGTCGGCCTGGGTGTCCTCGTCGGCCGCAGCCCCTTCTTCGGCCGCCGGCGCCGCCTGCAGCGCGAAGTAGCGGTCCAGGGCCTGGATGCCCTCGCGCGGCTCCTGCAGCTCGGTCAGCAGCGCGCCCAGCGAGAGCCAGGCCTGGGCCATGTCGGGTTGCTGGGCCACGGCCAGACGGAGCTGGGCCACCGCATCCACCAGCCGCTGGCGCTGCTCCAGGCTTTGCACATAGGCCAGGCGCAGGGGTGCCAAGGCATCCGGGCGGGCGAGGTAGTCCTTCACCACCGTTTCGGCCTCCGGCTTGGGGCCCATCAGGTCCAGGGCCAGCAGCACCGGGCCGGCTGCAGCCGGATCGTCCTGGTGTGCCTGCTGCAGGTAGCTCATGGCCAGATCGCTCTGCTGGGCGGCCGCGGCCAGCCGGCCCAGCGAGGTGCGGGCGGCGGTGCGGGTGGCCGGCAGATCCAGGTAGGAGGCCAGGGCGGTCTGCCCCACGCTCAGTGCCTGGGCCTTGTCGTGCACTCCGGCCAGGAAGCGGGGCAGGCCGGCGATCACCGGGCTGCGTTCGGCCTCGGGCTGGCGTTCGATCAGCTCCTTGAGCGGGCCGGCCAGTTCGTCGAGCTTCTCGGTGGCCACCAGCAGCTGCACCTGGGTGCGCAGGGCTTCGATGGACTGGGGCAGGGTCTGGCGCCAGGCCTTGGCCGCCAGCAGCGCGCGGTCGCCCGAGCGGCCCTGCACCGCGATCTCGATGGCCCGCTGGAACACCGCGCCATCGCGCGAGCGGCGGGCGGCGTCGAGCATGACCTCGAAGCCGTCGGCCGGGTGACCGGTGGAAATCTCCATCTCGCCGAGCAGCAGCTCGTAGAACATGGGGGCATCCAGCCAGGAGTTGTTGACGGGCGCGGCCTCGGCCGCGGCGGGCGTCGAGGCGCTGGCGGCCGGCGCGGGGGCCGATCCGGGGGTCGATGGCGCCGCGGCAGCCGGTGCGGCCTGCGGTTGGGCCGGGGCCGACACGGCCAGGGCGCCCAGGGCGGCGGACAGCAGCCAGCCCGCCCCCAACCCGGCGCGGCCCAGCCAGCTGCGCGCCAGGGGCACAGGTTCAGCGTGCCCCGCGGTGGCAGGCGACAGGCGGCGGTTCACCGCGCGGACAAGACGTAGCTTCATCGTCACTCCAAAGGCCGGATGATTCTAGTGGCCGCCCCCGCGGCCCTGCCGGTGACTGCCGATAATGGCCGCCATGCCGGAATTGCCTGAGGTCGAGGTCACCCGTCGCAGCGTCAGCGCCCTGACCGGCGCGCAGCTGCGCGTGCTGGAACTGGGCAAGCCGCTGCGGTGGCCGCTGGGCATCGATCCAGCCGAGTTGACTGGCTGCGTGGCCGGCGAGTTCCTGCGCCGTGGCAAATACCTGTGGCTGCCGCTCAGCCGGCCGGACGGCCGCAGTGCCGGCGGGCTGCTGTGGCACCTGGGCATGTCGGGCTCGCTGGCCTGGCTGCCGCGGGCCGGCCCGCCCGGCAAGCACGACCATGTGGACCTGCTGACCGACCGCGGGGTGCTGCGGCTGACCGACCCACGCCGCTTCGGGGCGGTGGTCTGGTCGCCGGCCCTGGACCAGGCGCCGGCCGCCCGCCTGCTGGCCGGGCTGGGGGCCGAACCCTTCGACGAGCGCTTCACCGCGGCCGACTTCCACCGCGCCCTGCAGCAGCGCCGCTGCGCGGTCAAGCAGGCCCTGCTGGCCGGCGACATCGTGGTGGGCGCGGGCAACATCTACGCCAGCGACGCCCTGTTCGAGGCGGGCATCGACCCGCGCACGCCCTGTGACCGCGTCGGGCCGGTGCGGGCGGCCCGGCTGCTCGCCGCGATCCGCCGCGTGCTGGGCGAGGCCATCGCCGCCGGCGGCTCCACGCTGCGCGACTTCAAGGATGCCCACGGCAGCGTGGGCCAGTACCAGGGCCAGGCCCGGGTCTACGGACGGGCCGGCGAGGCCTGCCCGCGATGCGGGGCCACCATCCGCCGCATCGTCCAGGGCCAGCGGGCCACCTATTTCTGCCCCGGCTGCCAGCGGCGCTGAAGATGCCCGGGCACCCTCGGTGGTCCGAAATGCCGGGTTCGGACAGCTTTCATTCGCTTGCATTGACTTGCTTGGGGAGCGGGGTTTCGCGCTAGCATCCGTCCGTGAGCCCGTCCGACGATTCCTCCCTGAACGACGCTCTGGCGCTGCAGCCCGCGCTGGAGCCCCAGCTCGATGCCCTGGCCGACTGGCGCCTGGCGCTGGAACGCGAACTGGTGGGGCTGGAGGCCTTCCTCGCCCAGAGCGATCTGCTCTCGCCATCGGCGGCCAGTGCCAGCCACGCGGTGCGCCACCGCCTGGCCACCGACAAGCTGGTCGTGGCCTTCGTGGCCGAGTTCTCCCGCGGCAAGAGCGAGCTGATCAACGCGATCTTCTTCGCCGACGCGGGCCGTCGCATCCTGCCGGCCACGCCGGGGCGCACCACGATGTGCCCGGTCGAGCTGTCCTGGGACCCGGCCGAGCTGCCCACCCTGGACCTGCTGCCCATCGAGACCCGCCGGCAGGACAAGACCCTGGCCGAGTGGTCGGTGCAGCGCGACCGCTGGTACCGCATCCCGCTGGATCCGTCCGACCCCGACGGGCTGGCCATCTCGCTGCAGCAGGTCACCCAGACCCGCAGCGTCTCGCGCGAGGACGCGCAGCGCCTGGGCCTGTGGTCCGAGGAGCACCCGCAGGACAACCCGCCGACGCTGCCCGACGGTCAGGTCGAGATCCCGGCCTGGCGCCACGCGGTCATCAACTACCCCCACCCGCTGCTGCAGCGTGGGTTGGTGGTCATCGACACGCCGGGCCTGAACGCCATCGGCACCGAACCCGAGCTGACCCTGGGCCTGCTGCCCAGCGCCCACGCGGCCCTGTTCGTGCTGGCCGCGGACACCGGCGTCACCCGCTCGGACCTGGACATCTGGAACGACCACCTGGGCGGGCAGGGCCTGTCCTGCTTCGTGGTGCTGAACAAGGTCGACACCCTGGCCGACCCGCTGGCCTCGCCCGAGGAGCAGCGGGCCGCCGTGGAGCGCCAGTGCGAAACCACGGCCCAGACCCTGGGCATCGTCCGCGACCGGGTGTTCCCCATCTCGGCCCGCCAGGCCCTGGCCGCACGGCTGCAGGGCGATGTGGAGGCACTGCAGGCCAGCGGCCTGCCCGCCCTGGAGGCGGCGTTGAACCTGCACCTGCTGCCGCAGCGCCAGCGCGTGCTGGCCAAGGCCGTGATCGGCGGCGTGCAGTCCATGCTGGAACACGCCACCCGCGCCCTGCGTGACCAGCGTCGCCAGAACGCCGAACAGATGCTGGAGCTGCGCGGTCTGCGCGGCAAGAGCGCCAGCCGTGTGGCCCAGATGCTCGACCGCGTGACGGCCGACACGGCGGAGTTCGAGCGCTGCACCGCCCGCCTCACCGCCCTGCGTGCGGTGCATGCGCGGCTGCAGCACAAGACCCTGAAGGCCCTGGACGCTGACCGCATCCGCGAGGCCATGGGTCAACTCGAAGCAGCCCTGGGCAGCGGCTGGCTGCATCTGCGTGCGCGCGGCGCCTTTGCCAAGATGTGCGCCGGCCTGCAGGCCCAGCTCGACACGGCGGCCTCGCTCAACGCCGAGGCCGCGCAGATGCTGCAGGCCCTGTTCAGCCAACTCAACGCCGAGTTCGGTTTCTCGCTGAACTTCACGCCGGCCCCCGACGTCAGCCGCTTCAAGAACGAGCTCAGCCTGATCGAGCGCAACTACGGGCGCTACTTCAACCTGTCCAGCGCGCTGCGCCTGAACTCCACCGTCTCGAGCGAGCAGTTCCACCGCATGCTGGTGTCCAAGCTGCGGGTGGTGTTCGAGAACGCCAGTGCCGAGATCGAGAGCTGGCACCAGAATGCCTCCGGCCAGGTGGACGGTCAATTCCGTGACCGTCGCCGGGGCTTCCGCCGTCGTCGCGAATCGCTGGAGCGCATCCAGCACGCCACCGGTGAGCTGGAAGCCCGGCTGTCCGAGGTGGAGACCCAGGACAACAAGCTGCTGGACCTGGCCGACCAGGCCCAGGCCATGGCCGCGCGCCTGCGCCAGCGTGCCGAGGCCGGCCCCGACTACCAGGACGAAGCCTTGAGCGACATGGGGGCCCTGGACCTGGATCTCAGCGAGGGCGAGTTCGTGCACAGCGACCAGGGCCTGTTCCGGCCTGGCGCTGCGGCGTGAGCCGGGACGACGCCGCGACGGCAGCCCTGGCCCGGCGCCTGATCGACTGGCAGCGTCAGCACGGCCGCCACACCCTGCCCTGGCAGCAGACCCGCGACCCTTACCGGGTCTGGCTCTCGGAGATCATGCTGCAGCAGACCCAGGTCAGCACGGTGCTGGGCTATTACGACCGCTTCCTGACCCGCTTTCCCGATGTGCAGGCCCTGGCCGCCGCGCCGCTGGACGAGGTGCTGGCCCTGTGGGCCGGGCTGGGCTATTACAGCCGCGCCCGCAACCTGCACCGCTGTGCCCAGGCCGTGGTGCAGGACTGGGGCGGGGCCTTTCCGTCCACCGCCGCGCAGCTGGCCACCCTGCCGGGCATCGGCCGCTCGACCTCGGCCGCGGTGGCCGCCTTCTGCTTCGGCGAGCGGGTGGCCATCCTGGACGGCAACGTCAAGCGCGTGCTCAGCCGGGTGCTGGGGTTCGGTGAGGACCTGGCCCAGACCGCGGCCGAGCGCCGGCTGTGGGACATCGCCGAGGCCCAGCTGCCACCGGCCGGCGAGGGCGTGGAGGCCTACACCCAGGGCCTGATGGACCTGGGCGCCACCGTCTGCACGCCGCGCCAGCCCAGCTGTCTGCTGTGCCCCTGGCAGGATCTGTGCGTGGCGCGGCGGGAAGGGCGGCCCGAGGCCTATCCGGTCAAGACCCGCAAGCTCAAGCGCGGCCGGCGCAGCCATGCGCTGCTGTGGCTCACGCAGGGCGATGCGGTGTTCCTGGTGCAGAAGCCGGCGACCGGCGTCTGGGCCGGTCTGTGGACCCTGCCCGAGTTCGACGATGTGGACAGCCTGCAGGCCTGGCTGGCCGAGGGGCCGGGCCCGGGCGAGGTGGGCGCCACCTTCACCCATGTGTTGACCCACCTGGACCTGGCGCTGACACCGGTGCGCCGTGCCTTGCCGGTGGATTCGCCGCTGGCCCAGGGGCCGCTGCTGCGCTGGCCGACGGGCCGCTGGGTGCCGCGGGCGGCGCTGGCCGAGCACGGCTTGCCGGCGCCGGTGCGCAAGCTGCTGGACGCCGGCCCGACCTGAAGTTCGGCGGCGCCGGGCGAGGCCTCAGCCCTGCAGCAGCTGCTTGTCCCGCAGGAAGCGGTCCACCAGGTCCATGCGGGCGGCCGGGTCGGTCAGTTCCATCAGCTTCTGCCGCGCCGCCAGCGGGATGGGCAGCAACTCGCACCAGCGGTTGGCCACCCAGGCGGTGTCGTCCAGGTGCATGGGCCCGCCGCTGTGGCCTTCTCGTGCCGCCAGCAGCGTCAGGGCCCGTGCCAGCGCCTGGGCGGCCGGCTGGTGGGCCGCGGCCAGCGGCAGGTGGGGGTCGTCGGGCAGCTGCTCGGCCTGCGTGGCCACCCACAGCCCGTTGGCCTGCTCGCTCAGCGTCGTCCAGCGAAAGCGCGCGCCGCCCAGGCACACCGCCTTGAGCACGCCGGGCTGGTCCGAGTCGGCGCTGAGCAGCCGGGCCAGCACGCCCACCGGCTCGAAGCGCACCGTCTGCCCGGCCTGCCGCACCTCGCTGCCCTGCTGCAGGCAGACCACGCCGAAGGGACGGTCGGCCACCAGGCAGCGGCTCATCAGATCCAGGTAGCGGGTTTCGAAGATGCGCAGCGACAGCCGGCCCAGCGGAAACAGCACGGACTGCAGGGGAAACAGCGGGAGATCGGTGAGGGTCATGGAAAGCCGTCCGGGCGGGCCGGCAGGTTCGGGGTTCGGCTCAGCTGCGGGCGTCGAGTTCCCGGTGGCGCTTGAGTGTGGGCAGGCGGGCCGCGAAGTGCTGGGCCAGTGTTTCGACGAAGTAGACCGAGCGGTGCTGGCCGCCGGTGCAGCCGATGGCCACGGTGAGGTAGCTGCGCTGGTCATTCTCGAAGGCGGGCAGCCAGCGCGAGAGAAAGCCCTCGATCTGGCCCAGCATCTCGCCCACCTCGGGCTGGGCCCGCAGGTAGTCGGCCACCGGGCCGTCGCGCCCGGTCAGCGGGCGCAGCTCGCGCAGGTAGAAGGGGTTGGGCAGCACCCGCACGTCGAACACCATGTCGGCGTCCAGCGGCACACCGTGCTTGAAGGCGAAGGACTGGAAGACCAGGGTGAGCTGGCTGCGCGAGGCGCCCACCAGGTCACGGATCCACAGGCGCAGCTGGGCCGGCCGCAGCTCGCTGGTGTCCATCACGGTGGAGCGCTCGCGCAGGGCGGCCAGCAGCTGGCGCTCCTGCTCGATGGCGTCCACCAGACGCTGGCGGTCGCTGCCCACGCCCGGGTGGGACAGCGGGTGCGGGCGTCGGGTTTCGGAAAAGCGCTTGACCAGGGCCTGGGTGCTGGCGTCCAGGAAGAGGCTGCGCACCTTCACGCCTTCGGCGGCCAGCTCGTCCAGCAGCGGCAGCAGGACCGGCAGCGAACTGGCGGTGCGCACGTCCACCGCCACCGCCAGGCGCTGCACGCCGTGGGCGGCTTCCACATGCACCAGCTCGCGCAGCAGTTCGGGGGGCAGGTTGTCCACGCAGAAGAAACCGGCGTCCTCCAGCGCATGCAGGGCCACCGACTTGCCCGAACCCGAGATGCCGGTGACCAGGGCCACCACGCGCTGCGGCCGCGCGGCAGACGGGGGTTCCGGCGGGCGGTTCGGGGGCAGGGCGGGGGTGTTCATCGCGCGGCCTTGGCGGTGCGGGCGGCTGGCTCGGCGGCCTGCTGGATCAGCTGCTGGGCATGGGCCAGGCTGGTGCCGCTGGCGCCGCCCAGCATGCGGGCCACCTCGGCCACGCGGGCCTCGCCCTCCACCGGCGTGACCTGGCTCTGGGTCTGGCCCTGGCGGGTGGCCTTGGCCACCACGAAGTGATGGTCGGCGCAGGCGGCCACCTGGGGCAGGTGGGTGACGGACAGCACCTGCACGCTCTGGCCCAGCTGCTTCATCAGCCGGCCCACCGCATCGGCCACGGTGCCGCCCACGCCGGAGTCGATCTCGTCGAAGATCAGCGTGCCGGGGTTGAGGGCGGTGGCCGGACCTCGGCCGCGCTGCTGCGCGGTGGTGACGGCGATGGCCAGGGCCAGGCGCGAGAGCTCACCACCCGAGGCCACCTTGGCCAGCGGGCGCGGGGCGCTGCCCGCATGGCCGGCCACCCCGAATTCCACGCTCTCCAGGCCGAAGCTCTGCGGGGCGTCCTGCGGCAGCAGGGCGACCTCGAAGCGGCCGCCGGCCATGCCCAGCTGCTGCATGGCCGTGCTGACCCGCTTGGACAGATCGGGCGCGGCCTTCTGGCGGGCTCGGCTGGCCTGCTCGGCCAGGCGGCGCCACTGCGCTTCGGCCCGGGCCACGGCTGCGCTCAGGGCGGCCACGTCGCTGGCAGCGTCCAGGGCGTCCAGCGCGGCCTGCCACTCGACGCGCAGGGCCGGCAGTTCTTCCGGCGGGCGACGGAAGCGCCGGGCCAGGCCCAGCCAGGCCGAGAGACGGGCGTCCAGCTCGGCCAGGCGGTCCGGGTCCAGCTCGGCCCGGGCCAGGTAGGTGTTGAGGCTGCGCGCGGCGTCGTCCACCTGGGCCTGGGCGCCTTGCAGGGCCTCCAGCACCGGCTGGATGCGGGGGTCGAAATCGGCCACAGCCTCCAGGCCGCTCAGGGCACGGCTGAGCTGGCGGCTGGCGCTGGTCTCGTCCTCGTCCAGGCACTGGGCGGCCAGCGCGGCCGCGTCCATCAGGGCCTGGCCGTGCGACAGGCGCTGGTGTTCGGCATTGAGCTCGGGCCACTCGTCGGCGCCGGGCGCCAGGCGGTCGATCTCGCCGATCTGCCACTGCAGGCGCTCGCGCTCGCTGGCCCGTTCGCCCTCCAGCGCATGCGCGGCGGCCAGGGCCTCGGTGGCAGCCCTCCAGTCGGCATGGGCCTGGGCCAGCGGGCGCGGGTCCACGCCGGCCTGTTCGTCCAGCAGGGCGCGCACGGCCGCGGGTCGGGTCAGGCCCTGCCAGGCGTGCTGGCCGTGGATGTCCACCAGGTGGTCGGCCACCTCGCGCAGCTGGGCGGCGGTGGCGGCGCTGCCGTTGATGAAGCCGCGGCTTTTGCCCTGGCTGTCGATGATGCGGCGCAGCAGCAGGGTGTCCTCGGCGGCGAAGCCGGCCTCCTCCAGCCAGGGGGCCAGGGAGGGCGGGGGATCGAATTCGGCGGTCACCTCGGCCCGGGCGGCGCCCTCACGCACCCAGTGGCTCTCGGCCCGGGCGCCCAGCACCAGCTGCAGCGCGTCGATCAGGATGGACTTGCCGGCGCCGGTCTCACCCGTGAGCACGGAAAAGCCGGCATGGAACGCCAGCTCCAGCTGGCTGACGATGACGAAGTCCTTCAGGGTCAGGTGCTTGAGCATGCGGCCCTCGGTCGCGGGTTCAGACCACCCCTTCGTACCAGCGCAGCTTGCGCCGGAGGGTGGCGTAGTAGCTCCAGCCACGCGGGTGCAGGAAGCGCATGGCCACCGGCGAGCGGCGCACGCGCACCTGGTCGCCCGGCAGCAGGCTGGTCAGGCTGTGCATGTCGAAGCTGGCGCTGGTGTCGCGGGCGGTGACGATGGTGATGCCCACCTCGGCCGAGTCGGGCAGCACGATGGGCCGGTTGGACAGGGTGTGCGGCGCGATGGGCAGCAGCACCCAGCCGCCGATGGACGGGTGCAGGATGGGGCCGCCGGCCGACAGGGCGTAGGCGGTGGAGCCGGTGGGCGAGGCGATGATCAGGCCATCGGCCCGCATGTTGGCGACGAACTCGCCGCCCACGTCCACCCGCAGCTCGACCATGCTGGTGGTGGCACCCCGGCCCACCACCACGTCGTTGACGGCCAGACCGTGGAAGATGCTGCGGCTGTCGCGCCAGACATCGCCTTCGATCAGGGCCCGGCGCTCTTCCTCGTAGTCGCCCTGCACGATGGGGCCCAGGGCCTCGGCCCAGTCGGTGGAGCGCACATCGGTGATGAAGCCCAGCCGGCCCTCGTTGATGCCCACCAGCGGGATGTTGCGCGGCGCCAGTTCGCGGGCGATGCCCAGCATGGTGCCGTCGCCGCCCACCACCACCGCGATGTCGCAGTGCGCGCCGATCTCGGCAGGGGTCAGGGCGCCGTAGTCGTGCCAGTCGATGTTCAGCGCCGTGTCCCGGTCCACCGACACCTCCAGCCCCTGCCGCACCAGGAAGGCGGCAATGCCCTCCAGCATCGGGCGAATGCCCTGGGCCTGGTATTTGCCGATGAGGGCGGCGTGACGGAACGGGGACGACATGGTGCCGAGAATTACACCACAGCCCCCTGTGACAAACCGGTGGCAGCGCGGGCATCTCCTTACAATGAAAGCCATGCTGGATGACCGTGCCCGATCGCTGTTGAACACCCTGGTCGAGCGCTACATCGCCGACGGCCAGCCGGTGGGTTCCCGCACCCTGTCCAAGGCCTCAGGGCTGGAGCTCTCGCCCGCCACCATCCGCAACGTGATGGCCGATCTGGAGGACATGGGCCTGATCGTCAGCCCGCACACCTCGGCCGGCCGCATCCCCACGCCCAAGGGCTACCGGCTCTTCGTGGACACCATGCTGACCGCCCAGCCGCAGATGCTGAGTGGTGGCGCCATGCCCGAGGCCCTGTCGGCCGTGCGCGAGCAACTGCAGCCGGACCAGCCCCAGCGCGTCATCGCCCAGGCGGCGCAGATGCTCTCCAGCCTGTCGAGCTTCGTCGGCGTGGTGACGGCGCCGCGCAAGACCAGCGTCTTCCGCCATCTGGAATTCCTGCGCCTGGGGGTCCAGCGCGTGCTGGTCATCATGGTGGCGCCCGATGGCGACGTGCAGAACCGCGTCATCTTCACCGCCCGCGACTATTCCGACAGCGAGTTGGTGGAAGCCACCAATGTGCTCAACGCCCACTACGCCAACCTCACGCTGGAGGAGGTGCGCGAGCGCCTGAAGGCCGAGGTGGACCAGCTGCGCGGCGAGATCGCGGTGCTGATGCAGGCGGCCGTGCAGGCCGGCACCGAGGCCCTGGCCGAGACCCAGGAGCAGGTGGTGGTCAGCGGCGAGCGCAACCTGCTGGGCGTGCAGGACTTCAGCGACCTGGGGTCGCTGCGCAAGCTCTTCGACATCTTCGAGCAGAAGACCGAGCTGATGCGCCTGCTGGACACCTCCAGCCGAGCCGAGGGCGTGCGCATCTACATCGGCGGCGAGAGCCGCGTGGTGCCCTTCGAGGAGCTCTCGGTCGTCTCCGCCCCCTACGAGGTCGACGGCCGGGTGGTGGGCACGCTGGGCGTCATCGGCCCCACCCGCATGGCCTACGACCGCATGATCCAGATCGTGGACATCACCTCCCGCCTGGTGGGCAGCGCGCTGTCGCAGCGCTGAGTCCGCCGCCTTCCCGCACGGGGACATGGTGCCCATCGGGGCACTGCAGGGCATGGTCGCATGCCCGGCGTCCTGCCGTGTCCGCCTTGGTGTAAATACCCTACCCCCCAGGGTTCAAGACAGTACATTCACATGGACTGATATTGAAGCGGGCCGCGCGCAACGGTCCCTGTCGTCCATGTCCACACCCTCGTCCTGTCCTGTCGCGCCCCGGCCGTTCTGGGGCCCCCTGCGAGCCGGCCTGTCCCTTGGGGCCGTGCTGCTGCTGACCTTCATGCTCACCGGCCACGGGCTGGGTGCCACCGGCTTCACCACCCGGCTCACGGCCTGGTTGGCCGGCGGCGTCGCCCCGGCGGCCACCCAGGCCAACAGCTACCTGGGGCCTCTGCTGGAAGACGGCCATCCGCTGAGCGCATGGATCACCTGGCAGGTGCTGGGCGTGGCGCTGGGTGCCCTGCTGGCGGCCTGGCGGGGCGGGCGCCTGCGCTGGCAGGTGGACGGGTCCCGCAGCCTGGGTGGCCCCCGGCGCCTGGCCATGGCCCTGCTGGGCGGCGTGGCCGCCGGCTGGGGCGCCCGCGTGTCGGCCGGCTGCACCAGCGGGCTGGGCCTGTCGGGTGCCGCCACCCTGGGTCTGGCGGCCTTCGCCTTCCTCGGGGCCTTCTTCGCCGCAGGGCTGATCGTCAGCCGGCTGGTGCGGGGGGTGCAGTGATGCTGGGCGCGCTTCCCGATCTGGCCTCCGGCCTGCTGTGCGGCCTGCTGTTCGGCTACGTGCTGGAGAGCGCCGGTTTCGGCAGTCCCTGCAAGCTCACGGCCCAGTTCCGCCTGTCGGACTGGTCGGTCTTCAAGGTCATGTTCACCGCCATCATCGTGGCGGCCCTGGGTCTGACCGCGCTGGAACAGCTGGGCTGGCTGGCGGCCGACGAGGTCTACGTGCCACCGTCCTACCTGGGTGCCGCGGCCATCGGCGGGGCCCTGGTGGGCGCCGGCTTTGCCGTGGGCGGCTACTGCCCCGGCACCTCGGTGGTGGGGCTGTTCTCCGGGCGGCTGGATGCCCTGGTCTTCCTGCTGGGCCTGCTGCTGGGCACCGTCGGTTTCGCCGGCACCTTCGACACCCTGGAGGCCTGGACCACCGCTGGCGAGACCCAGGCCGTCACCCTGCCCGAGGCCTTGCACCTGAACCCCTGGTGGGTCAACGCGGCCCTGGTGGCGGCCGGGGTGGCGGTGTTCTGGATCGGCGCGCGTTTCGAGCGCCGCCGCGGCGGGCCCGTCACCGCCGAGCAGGCCGTGGCCGGGGCGTCTGCCGATGTGTCCGCACCCTGATCGTCCCCTGAAGCCCTCTCGATCCTCCCATCCCCAATGAAAGGACTGTCCATGACCCGACGCAACCCCACCCGCGGCCGTGCTGCCGCGGCCGCCCTGGCCGCCGCCCTGGCCGGCGTGAGCGCCGCCCCGTCCGCCCTGGCGGCCGACGCCGCCGCCTCTGCGGCCAGCGCCGCCTCCAGCCCCAAGAAGGCCGAGAACCCCTGCGGGCCCAAGAAGAAGAAGGCCGCCAACCCCTGCGGGCCGTCCAACCCCTGCGGCCCGAAAAAGAAGAAGCCGTCCAGGGACTGAGGCCGCGGTCCGCCCATGTTGGTCGCCGTGGCGCATCCGGCCGCCCCGTCCGCTCCGGGTCGTGCCGTTCCATCTGTCCCGTCCGCCCCGTCCGCGCACTCGGCCCTCTTGCAGCACTGCGCGGCCACAGTGGTGGAGGTGCAGGCGCGCTATGCCCAGGCCTCGATCAGCCTGGCCGAGGCGGCGCTGGCCGGGGCCCGCCAGTTCGTCGAGTGGGCGCACCACCCCCGGCAGGACTGGGTCGATGCCCGGCATGGCACGCGGTTCTTCTATCACGCCCATGCGGCCGAGGAGCGGATGGCCGGCGAGCATGGCCACTTTCACCTCTTCGTGCCGGCCCGCATGCCCGGTGGCCCGGGCTTCAGCCATCTGGCGGGCCTGTCGCTGGATGCGCGGGGCCTGCCCCTGCGCTGGTTCACCACCAACCGCTGGGTGACCGGCGAGCAGTGGGCCGACGCGGACACGCTGGTGGCGGCGCTGCCGCGGCTGCAATGGCAGGCCCGCGGGCGCCTGGGGCCGGTGGGCCGCTGGCTGGGCGCCATGGTGCAGCTCCATGCCGATGAACTGACTCGCCTGCTGCGCGCCCGCGATGCGCGCCTGCAGGCCCTGGCCGCGGCCCAGCAGCGTTCGCCCGAGGCCCTGCGGGACGACCGCAGTCTGCACATCCTCACCCAATGTCCGATCGATCTGCTGGCCCGCCTGGCGGCCGTGGACGCGGACGCCTGACCCAAGGAGACACCCCATGAAACCCCTTTTCCATGCCGCGGCCGCCCTGGCCCTGGTCTGCGCGGGCCTGTCCGCGCGCGCCGTCGAGCTGCCCGGTCCCGTGGTCGATGCCGCCTGGCTGGCCGGCCATCTGAACGAGGTGCAGGTGGTGGAGGTGCGCAGCGACGTCGCCTCCTTCGGCCGCGAACCGGTGTTCGAGACCGACAAGAAGAGCGGCAAGAAGGTGCTCAGCGAAGTCGGCGGCCACCTGCCCGGCGCGCGGCTGGTGGACTTCAAGGTGGTGCGGACCGAGCGCCAGGTCGGTGACCGCAAGATCAAGTACCTGATTCCCGAGCAGGCCGACTTCCAGGCCCGCATGCAGGCCGCTGGTGTGATGGCCAACCAGCCCATCGTGTTGGTGCCGGTGGGTCAGGACATCGCCGAGATCGACGAGGCCCTGCGCCTGTACTGGAGCTTCAAGGTCTATGGCGAAGACAAGGTGGCCGTGCTCGACGGCGGGGCGGCCGGCTGGCTGGCCGATGGCCACGGCGTGAGCACCACGCCGGTGGCGGCCGCGCTGGGCACCTGGAAGGCCGGCACTCCTCGGCCCCAGCTGGTGGCCAGCTCCGACGACGTGGCCGGCGCCGCCACCGCCGGCGTGCAGCTGGTCGATGGCCGGCCGCTGCCCCAGTACCACGGCCTGAGCAAGCGCGACTTCGTCGGTGGCTACGGCCATGTGGCGGGCGCCCAGGTGCTGGCGCCCGAACTGCTGACCCGCGCGGCCAACGGCGCCCTGTACTTCCTGCCCGCCAAGACCTACGAGGCCCTGCTCAAGGCCAGCGGCGTGGACCCGGCCAAGCCCGCCATCAGCTACTGCAACAGCGGCCACCTGGCCGCCGGCCCCTGGTTCGTCATGAGCGAGATCGTGGGCAACAAGTCCACCCGCCTGTACGACGGCTCCCTCTACCTGTGGACGCTGGAGCAGCGCCCGCTGGTGAGCGTGCAGTGAGGCCGGACCGGGGCAGGGGGCGGCACTAGAATCCCGCCCCGGTACGGGCCGTTAGCTCAGTCGGTCAGAGCAGAGGACTCATAATCCTTTGGTCCGGGGTTCGAGCCCCCGACGGCCTACCAATCCTCTCCACGCGAGGTGCTCCGCGACAGCGGGGCACCTCGCTGTCGTTTCAGCCTGCCCCAACGGTGCGGGCGCCCCAGAGATGTCCCGCCTCCTGTCCTCGTCCCTGCTGCCGCTGCTGGCCATCCTGGGCTCGGTCACGTTCCTGGGCCTGGGCACGTCCTGGGCCAAGCACACGCTGTTTCCGCTGGTGGGGGCGCCGGGCACCACGGCCGTGCGGGTGGGCTTCTCGGCCTTGCTGCTCTTGCTGATCTGGCGGCCCTGGCGCTGGCGCCTGGCGCGCGCCGAGTGGAAGGCGCTCGTGGCCTATGGCGTGACGCTGGGGCTGATGAACCTGACCTTCTACCAGTCGCTGCGCAGCATTCCCTTCGGTGTGGCGGTGGCCATCGAGTTCGCCGGGCCGCTGACGGTGGCACTGCTGGGCTCGCGCCGCCTGCCGGACTTCATCTGGCTGCTGCTGGCCATCGCGGGCCTGGGCCTGCTGCTGCCGCTGGGCCACGGGGTCAGCACGCTGGACCCGGTGGGGGTGGGCTGGGCCGGGGTGGCCGCCGTGTGCTGGGCGCTCTACATCCTGTTCGGCAAGCGGGTGGGACATCTGCACGCCGGGCAGTCGGTGGCCATCGGCCTGACGGTGGCCGCGCTGACGGTGGTGCCGGTGGGCGTGGCCCAGGCCGGAGCGTCCCTGTTGTCGCCGGTGGTGCTGGGGGTGGGGCTGTGCGTGGCGGCCATCTCCAGCGCGGTGCCCATCTCGCTGGAGATGGTGGCCCTCAAGCGTCTGCCGCCCCAGGCCTTCGGCATCATGATCAGCATGGAGCCGGCGGTGGCCGCGCTGCTGGCGCTGGGCCTGCTGGACGAGCGCCTGAGCCCGGGGCAGTGGCTGGCCATCGGGCTGATCGTGTCGGCCTCCGTTGGCAGCGCGCTGACGGCCCGCCGCAGCAGCGCTCCGCCCGAGACGGCCCTGCCGGCCTGAGCGCCGCCGCGCTAAGCTCGCGGCATGCCGATCGACACCGCACCGTTTCGCGTGCCGCCCGCCAAGGCGGTGGACCTGGGACGCTGGCCCACGCGGGTCAAGCCCCTGTATGCCGACAAGGCGGACTACCAGCAGCAGCTGGGCAAGCATGTGGCCCGGCTGGCCGAGCGGCAGAACCTGCTCTACGCGCACGACCGCTACGCCCTGCTGCTGATCTTCCAGGCCATGGACGCGGCGGGCAAGGACGGGGTCATCAAGCACGTGATGTCCGGCGTCAACCCGCAGGGCTGCCAGGTCACCAGCTTCAAGCACCCCAGCGCGCAGGAGCTGGACCACGACTTCCTCTGGCGCAGCACCCAGTGGCTGCCCGAGCGGGGCCGCATCGGCATCTTCAACCGCTCCTACTACGAGGAGGTGCTGATCGTGAAGGTGCACCCCGAGGTGCTGGCCGGCGAGAACCTGCCGGACAAGACGCGCGAGAACTCGCATCTCTGGCAGCACCGCTACGAGTCGATCAACGACCTGGAGCAGCACCTGCACCGCAACGGCACCCGCATCCTGAAGTTCTTCCTGCACCTGTCGAAGGAGGAGCAGCGTCAGCGCTTCCTGGCCCGGCTGGACGACCCCGAGAAGAACTGGAAGTTCTGCATGGCCGACATCCAGGAACGCGAACGCTGGGACGACTACCAGCGCGCCTACGAAGACGCGCTGAGCGCCACCAGCACGGCCCATGCGCCCTGGTACGTGGTGCCGGCCGACGACAAGCAGAACGCGCGCCTCATCGTCTCCCAGGTCATCGTGGAGGCGCTGGACGCGCTGGACATGCACTACCCGGCCTCGACGCTGAGCGCCGAGCAGTTGCAGGACGTGCGCCGCCGGCTGGCGAAGTGAGGGCGGTCAGATCTCGCTGATCACGGCCTCGGCCGGCAGGCGCGACTTGGGCAGCCTGGCGTTGAAGTCCTCGTCGCTGCGGTGGCCCAGGGCCACCAGCACCACGGCCGTGAGCCCACGCGCGTCCAGGCCCAGCGCGGCATTCACCGCGGCCGCGTCGAAGCCCTCCATCGGGCAGGCGTCCAGGCCCAGCGTGGCCGCACCCAGCAGCAGCTCGCCCAGGGCCAGGTAGACCTGCTTCTGGGCCCAGACGGCGGTGTCGCCCAGTTCGCGGTGCAGCTTCACATAGCCGCCACGGCTGTTGGCCTGGCCGGCCTTGGCCTCGGGCGTGGCAAAGCGGCCATCGGCGGCCTCCTGCTCCAGCAAGGCGCTCAGGTGGGCGTCGTCCAGGTCGGTGCGGGCGCACAGCACCACCACGTGCGAGGCCTTCATCACCTTGGGCGTGTTGTAGGCGAAGGGCCCTTGCGTGCCCTGGGCCACCTTGGCCTTGCCTGCCTCGCTGCTGGCGATCACGAAATGCCAGGGCTGCGAGTTGACCGAGGAGGGCGCGTAGCGCAGCAGGGTACGCAGCTGGTCCATCGTCTCGGCCGGGATGGTGCGGCTGGGGTCGAAGGCCTTGCTGGTGTGGCGGCGGCGGGCGATCTCGGACAGGTTGACGGCAGTGCTCATGCAGAACTCCTCAGGACAATTTCCCCTATCTTGACTCTGCGACGGACGAAGATAAACATGCTCTGTCGAGAATATTTTTCGGGAATCCGTTGAAGATCAACCGACTGGACGACCTGCAGGTCTTCGTGGCGGCCGCCGAGGCCGGCAGCTTCACCGATGTGGCGCGCCACCTGCACCTGACGCCCGCGGCCGTCAGCGCCGTCGTCAAGCGCCTGGAGCAGGCCCTGGGCACGCGGCTGTTCGAGCGCTCCACGCGCCATGTGCGGCTGTCCGAGGCCGGTGAGCGCCTGCTGGCCCCGGCCCGCCAGGCCCTGCAGGCGCTGGCCCAGTGCGAAGGCGCGCTGCAGGACGCCAACGACCCGGCCGGGCGCCTGGCCGGCCCCTTGCGCATGGCCCTGCCCAGCGACCTGGGCCGCCACCAGCTGCTGGGCTGGCTGGCCGAGTTCCTGGCCGACGACGAGGCCGTGTCGCTGGAGCTGCGGGTCAGCGACCGCCTGTCCCACCTGCTGGAGCAGCCGGTGGACCTGGCGGTGCGCTACGGTGAGCCGGACGACTCCGGCTTCATCGCCCTGCCGCTGGCGCCGCGCAACGCCCGGGTGCTGGTGGCCTCGCCGGCCTACCTGGCCCGGCACGGCGCGCCGCAGACGCCGGCCGAGCTGCGCCGCCACAACTGCCTGCGCTTCGTGCTGGGCGAAGCGCTCTACAGCCGCTGGCGGCTGGAGGGCGCGGCCGCGGCCCAGACGGTGGAGGTGCGCGGGCGCCACCAGGCCGACGACGGCGCGGTAGTGCGCCAGTGGGCGGTGCAGGGCCTGGGCATTGCCTACAAGAGCGCACTGGACGTGGCCGACGACCTGGCCGCGGGCCGTCTGGTGCGCCTGCTGCCGGGCTGGAGCGAGCCCGCACCGCTGAACCTGGTGGTGGTGAGCCGCCAGCAGCTCACGCCGGGCCTGCGCCGTCTGGCGGCCTTCCTGGCCCGCCGCTGCCAGGCCCTGCTGGCGCCGCTGCCGGAATGCCGGCAGACGCCGGAGGACGGGGGCTGAGGGGCCGGCTCAGGCCGCCTCGGCCACCGGCAGCTCCACCGTGAATTCGGCGCCGCCCCCGGCGGCCGGCGCCAGGCTGAGGTGGCCGCCGTGCTGGTCGATCAGGCCGTAGCTGATCGACAGGCCCAGCCCCGTGCCCTTGCCCACCGGCTTGGTGGTGAAGAAGGGGTCGAACACGCGGGCCACATGCTCGGGCGCGATGCCCGGGCCGTTGTCGGCAAAGCGCAGCCGCAGCTTGCCGCCCGGGCGCTCCGGGGGCTCCAGCGTGATCCGCAGCCGGCCCTCGGGCCGTCCCGCGCAGGCATCGGCCGCGTTCTGGATCAGGTTGAGCATCACCTGCAGCAGCTGGCCGGCGCTGCCCAGCACCTGCACCGGCGCGGCCGGCGGGGTCCAGTCGATGCGGAAGTCCGGCGCCGCGCCCTTGCGCACCCAGTGGATGGCCTGCTCCACCACCTGGCCCAGGTCCACCGGGCCGCGCTCCATCCGGTCGATCACCGAGAAGCGCTTGAGCGCGTTGACGATGTCGGCCGTGCGGTGCGCGCCCTCGGTCATGCCGTCGATCACCGAGGGCAGGTCGGCCAGCGCGGCGTCGATGCGCAGGCGCTGACGCAGCGCGGCCAGCTCGGGCGGCAGCGGGCCCGCGTGCACCGCGCCCAGGTACTGCTCCAGCCGGTCGGCGTACTTGCGCAGCGCGCTCACATTGCCCAGCAGGAAGCTGATCGGGTTGTTCAGCTCGTGCGCCACCCCGGCCACCAGCCGGCCCAGCGAGGCCATCTTCTCGCTGTGCAGCAGCTGGGCCTGGGTGCGTTTGAGCGCCTCGTGGGCCTCCTGCAGGGCGCGGTAGGCGCGCTTGAGCTCCCCCAGCGGCCGCCCCACGCAGACATGGCCGATCACCCGGCCCTGGTGGTCCAGCCGCGGTGTGCAGTTGAAGTCCACCGGCACGGGCTGGCCCATCGCGTCGGCCAGCGCCACCTCCACCACCGCGCCGTCGCGCCGGGTCTGGCTCTGGGCCAGGGCCTCGCGCATGCGGCGGGCGTCCTCGCCCTGCGCGCCGCCCATCATCAGCGCGGCCGCGGGGGTGCCGCGCAGCACGGCGTCGGGCCGGCCCACCAGCGCGCACAGCGCGGCATTGGTCTCCTCGATCAGCCCCTGCTGGTCGCAGGCCAGCAGCACGTCGCTCATGGCCGTCAGCAGGCTGAGGATGAACTGCTGCGTGCGCTCCAGCTCGGCGTTCTTCTCCTCGCGCGCGGCCTCGTCGGCCAGCAGCTGGGCATAGACCTCGTCCATCTTGTGGATCACGTCCACCCAGGTGGATTCGTCCACGCCTTCCAGCGGCAGGGTGCGCAGGTCGGGGTGCGGGGACGGCAGGCGGTCGCTCATGGCCGGGCCCTCAGTGCACGGTGCAGACCATGCAGGGGTCGAAGCTGCGCACGATGTGCTGCACCGCCACCGGCGTTGTCTCGCCCGGCCGCACCGGGGCGTCCACCAGCGCGGCCTCCAGCGGGCCGGGCTGGCCGGCCGCGTCGCGCGGTGAGAAGTTCCAGCTGGTGGGCGCGATGATCTGGTACTGGGCGATGCGTCCGCGCTCCACCCGCAGCCAGTGGCCCAGCGCGCCGCGCGCGGCCTCCACCAGGCCCACCCCTTCGGCCTGCTCGGGCAGTGGGCAGGGCGCGCACCAGGGCTCGCGCGGCTGCAGGGCCTGCAGCCAGCCTTCCATCCACACCACCAGCCGGGTCAGCTCCAGCACGCGAGCCAGCACCCGGGTGTGCACGGTGCTGCCCCAGCGGGCCACCGCGTCGCGCACCAGGGGCTGGCCGGCGGCCAGCTGGCGGGCGATGGCGCCGCATTCGGCCACCTCGCCGGCCAGGCGGGGCGCCTTGTTCCAGCTGTAGGCGCCGGGCTTGTCGGCCGCGGGCTGGGTCAGGCCCTGGGCGGGCGGGCGCGGGGCGCTGTCACCTTCGTTGAGCCAGGCGTGGGTGGCGTCCTCGGTGATGGCGGCCACGTTCAGCGGGCCCAGCGCACCCTCGCGGAACACACCCTGCGGCACCACGCGCGAGCCATCGGGCTGCACGAAGCTGCCGTGGCTGAGCCAGCGGCCCGGCCCGGGCCCCATCGTCGGGAGGCCCAGGTCGGCGCCGATCTGCAGGAAGAAGGGCAGATCGGCGTGCAGCCGCGGCGCGGCCCAGGCCTGCAGCGCGGCCTCGTCGGGCAGGGCCTGGAAGGCCTCCAGCGTGTCGCCCAGCAGGGTCTGCTCCAGGAAGGCCCGCAGTTCGCGCACCCGCGAGAGCAGGCGCAGCCGCTCGGCCGGCTCGATGGCGCGGCTGCTGCCGCCGGGCTGGATGCTGTGGGTGTGCGGCCACTTGCCGCCCAGCGTGCCCATCAGCGTGAACCAGCGCTGGCGGGCGGCCAGGGCCGCGCGGCCGCGCTCGCCCGCCTGGGCGGCAAAGCGGCGCAGGGCCTCGGCGTGCCAGGGCCGGTGGGCATAGACCGGCCGGGTGAAGTCCGGCAGGAAGAAGAGGTAGAAGTGGCTCAGGTGGTCGGCCGCGTTCTCGCAGGCCAGCATCAGGTTCAGGGCGTGGCGGCCATTGGGCGTGGGCGTGATGCCCGCGGCGTAGGCCAGCGCGGTGGCCGCGGCCATCGACTGCGAGACCGAGCAGATGCCGCAGATGCGCGGCACGATGACCAGCGCGTCCAGCGGGTCGCGGCCCAGCAGCAGGTTCTCGAAGCCGCGGTACATCGGCGAGACCACGCGGGCCTCGCGCACGCGGCCGGCGTCCAGTTCCAGCTGGACCTCCAGGTCCCCCTCCACCCGGTTGAACGGGCCCACGATCAGACGGCTCATCGGTGTTCCTGGCGGCGTGTCAGCGGTGGGTCTTGCGCGCCACCGGCGGCACGACGACATGGTCGGCGGTGGCGTTGCGCTTGACCCGCGTGGGCGTGGCGCTCTTGGACAGCGAGGCCAGCGCCACGAACCAGGCCTTGGGCATGTCGGTGGGCAGGCCCACCGGGATGCCGGCGATCTTGGGCGTGGCGTGGAAGGGGTGGCCGGGGCTCTGGAAGCCCGGCTCGGTGCAGCTGATGCAGGCATAGCCGCCGCGGGTGCAGCTGCCCTCGCCGTTCCACAGCCGGGTGTTGCAGTCGGCGTGGGCCTGGGTGCCCTTGCAGCCCAGGTGTTCCATCATGCAGCCCAGGTCGCTGGGCTTCTCGGCGCTGGCCTTGTACTCGTAGTACTCGTTGCGCGTGCAGCCGTGGTGCACCAGCTGGTCGGCGTACAGGCGGGGCCGGTGCAGGCTGTCCAGGTCTTCCGGGCGCAGTTCCTGCGCGGCCAGGGCCGCCAGGGTGTCGATGACCCAGCCCGGGTGGGTGGGGCAGCCGGCGATGTTGACCACCGGCAGGCCGCCGGGCGCGCGAAAACCCGGGCCCATCAGGCCGCCGGGGTGCTCGTCCTCGTACTGCAGGCCGCAGGCCTCGCTGGGGTTGCGCCCGCTGGCCACGCCGATGGCGGTGGGCCCGCCCCAGGCGGCGCAGGCGCCCACGGCCACCACGTGGCGGGCCACCTGGGCCAGGTCCTGCACCCAGTGCATCATCGGCCGGCCGGTGCCGGCCAGCAGGTGGAAGCGCCCGGTGCCCTGCGGGCCGCGCAGGATGGCGCCTTCCACGCACAGCACGTCCAGCCGGGTGCGGCCGGTCAGGCAGTCGTCCAGCAGGGCCAGCAGTTCGTGGCCGCTTTCCAGCGAGAGGCTGGGGTGCCACAGCAGGTTCAGGCCGGCGTCGCGCAGCAGGGCGGCAAAGTCCGGCGTGTCGGCGCACAGCAGCGACATGCTGCAGCCGCCGCAGCCACCGGACTGCAGCCACAGCACGTTCAGGGGCTCGGGTGTGCTCATTTCGTTTCCAACCCGAAGCGCTGCAGCTTGGCGCGCAGGCCCACCCGCGACAGGCCCAGCTCCTTGGCCGCGTGGGTCTTGTTCCAGCGCAGGCGCAGCATCACCTCGCGCAGCACCATGGCCTCGATGGCGTCCAGCCGTTCCTGCAGCGTGCCGCTGCCGGGCAGGGCCAGGCCGGTGCCGCCGGTCAGCTGCGAGGTGCGCTGGGCATGGGCCGCGCCGGTCTGGCCGCCCAGCAGCTTGCGCGAGAAGTCGGTGGCGCGCAGCAGCGGGCCATCGCCCAGGGCCAGGGCGCGCGAAATCTCGTTGCGCAGCTCGCGGATGTTGCCGGGCCAGGGGTAGCCCACCATCACGGCGCGGGCGTCGTCGTCGAACTCGGCGGGTTCGCGGCCCAGCTCGCGGGCCACCGCGTCCAGCAGCGATTCGGCCACCGGCAGGATGTCGCCCGGCCGCTCGCGCAGCGGCGGCACCTGCAGGGTGGCGCCGGCCAGGCGGTAGTACAGGTCCTCGCGGAAGCGGCCGGCGCGCACCTCGTCTTCCAGCTGGCGGTGGGTGGCGGCGATGACGCGCACATCCACCGGCACCGCGCGGGCCGAGCCCACCGGGCGGATCTCGCCTTCCTGCAGCACGCGCAGCAGCTTGACCTGGAAGGCCGGCGAGGTCTCGCCGATCTCGTCGAGGAAGACGGTGCCGCCGTCGGCCCGCTGGAACAGGCCGGTGTGGTCTTCCACCGCGCCGGTGAAGGCGCCGCGGCGGTGGCCGAAGAGCTCGCTCTCCAGCAGGGTGTCGGGGATGGCGCCGCAGTTCTCGACCACGAAGGGGCCGTTCTGCCGCGGCGAGGCGTAGTGCATGGCGCGGGCCAGCAGTTCCTTGCCGGTGCCGGATTCGCCCAGGATCAGCACCGAGAGGTCGTAGCGCGCCAGGCGCTGGGCGGTGGCGCAGACGCCGTCCAGCGGGCTGCCCTCGGCCCGCACGATGCGGTCGAAGTCGAACACGGCCTTGGCCTCGCGCAGCCGGGTCTGGCGGCGCGCGCGCAGGGCCTGCGGGCCGGCGCGCAGGTCCAGCTCCAGGCGCTGCAGGCCGCGGTGCAGCTGGCTGGCTTCCACCGCGCCCTGCACGGTCTGCAGCAGGTGCTCTGGCACCCAGGGCTTGAGCACATACTGGTAGATGCCGGCCTCGTTGACGCCGGCGATGATGTCCTCGCTGTCGGCGTAGCCGGAGATGACGATGCGCACCACCTCGGGCCAGCGCTCGCGCACTTCCTTGAGGAACTCGATGCCGGTCTGGCCGGGCATGCGCTGGTCGCACAGCACCACGGCCACCTCGTGGCGCGAGATCAGCTGGCGGGCGATGTCGGTGTCGCCGGCGGTGAGCACGCGGAAGTCCTCGTCCAGCGTGCGGCGCATGGCCTCCTGCGAACGCAGCTCGTCGTCCACCACCAGCACCAGCGGCAGGTCATCACGCGGGTCCATCGCGGCGGCTTGGGGGTCGGGGGCGTTCATGGCTTCGTGATGGTAATGCGGGGGTGACCTGGGGCAAATCGGGGCAGGTGGCGGTGTGTGGACGGGGTGGGGTGGCGCTTGACGAGGGGCGCAGGTGACTGGCGCCGCTCATGTCCCCCGCCCTGGGCCAGCCCAGGGCTCCTCCTTGACTTCGCTCTGCCAGTCACCCGCGCCCCTCGTCCGTCACCGTCGGCGGCTGTTCGCGGGCCCGTGCACCGACCGTGACAGGAGGGGGCTGCTGGCCTGTTCTGCGCAAGTCAAGGAGGAGCCCCGGCTCAGCCGGGGCGGGGGACATGGAGCAGAACAGGCCAGCAGCCTCCTCCCGCCGCCACGCCAACCCTCCCCAAGAGACTCAGCAAATCCGAGGCAAAGGCTCCCCCGACAACCAGTCCACCACCCGCTGCCCGCCAAAGCGCGTGCGCATCTGCACGAAGTGGTGGGGGTCTTCCTGCACCGTGCCGATGCGGGCGGCCTTCGCCCCCAGCGGATGGGCGCGCAGCGTGGCCAGCGCCGTGTCGGCCACCTCTGGCGCGACGATGGCGATCAGCTTGCCCTCGTTGGCCAGGTAGAGCACGTCCAGGCCCAGCAGCTCGCAGGCCGCGTCCACCTGGGGCTGGATGGGCAGCAGGGCCTCGTCCAGCATCATGCCCACGCCGGACTGGCGGGCGATCTCGTTGAGCGTGGTGGCCAGGCCGCCGCGGGTCGGGTCGCGCAGCGTGCGCACCGCGCCCTCGGGCACGGCCGCCAGCAGCGCCGCCACCAGGGTGTGCAGGGCCGCGGTGTCGCTCACCACTTCGCTGTCGAAGGCCAGCGACTCGCGCTGCGACAGCACCGCCACGCCATGGTCGCCCAGCGTGCCGCTGACCAGCACCACATCGCCCGGCCGCGCGTTCGCGCCGCCGATGTTCCGGCCCGCGGGCAGCAGGCCCAGGCCGGTGGTGCTGATGAACACGCCGTCGCCATGGCCCTGTTCCACCACCTTGGTGTCGCCGGTCACGATGGGCACACCGGCCTCGCGGGCGGCCGCAGCCATCGATTCGACGATGCGTTTCAGGTCCGCCAGTGGAAAGCCTTCTTCCAGGATGAAGCTGGCCGACAGGGCGGTGGGCGTGGCGCCCATCATGGCCACGTCGTTGACCGTGCCGTGCACCGACAGGCAGCCGATGTCGCCGCCGGGGAAGAACAGCGGCGAGATCACATGGCCGTCGGTGGCCATCACCAGGCGGTGGCCGGGCGGCACGTCCAGCACCGCGCCATCGTTGCCCTCGCGCAGGGCCGGGTTGTCGAAGGCGCGGGCGAACAGTTCCTCGATCAGCTGCAGGCTGGCGCGGCCGCCAGCGCCGTGGTTCATGTCCACGCGGCCCTGCTTGAAGTCCAGCGGGCGGATGTAGTCGGTACGGGTCGTCATGTCGGGATCTGGTTGGGGGCGCTGCAGGCACCGCAGGTGCCAAGTTCCGGGGACTGGCGTGGATCCGGCTCTGCCGGTCCGCTGCCAGAGCCCCCTCGGGGGGCAGCGACCGGCAGGGAGCGTGGGGGCGCCATGTCTCGAAAGCGGCCGTAGGCGTAGTGGGCGGCGCAGGCGCCTTCGGAGGACACCATGCAGGAGCCCATCGGGTTGTCGGGCGTGCAGACGGTGCCGAACAGCTTGCAGTCGGTGGGCCGCTTGACCCCGCGCAGGATGGCGCCGCACTCGCACTGCTTGTGGTCGGCCACCGGGCGGTAGTTCAGGCCGAAGCGCTTCTCGGCGTCGAAGGCGGCGTAGGCCGGCTTCAGGCGCAGCGCGCTGTAGGCCACCTCGCCCAGGCCGCGCCACTCGAAGCTCTCGCGCAGCTCCAGCACCTCGGCCACCACCGCCTGGGCGGCGTGGTTGCCTTCGCGGCTGACGGCGCGGGTGAACTCGTTCTCCACCTCGGCGCGGCCTTCGTTGACCTGGCGCACCAGCATCAGGATGGCCTGCATCACGTCCAGCGGCTCGAAGCCGGCGATGACCACCGGCTTGCGGTAGTCGCGGGCAAAGGCCTCGTAGGGGGCCGAGCCGATCACGATGCTCACATGGGCCGGGCCGACGAAGCCGTCCAGCGCCACCGCGTCGCCCCATTGCTGGGCCTCGGGCGCGTCCAGGATGTGGGCGATGGCGCCGGGCGTCAGCACATGGCAGCACAGCACGCTGAAGTTCTTCAGCCCTTCTTGCGCGGCCTGCTTGACGACCAGGGCGGTGGGCGGCGTGGTGGTCTCGAAGCCGATGGCGAAGAACACCACCTCGCGCTCCGGGTGCTGGCGGGCGATCTTCAGCGCGTCGGCGGCCGAATAGACCATGCGGATGTCCGCGCCGCGCGCCTTGGCCTTCATCATCGACAGGCCGCTGTCCTGGAGCCCCCGAACCTGCCGCTGCGCGTCAGGCCCCCCGAGGGGGTCCCTGGCGTTTGGGAGCGGCCCGGCACGCCAGGGGCTGGCGGGCACGCGCATCGTGTCGCCGTAGGTGCAGACGATGGCGCCACGCTCCAGGGCCAGGCCGATGGCCTGGTCGATGCGGCCGATGGGCAGCACGCAGACCGGGCAGCCGGGGCCGTGGATCATGCGCAGATGGGGCGGCAGCAGCTCCGCCACGCCGTAGCGGGCGATGGCGTGGGTGTGGCCGCCGCAGAACTCCATGAAGCGGTAGTCGCGGCCGGGCTGCGCCTCGGCGCGGATGCGCGCGCCGATCTGCTGGGCGAGGGCGCCATCGCGGAATTCGTCCACGTACTTCATGCCGCTCATGTTGCTGCTCCGGTGGGTTGCGAGGCTTCCGCCTGGGAGGCTTCGAGTTCGGCGAACAGGGCCAGCGTGCGCTCGGCCTCTTCGGGGTCCAGCAGGCCGATGGCGTGGCCGACGTGGACGATCACATAGTCCCCGACCTGGGCCTCGGGGGTCAGGGCGATGGAGACGGTCTTGCGCACGCCGCCCAGGTCCACCAGGGCCTGGTCATCGGGCAGGCGCTCCACCACGCGGGAGGGCAGGGCGAGGCACATGGTCGGGGGTCCTTTACAGCGAAATCAGCGGGAACGGTTCAAGGTGGCCAGGGCCACGGCGGCCTGGCCCAGGCTCAGGCCCCCATCGCCGCAGGGGGCCTGGGTGGCCTCCAGCACGGTGAGGCCCCGGGCCTGCAGGGCCGGCACCACGGTCTGGCGCAGCGGGCGGTTGATCCAGCAGCCGCCGCTCAGGGCGACGGTCTCGAGCTGCTGGGCGCGGGCATGGTGGGCCACCCAGGCCACCAGCGCGGCGGCCAGGCTGGCGTGGAAGCGGGCCGCAGCCTCGGCCTGGGCGTTGGGGGTGTCGATACGGCGGTCGGCCAGCGCGCTCCACAGGCCGCGCAGGTCCAGCACGCCGTGGGCATCCAGCGTGAAGGCCTCGGCCCAGGGCGTGGCCGGGCCGGGGTGGCGCAGCGCCAGGGCCTCCAGCCGCATCGCGGCCTCGGCCTCGTGGCCGTTGTGGTGCACGCCGGCCAGCAGCGCGGCGGCGGCGTCGAACAGGCGGCCGGCGCTGGCGGTGGCCGGGCAGTTCAGCCGGCGGTCCAGCACCGTGCCCAGCGAGCCGGCCAGCGGCTCGGCCGCGAAGCGTTGGGCGATCTCGCCGCCGCGGCCCAGGGTGTGCAGCAGGGCGGCGCCCAGGCGCCAGGGCTCGCGGGCGGCGCGGTCGCCGCCGGGCAGGGGCAATGCGGGCAGGTGGGCCAGGCGGGTGAACTCGTCACCGATCCTTTCGCAGCGCAGCAGCTCGCCGCCCCAGGGCTGGCCGTCGCTGCCCAGGCCCACGCCGTCCAGCACCAGGGCCAGGGCCGGGCCGGCCGGGCCGTGTTCGGCCAGCACGGCGGCGGCATGGGCGTGGTGGTGCTGCACCGGCACGGTGGGCACCTGCCAGGCCTCGGCCAGGGCCTGGGCGTGGGCGGTGCTGAAGAAGTCGGGGTGCAGGTCGTGCGCCACGGCCTGCGGGCGCACGCCCAGGAAGTCCTGCAGCCGGGTCACGGCCTCCACCAGGCCCTGGCGGCTGGCCGCGCTGCCCAGGTCGCCCAGGTGGGGCGAGACGAAGGCCTCGTTGCCGCGGGTGAGGCAGACGGTGGCCTTGAGGTAGCCGCCGGTGGCCAGCACGGACGGGGCATCGGCCGGCACGCCGGGCAAGGCGATGGGCTCGGGCACCTGGCCCCGGGCGCGGCGGATGAAGGGGAAGAACGGCCGGCCCTGGGCGTCACGGCCCAGCGGGCGGCGCACGCTGTCGTCGGCCCGGGCCAGGATGGCGCGGTCGTGCACCAGCAGCGCGTCGGCCAGGCCGCCGAGCTTGGCCACGGCCTCGGCCTCGTCCACCACCAGCGGCTCGCCGCCGGGGTTGGCGCTGGTCATCAGCAGCAGCATGGGCTGTTCGGTGTGGCGCCAGGCGGGATCGGCGGGGCGGCCGGCCAGTTCGTGCAGCAGCAGCCAGTGCAGCGGGTTGGACGGCAGCATCAGCCCCCACTCGTCCAGGCCGGGGGCGATGGCCGGGTGGGCCGCGGTCACGCCGGGTTGGCAGGGCAGCAGCACGATGGGGCGGGCGGGGCTGGCCAGCAGCGCGGCGCTGTCCTCGCCCAGTTCAACCCAGCGGCGGGCGCTGGCCGTGTTGGCCACCAGCAGGGCGAAAGGCTTGCTGGCGCGCTGCTTGGCCGCGCGCAGGCGCTGCAGCGGCGCGGCCTGGGTGGCATCGGCCACCAGGTGGTAGCCGCCCACGCCCTTGACGGCCAGCACCTGGCCGGCGCGCAGGCGCTGCGCGGCCTCGGCCAGCACGGCGTCGGTGCCCGCTTCGGGGGCGACGAGCACGGCTCCATCGGGCGCCCACAGCGCGATGCGCGGGCCGCAGCGCGGGCAGGCCACCGGCTGGGCGTGGTGGCGGCGGTTCTGCGGGTCGGTGTACTCGGTGGCGCAGTCCGGGCACATCGGGAAGTGGGCCAGCGCGGTGTTCGGCCGGTCGTAGGGCAGGCGCGCGGTCAGCGTGAAGCGCGGGCCGCACTGGGTGCAGTTGATGAAGGGGTGGCGCCAGCGGCGGTCGCCCGGGCTGAACAGCTCGTCCAGGCAGGCATCGCAGGGGGCGGTGTCGGGCGGCAGCGTGGTGGTCAGCGCCTGGGGGGCCGTGGCGCGGCTGGGCTGGATCACGAAGCCGGCCTCATGGGGCTGCACCACCAGCGGCGTGCGCTGCACGCGCTGCACCCGGGCCAGCGGCGGCGGGCTCAGCTGCAGCGCTTGGGCGAAGGCGGCCAGCGCCTCGGTCGGGCCCTGCAGTTCGGCCTCCAGGCCCTGGCCGTCGTTGCGCACCCAGCCGCTCAGGGCCAGGCGGCGGGCCTGCTGCGCCACCCAGGGCCGAAAGCCCACGCCCTGCACGGCACCTTCCACCCGCAGGTGCAGGCGCTGCAGTGCGGCGGCGGGGGCGAGCACGGCGTTCATGGGGTGAGCTTGCGGCGGGCGGCGGACGCGTCAGGCCTTGGCGGCGAGCTGCGCTTCCAGCTCGGCCACGCGGGCCTTGAGCCGGGCCAGTTCATCTGCAGCGGGCGCAGCGGCTTCGGCCGGGGCCTCCAGCGGCTGCAGCAGCCAGTCCAGCCAGGCGTCCAGGCCTTCGCCGCTGCGGGCCGAGACCAGCAGCACCTCGATGCCCGGGTTCACCCGGCGGGCGTACTCGATGCACTTGGGCACATCGAAGTCCAGGTAAGGCAGCAGGTCGGTCTTGGTCAGCACCATCAGCCGCGCGGCGGCGAACATGTCCGGGTACTTGATGGGCTTGTCCTCGCCCTCGGTGACCGAGAGGATGGCCACCTTGGCGCGCTCGCCCAGGTCCCACAGGGCGGGGCAGACGAGGTTGCCGACGTTCTCGATGAACAGGACCGCGCCGTGCGGGTGGTCATGGTCGCCGTGATCGTGCTCATGCCCATGCGCATGGTCGTGGGAATGCGCATGCAGGGGCAGCCGCGCAAAGGCATCGGCCACCATCTGGGCGTCCAGGTGGCAGCCCTTGCCGGTGTTGACCTGGATGGCCGGGGCGCCGGTGGCGCGGATGCGGTCGGCGTCGTTCGACGTTTGCTGGTCGCCTTCGATCACCGCCACCGGCAGGCCGGCGGCGCGGGTCTTCAGCGCTTCCAGCGTGGCGCACAGCAGGGTGGTCTTGCCCGAGCCGGGGCTGGAGACGAGGTTGTAGGCCACCACGCCATGGCCCTCGAAATGGGCCCGGTTCTGCGCGGCCAGGCGGTCGTTCTCGCCCAGCACGGTGGTCTCGATCTGGATGGCGCGGGCCTGGCTCATGCCGGGCACCGAGACCCGGGCGCTGCCGGCGCCGTAGTGCAGGTCGCCGGTGGATGCGGTCACGTGGACATGGTCCTGCGCGTGGGCGTGGGCGTGGGGATGGTCATGCCCGTGTTCGTGCGCATGCCCATGGTCATGCCCGTGTTCGTGCGCATGCCCATGGTCATGCGAATGGTCATGCGAATGGCCAGGTTTGTGGGAGGTGTCGGCACAGCCGCAGACGACGCACATGGTGTGTTCTCCTTGCTCTCAGTCCTGCACCAGCAGGTCCACCACCCGCAGCTCGGTGCCGCCAGTGGGTTGTAGTTGAAATCCGCCGCAGTGCGGACAGGGGTCGGCCCGGGTCTGGATGGCCACGGTGGTGCCGCAGCGCATGCACCAAGCCTGGCCGGGCGGTTCCTGGATCACGATCTCGGCGCCTTCCAGCGCGCTGCCGGGGGCCAGGGCCTCCAGCGCGAAGCGCAGGGCGCGCACTTCGACGCCGGCCAGCGCACCGGCCTCCAGTGTCAGTTGCTGCACGCGGGTGAAGCCTTCGCGTTCGGCGGTTTGTTCGACGACGCGCAGGATGCCGCCCGCCAAGCTCATCTCATGCATGGGGCACCTCCGGCCGCACGGCCGACATGTCGACGCTGAACGCCACGCAGGGGTCGAAGGCCACCGCCAGCCGGCGAGCATCGTCTTCGTGGGTGACGCTGCTCAGCGCATGGGCCAGCACCCCGTCGGGGTGGAAGTTCCAGTCGGTGGGTGCCAGCACGCGGCAGGCCGCCACCCGGGGACCGGCGGGGTCGTTGTTCAGTTTGACCCAGTGGATCAGCAGGCCGCGGGCCATTTCCACCCAGGCCAATCCCTGTCCAGGGGCGGGAGAAAGCTGGCCCAGGGCCAGCCAGTCCTCGCCCCCGGGGACGGCCAGGTGCAGCAGATCGGTGAGGCGGCTGAGCAGACGCATCCAGGCATTGTGCGCAGGCAGGGGAGAGGCATCCTGGCGGCGGGTCCAGGGGCCGGTGTCGGGCACGGCACCTTGCCACTGGGGCAGGGCGTGGGGCGGCAGTGCGTCGAGTTGCTGGGCGAGTTCGTGGAAGCCGCCCGCCGCCAGGCCAGGCAAGGCCAGCGGCCGGCTCGGCGTGCCCAGCCGCGCGGCCGGGCCGTGTTGCGTGCGCAGCAGCAGGGCCAGCGGTGTGCTGCTGATGCGGGCCCAATGCGTCGCCCACTCGACCGGGGCCTGCTCGTGCCGGGCCAGCCACTCGGCCGCGGGCAGGCCCAGCCAGTGCTTTTCCAGCCAGACGGGCAGGGCGGCCAGGGCCGATTGCTGGGCCACCGGGTCGCGCAGGGCGGGGCCCAGCGGGCAATGGACCAGGCTCTGCGCCAGGGCTTCGTCGGGCTTGCCCGGCAGCAGGCGCGGCCAGTCGTGGGCAATGCGCACCAGCTGGTCGCGCGCCGTGGCCACACGCAGGGCCGCCGCGGCAGCGGGCGCGGGCGACGGGCTGGCCCGACCCAGGGCCGCGTCCACCGCCATCTGCGCGGCCAATTGGTGGGCATGGCCGCACAGCGTGAACAGGCTGCCCAGCAGCAGCGGCAGTTCCTCGGGCCGGCGGCCCTGGGTGAGCCGGCCCACCAGCGCCGGGCGGGTGCTGGTGAGGGTGGCGTGGCCCGGGCCGGGGCGCAGCTGCACCTGGCCCACGAGGTCGAAGCTGGGGCTCATGGCGTGCCGGGGGACTGGCCCCGTCCGAACAGGAAGCCGCGGCGCGAGGGGGGCGGGGCACCGACCGGCGCGGCAGTCGACAAGGGCTGCGCCGCGGCCGGGCGCAGCAGCTGCAGCACCTCGTGGGCGGCGGCCAGGGCACTGACCTGGTCGGCGAAGTGGTGCATGGGCGAATGCAGCGAGCACAGGGCGTAGCGGGCCAGCGGGCCGGGGCCCAGCAGGGTCTCCTCGGCGCCCAGGCAGCCCACGGCGTGGCCGCCCACGGTCCAGTCGGCTGCCACGCCGGGCTCGGGCAGGCGCTGCGCGTTCTCGGCCATCAGAGGCAGGCGCAGCAGGTTCATGAACCAGGGGGTGATCAGCACGCCCCAGGCCAGGCCGGCGTCCTCGGGCTCGGGTTCGAAACCCACGGCCTGCACCGCCAGGCCCGGCTGCAGCAGTGGCAGCCCGGCCATGCGGGTGGCGGCAATGCGCCGGAAGGCCGCCTCCAGCGCCAGGACCCGGGCAGCCACGAGGCTCATGTCGCCTCTCCGCTCACGACCATGAACTGCTCGGCGTCGCCGTCGCACTGCGGGCAGCGCCAGTGGGCGGGCAGGTCGGTGAAGGCGGTGCCGGGCGGGATTTGCCAGACCGGGTCGCCCTGGTCCGGGTCGTAGACCCACCAGCAGATCTTGCATTCCAGCTTGGCGTGGGCCGGCAGTCGGCCCCGGTCGCCCAGGTAGCTTCCCTCGAACATCATGTCAGCCCCTCGCTCTGCGGGGACGCCGAGCGATCCCCCGAGGGGATGGCGGGCCGGCTGGGGAGCGGCCCGGCGCTCGTCCCGCCGATGGTGTCGAACGGCGCGCTCATCCTTGCGCCACCCAGGCCAGCACCTCGGTCAGCCGCTCCAGCGAGTCGGCCAGGTCCTCGGCGGCGGCGCAGGCCACCTCGGGCAGCTCGGTCACTTCGACGGAGTTGAGGATCACCGTGTCCTGCGAGTTGTAGTACACCACCCGCCAGGTGTGCGGCACCTGGCAGTTGGTGATGCGGCAGTTGCCGTAGCCACGCGAGAGGATGAGCACCCGGCCGGTGCCCAGCACATGGTCCAGGAAGCCGATGTCCTCGGGGCTGAGCGGCAGCAGGCTGAGGTTGACCACGTGGGCCGGCAGCTGGGCGCGCTCGGCCTCGGCATGCAGGCCGAAGCGCTGGCGCTGGTCTTCCAGTTCGGCCAGGATGGGCTGGGCGTTCATCACGCCAGCCGGGGCCGAGAGCAGGTCGGGCCGGCTGCCCAGGGCGTCGGCGCGGGCGGCGGCGCGCAGCAGGGCGGGGGCGTCGCCGACCTCGATGGTGTCGTGCACCGTGCATTCATCGCCGTGGGCCTCGGTCCGCACCACGCGCCAGACGCCGGCGAACACCGATTCCTGGATGCGGGCTTCGCCCAGGCCCGGCGCGGGCAGCACGCGGGCGGCCACCTCGCCCTCGCCCAGCACCTGGTTGACCAGGGCCAGCTCGGCCTCGCTCAGGCCGGCCAGCGAGACCGGGGCGACGGCCTGGCCGGCGACGGCGGCCTGCAGCGCGGCCTCGGTGTCGCGCAGCACGCGCAACGCGCCGTCACGGCCGCGCATCTCCTCCGGCTCGGGCAGGATCGGGCTCTGGTAGGTGGCCATGCCCTGGGGCATGCTGATGTAGTCGAGGTGTTCTTCCTCGATCTGGCTGCCGGGGCCGGCGGCCACGACGGGGATGGGGAAGGGCGCGCGGGTGGAGCTGGGGTTCATGGCGGTTCCAGGAAGGGAATCAGTGGCAGCCGGGGGCGCTGTTGGCGCTGACCAGGGGGATGCCGATGCCGGGCACGCGGCTGGTCGGGGTGTCCAGCAGCTTCTGCACCGCGCTCAGGTAGTCGGTCCAGTCCAGCATGCCGGCCACCACGCCGACGTACTGGCCGTCGCGCAGGAACAGCAGCGAGGGCCAGCGCGCCACGGCGAAGCGGGCGGCCAGCGCGTCCTCGTCGGCGCGGGTGGCCACGCCGATGCCGAAGCGCTGGCCGAAGGACTTGCGCAGCTCGGGCAGCACCACGGCCACGTCCAGCACCTCGGGGAAGCGCACCGGGTCGCCGTGGAAGAACAGCACCTGGTCGCCGGGGCGGGCCAGGAAGTCGGCCAGGGTGGCCTGGCCGACCCAGGTGGCGCCGTGGGCCTCCACCAGGCGGGCCACCAGGGGGGCGGAACGTTCGGCCGGATCGGCGGCGGCGTCGAGGATGTCGGTGCTCATGGGGGTCTCTCGCGGTGTGTCTGGGTGGGGGCGGGTTCAGCGGCGTTCGGCGGCACTCAGCGGCACTCAGCGCGCCTGGCCGGTCAGCGCGGCCAGCTGCTCGGCGCTCCAGGCCGAGGGCAGCTCGAAGCCGGGGTCGTCGGAGGGGGCGTTGGGCAGCAGGGCGGCGTCGCCCATGGCCTGGGCGATCAGGTCCAGCGTGGCGTCGACCTCGGCGGCGCGCTCGGCGCTGATGACTTCGCGCGCGCCGTCGATGAAGACCAGCACCCACTCGCCTGGGCTGCGCTCGCCCACCAGGGCGGTGTTGACCTCGCGGGTCTCACCCCGGCCGGTGACGGTGGCAAAGCCCGGCCGGGTGGCCAGCACCTGCATGGGCAGTCCGATGCACATGGTGTCGTGCCTCAGGCGGCCGTGCCGCGGGGCGGCATGAAGCGCTCGTCGCCCATGCGGCAGGCGGCTTCGGCGGCGGGGCGGCCGGCCTCGTAGGCCTCGATGGACAGGGTGGGCACGGTGACGGCTTCCTCGGCCGAGGGAGCCTGCGCGCGCGGGCGGGGCTGGGCGCCCCAGGCGCGCAGCCGGTCCACGGCCAGGGCCACGGCATCGTCCACCGCCTGGCGCACGCAGGGTCGCAGGCTGCCGCCGTAGTCTTCCAGCTCCTCGGGCTGGCAGCCGATCAGCAGCACCTGCTCGGGGTAGCGCTCGGTCAGCTGGGCCAGCATCAGCACCTCCTGGAAGCCGGTCTGGTGCAGGCTCATCTTCTTGGCGCCCAGAAAGCGCGGCACCTCCTCGTTCTCCACCTGGTGCAGCGTGCCCGGCGTCAGGCCGTAGTCCACCGCGTCCAGGATCAGCAGCTTGCGGGCCGACTGCACATGCTGGATCAGATACAGGCCCTGGGTGCCGCCGTCCACCAGTTCGACATGGGGCGCGAAATCCCAGTGCTGCTGCAGGGCCTCGACGCAGCGCACGCCGAAGCCTTCGTCGGCCCACAGCACGTTGCCGATGCCCAACACGACGATGGGGGCGTCGTCGGCGGGACTGTCACCGGAGGGGTGACAGGCGGTGTCGGGCAGGTCGGGAGCGGAAGAGGTGTTCATCGCTGGACTCGGAAGGGGAAGAAGGGGTCAGGCCGCCAGCGCGGGGGCTGGGGCGCGGCTGGGCAGGGCGGCGTGGCGCAGCTGCTTCCAGGCGTGGTAGCTGTCCCAGTCGGCCTGCAGGGCCAGCCAGGTGGCTGCGGGCAGGCCGAAGGCCAGCGCGCAGCGGATCGCGGTGTCGGGCGTCATCGCCCGCTGGCCCTGCACCAGCTCGTGCAGCCGGCGGCGGCTGATGCCCAGCCGCCGCGCGGTCTCGCTCTGGCTCAGGCCCAGCGGCACCAGGTAGTGGCGCTCCAGAAAGCGCCCCGGGTGCTGCGGTGCGCGCAGCGGCACGCCGGCCGGCGGTGCGGGGGGCGGGCTGCTGGGACGCACGGGCCGGGTCATGCCGGGTTCAGCGTTTGAAGGTGCGGTAGCCCGAGACCATCGTGCTGATGATGCTCTGGCGGCCCATGATGTCCTCGCGGATCGCGGCGTACACATGCAGCGTCACGAAGATCACCATGCCCCACATGCCCAGGTGGTGCCAGGTGTGCACGTCCTGGCTCTGGCCCATCAGCGGGATGACCCAGCCGAACAGGTGGCTCGCCCAGGAGTCCATGCCCAGGCCTTCACCGTACATGGCGAAGCCGGTGGCGATCATGAACAGCGTGAACAGGAAGTAGCCGCAGAACATCGCCATCCGGGCCATGGGGTTGTGCCCCACGTACTGGCTGGGCTGGGGGATCAGGAAGGCGTACCACTTGAGCATGGTGATCACCTCCTTCCAGTAGGCCAGGCTGAGCACCGGCAGCGTGAACAGCTCGCGGGCGTGGTGGTTGCCGACGATGGCCCAGTAGATGCGTCCGATCAGCCCCACGGCCAGGATGTAGCCGGCCGTGAAGTGGGCGAAGCGGATGTAGCCCATCAGGAAGTGGGCGCTGGCCTCGCCGGGCATGGTCGGCAGCGGGCTGCCGATGAAGTAGCCGGTGATGCACAGCACGGTGATGGCCGTGGCGTTGATCCAGTGCCACAGGCGCACCGGGGCCTCGTAGACGTAGACCGACTTGATCGAGGCGCCGCGGGCGACGGCGCTCGGGTCGGTGCCCGTCGCGTCGCCGGCCGCAGCCGAAGTGGAGCGTGCGTTCATGGTGTCTCCTTGACCCGACGCGGGGTGGTCAGATGCGGACCAGCATCAGCAGGCCGGCCAGGCCCAGGCCGCCACCCAGCAGCTGCCAGACCACGGCCTTGGCCTGGCGCAGGGCCTGACCCAGGCCCAGGCCGGCCAGATGCAGGGCGCTGGTGGTGGCCAGGAAGCCGGCGGCGTAGGCCGCGAAGCTGGCACCGGCCGGCAGCTCGGCCCCGTGGGCCAGGCCGTGCAGCAGGGCGGCGCAGGCGATCAGGCCCAGGCCGGCACGGCTGCTCAGCCGGGTGCCCAGCACCAGCATGGCGCCGAACATCACCACGCTCAGCGCGATGCCGGCTTCCACGCCGGGCAGCACCACGCCGGCCACGCCCAGCAGGGCGCCGACGCTCATGGCGGCCAGGAAGGTCAAGGGGCCCAGCCAGCGGCGGGCGCCGGGCAGGGCCGCGGCGGACCACAGGCCCACGGCGACCATGGCCAGCAGGTGGTCCGGCCCGAAGGGATGGGCCAGGCCGTCGGCCAGGGTCTCGGCGCCATGGCCCGGGTGGGCCAGGGCCAGCGTCGCGGTGCCCAGCAGGGTGGTGGCGGTCAGGATGCGTTTCATGGGGGAAATTCCTTGTCTGATCAGCGGACCTTGACGGTGCACATCTCGGAGCCGTCCTCGCTCATCACGTGGGTGGAGCAGGCCAGGCAGGGGTCGAAGCTGTGCAGGGTGCGCAGGATCTCGACGGGCTGCTCCGGGTTGACCATGGGCGTGTTCAGCAGCGAGGCTTCGAAGGCGCCGATCTGGCCCTTGGCATCGCGCGGCGAGCCGTTCCAGGTGGTGGGCACCACGCACTGGTAGTTCTCGATCTTGCCGTCCTTGATCTTGATCCAGTGGCCCAGCATGCCGCGCGGCGCGGCCACGGTGCCCACACCCTTGGCCTCCTTGGGCCAGGTGGATGGGTCCCACTTCTCGACGTTGGCGGTGGCGGTGTCGCCGGCCTTGATGTTGGCCACCAGCTGCTTGAAGTCGTCGTACATCATCTCGCCGGCGTACTGACTTTCCAGGCAGCGGGCCAGGGTGCGGCCGATGGTGGTGGGCAGCAGCTGCTTGAGGGTGTATTGCGTCTCCGGCAGGCCCAGGGCCTTGGGGATCGCGCTGTTGATCATCTGGGCCGAGTACTCCAGCTGCTCCTTGGGGCGCTGGCAGTACTTGTTGCCCTTGCTGGCGTGGGCGTAGGCCAGGATGTAGCGCGACAGCGGGCCCACTTCCATGGCGTGGCCGCGCCAGCGCGGCGACTTGATCCAGGAGTACTTGGCCGACTCGTCGAGGTTCTCGATCGCGGTCTTCGTGCCCTTGGTGTTGGCGCCCAGCTTGAAGCTGGGCTCGGTCACGCCATCCCAGGGGTGCAGGCCCTTGGTCTCGTCGGCGTACTGGTACCAGCTGTGGGTCACGAACTCCTGCACCTGCTCGGGGTCGCGCGGGTCGATCGGCAGGATCTCGTCCCAGTTGCCGTTCAGGATGACGCCGCCGGGCAGCTGCTGGGTGCTGTGGTCGTAGGGCACCTTCTCGTAGGTGCCGTAGTCGGCCACGTTGGTGGCCGACAGGCCGCCGCCGTACAGCCAGCCCGCCTGCTTGTAGAGCGTGCCGATGGCCAGCACGTCGGGCAGGTAGACGTTCTGGTTGAACTCGATCATCTCTTTGATGCGAGCTTCAACGAAGTTCAGGCGCTCCATGTTGATGGGCGCGCCGGCCGCGCCGATGCCGTCCAGGTTGATGGCGCAGGGCACGCCGCCGACCAGGTAGTTCGGGTGCGGGTTCTTGCCACCGAAGATGGTGTGCACCTTTACCCATTCCTTCTGCAGGTCCAGCGCCTCCAGGTAGTGGGTGACGGCCATCAGGTTGGCCTCGGCCGGCAGCACATAGGCCTTGGAGCCCCAGTAGCCGTTCATGAAGGGGCCGAGCTGGCCGGCGTCCACGAACTTCTTCAGGCGGTTCTGCACGTCGCGGAAGTAGCCCGGCGAGGACAGCGGGTGCGAAGGCGAGACCAGCTGCTGCAGCTCGCTGGTCTTCTTCGGGTCGGCGTTCAGGGCCGAGACCACGTCCACCCAGTCCAGCGCATGCAGGTGGTAGAAGTGCACCGCGTGGTCATGCACCTGCAGCGTCTTGGCCATCATCTCGCGGATGAGGTGCGCGTTCAGCGGGATCTTGATGCCCAGCGCGTCCTCCACGGCGCGCACGCTGGTCAGGGCGTGGCAGCCGGTGCAGACGCCGCAGATGCGTTCGACGAAGGCCCATGCATCGCGCGGGTCGCGGCCCTTGAGGATGACCTCCAGGCCACGCCACATCGTCCCGGTGGAGACAGCGTTGCGGATGATGTTGTCCTTGTCGACGTTCACCTCGCAGCGCATGTGGCCTTCGATGCGGGTGACCGGATCCACCACGATGCGGCGGCCGGTGTTGTCGAGCTTGAAGCCCTGGGTTTCGATGACGCCCATGGAAATTCCTCGGTGATTCTTCGGTGTGGGGTGGCGGCGCTCAGGCGTCGGTGGTCTGGTCGTGCTTCGTGCTCAGGCGCTTGACGGCCGAGACGGCGGCATGCGCCGCCACCGCGGCACCCACCACGCCGGCGGCGGTGCCACCGATCTTGTCGGCGTTGCCTTCGATGCCGAACTGGTGGATGGTGGTCAGGCGGTCGTAGAACGAGCCCTTGTCCCAGAAGCCGTCTTCCGAGCAGCCGATGCAGCCGTGGCCGGCCTTGATCGGGAAGCTCGTGCCCTCGTTCCACATCACCGTGGAGCAGGCGTTGTAGGTGGTCGGGCCCTTGCAGCCGACCTTGTAGAGGCAGTAGCCCTTGCGCGCGCTCTCATCGTCGAAGGCCTCGACGAACTGGCCGGCGTCGAAGTGCGGCCGGCGGTAGCACTTGTCGTGGATGCGCTGGCTGTAGAACATCTTCGGGCGGCCCTGGCGGTCCAGCTCGGGGATCTTGTCGAAGGTGAGCATGTAGGTGATCACGCCGGTCATCACCTCGGCGATCGGCGGGCAGCCGGGCACCTTGATGATGGGCTTGTCGGTGATGACCTTGTGGATGGGCGTGGCCTGCGTGGGGTTGGGCTTGGCGGCCTGCACGCAGCCCCAGCTGGCGCAGGAGCCCCAGGCGATGATGGCCTTGCTGTCCTTGGCCACGCGCTGCAGCTTCTCGATGAAGGGCTTGCCCGACTGGATGCAGAACATCCCGTCCTCGTTCAGGGGCGGGTTGCCCTCGACGGCCAGGATGTAGTTGCCCTTGTACTTGGTCATGATCTCGTCGAGGATGGCCTCGGCCTGGTGGCCGGCGGCAGCCATCAGCGTGTCGTCGTAGTCCAGCGAGATCATCGAGAGCACCACGTCCTTGGCCAGCGGGTGGGCCGAGCGGATGAAGCTCTCGGAGCAGCAGGTGCATTCCAGGCCATGCAGCCACAGCACCGGGGTGCGCGGCTTGGTCTCCATGGCGTGGGCGATCTGCGGCACGAAGGCCGGGCCCAGCCCCAGGGAGGTGGCGGTCAGTGAGCAGTACTTGAGGAAGCTGCGGCGTGAAATGCCCTGCCGCCGCATGACCTCGTAAAACGTTTCCATCAGGTTGGCTCCTCGTTGTCGCCCCGCCACCAGGGGGGCTTTGGAACCGGATGGAACTCAAGTCGCGTGCCTGAAACCGGAACCCTGCGGGAAACTCCGGAGGGCTCGGCGGCCCTTACCACTTGAGACAGGTCATTTCCGAAGGGGATTTCCGGCCGTTGGGTCCGGGGCTCCCGCGTGGGGCATGGTCAGCGGCTGTCCGTTCCTGTCCTGGAACTGGAAAGTCACTGGTCGGTGGGGGCTTCAGCCTGCAGCCAGTGCCGGACCTGTTCGATCAGCCAGTCCGGGGCGTCCAGCGGCAGGTCGTGGCCGGCCTCGGGGTGGGTGCGCAGCGGGCAGCCCCAGGCGCGGGCCAGGGCCATGCTGCAGGCGGGGTGGACCAGGCGGTCGCCCGCGCCCGACAGCAGCAGCAGGGGCACGGGCGGCGGCGTGACGGGCGGGCGGTAGCGCAGGGCCGCGGCCAGCTGGCGCAGCGCGTTGGCCCGGCTCACCGGCTGGTGCTGGCGCAGGCGCACCCAGTCGATCAGGGTGGCGGCGGCCCCGGGGCTGCGGGCATGCAGCGGCGCGGTGATGGCCAGCAGATGCCGCTCCCAGTCCTCGGCCGGGGTGGGTTGGATGCTGCGTCGCAGCAGACCGGCATAGCGGGCGGGCCGCAGACGCTGCCAGAAGGGGCTGTGGCCCCGCAGGCTGGTGTTGACCAGCACGGCCGCCGCCAGCTCCCGTGGATGACGCTGGGCCCAGTCGCAGCTGACCATGGCCCCCAACGACAGGGCCAGCACGCCCACCGGCTCGCTGCCCAGGGCCACGCCCTGGGCCCGCAGGTCCCGCCGCAGCGCCTCGGTCAGCCCACCCACCGTGGCCGGGCTGCGCTCGGCCCAGCGCGCGCCGTTGCCCGGCCAGTCGGGCACCAGCACCCGGCGGCCGGGCCAAGCCGCCTGCCAGCGGGCGGGGAAGTCGCCCCAGTGGCCGGCGCCGCGGGTCAGGCCGCGCAGCAGCACCCAGGTGGTGGGAAGGGGGGGCGGCGGCACGGGGCTCATGGGATGGGCAGGCGGTACCAGCGGTCCAGGGCCTGGGCGGCGTGGGCGTCCCGCGCGGGCCCGTCGGGCAGCCAGTGGGGGGCGCCCAGCGCGGCGCGGGCCAGGAAGTCCAGCAGCGGGTGGTGGCGGCGCAGCACCCGCTGCTGGCGGTGGGCGATCAGCGGGTTGAACATGCCCTGGCGGCTGAAGAACTGGCGCGGGTTCTTCTTGACCCAGAGCCAGGAGCCCATCTCCAGCGTCAGCGCCAGGAAGACCTGTTCGGGGTGCTCGCGGCGCACCTGCAGCGTCAGGTGGTCCCACAGATCGCCGTGGGTGCGGTACTGGCGGCTCTGCGGCTCGATCACGTAGGGGTGGTGGCGCAGGCTCTGGTCGAACAGCTGCACCAGCGCATGCAGCTCGGGCAGGTGGTCGATGGGCAGGGCGGTGTGGGCATAGGGGAACCACAGCCGGTCGCGCAGGCCGAAGCCCGAGTGGCAGTCCACCGCGATGGCCAGCGGGCGGCCGAACAGCTCGCAGCGGATGACGTCGCACAGGGCCTGGCTTTCGGCTTCCATCGGCTCGCCGGCGCGGCCGCGGTACCAGGGCAGGGCCGGGCCCAGGTGATGCCCTGCCAGCAGAAAAGGGGCCGGCGGGTGGGCCTCGACCGGCGCGTTGCGCATCAGGTCCACGCCGCTCGGGTTGGCGCGGGTGCCGCGCAGCAGGCCGCCGGGGTTGACCACCGGCACGAAGAGCAGGCGCAGGCCCTGCAGCAGGTGCTGCAGCGTGGCATCCCAGGGCAGGCGGGCCACCAGGTTGCGCAGGTAGGACAGGACCACCTCGGTGCCGATGCGCTCCAGCCCGTGCACGCCGCCCACATAGGCCACCGCCGGCAGGGCGGGGTCGGGGTTGCCCAGGCTCAGCGCCCACAGCGGCAGCGTGTGTCCGTGGGCCTGGACCGCGCCCAGGGTGTGCAGGGTGGCGGCCGGGCCGGCCTGGGTGGCCAGGGTCTGCAGTTCGCGCAGGCAGGACAGGGGCAGCGGCACGGTGGCGGGCATCTCCGCGGGCGGGAGATCCTCGTGTTGTCTGTTCAGCGCAGACTAGCCTGCCCCTGTGTCACGGGCGTGTCACGCAAGCGGCCTACGGTGACAGGATCGCTGTCATCGTCAGGGTGCCCTCATGCCACAGTCAACGTCCTTCCGGCTCCGCCTGTGGCACGGGCTGGTGGTGGCCATCGCCCTGCTGGCCGGGCTGAGAGAGTGCCTGGCCCTGTGGCGGGCCCGCTGGACCGAGCGCCGCTTGCGCTGGTCCTGATCCCGCCGCATCCGGCGGGACGGTGGTTCAGGGCTGGACTGCCGGTGCCTTGGTGACGCGGGCCTTGCCACCCGAGGTCACGATGATCACCGGGTCGCCCGGGTTCAGGGTCTCGGAGCCCTTGGCCTGGACGATGGCGCGGCGGTCGCCATTGCGCAGCTGCACGATGATCTCGTAGGCGTCTTCCTTGGTGACGCCGCGCTCGATGGCATTGCCCACCACCGCGCCGGCCACGGCACCGATCACGCCGCCGATGGCCGAAGAGCGCGGGCCGCCGATGTTGGAGCCGGCCACGCCACCCACCACCGCGCCGGACACACCGCCCACGCCGCTCTGGGTGCCGTCCACCGTCACCGGACGGATGCTGATGACGGTGCCGTCCTGCACGGTGGACAGGCGCTGCGCATCACCGCGCTGGATGACATCGGGGCTGGTGGTGGTGCAGGCGGCCAGGCTGGCGGCAACCATGAGGGCGAGGGCGAGGCGTTTCATCGTCAGGACTCGGTTGGATAGTTCGAATGGGCCAACGGCGGGACGGCGTCCCCCGTTGACAGGCTTCATGGTGCACGAGCCGGGGGCCGTCCACCGCGGGTCTGTTGGTAAAGAGTTGTTGCAAGACGGGAAGTTCATTCCCGCGCCTGCGGCGGGCCCCCGCTCAGTCGTGCAGGCGGCTGTTGCGCGGCACGCTGGCCAGCAGGAACTCCATCTGGTCGGCCAGGATGCGGCGCCCGCGCAGGATCATGTCCTCGTGCAGGCTGGGCACGTAGGGCAGGTAGAGCAGGCTCATGTGCACTTCCTCGGGCAGGCGGTTGCCCTTGCGGCCATTGCAGCCACGGCAGGCGGTGATGCAGTTCATCCAGCTGTCGGCGCCACCGCGCGACACCGGGATGATGTGCTCTCGGGTGAGGTCGTCCGCCGCGAAGCGGGCGCCACAGTAGGCGCAGACGAAGCGGTCCCGGGCGAAGAGCTTGGGGTTGGTCAGGGCCGGGCTGTTGCGCCAGGCCCGCGACGGCACCGCCCCGCGCACCGCGATGATCGAGTGGACCTCGATGCGCGACTGCAGGCCGGTGGCGCGCTGCACACCGCCGCGCATCACATGGCAGGCCTCGCCCAGGGTCCAGGCAATGGCGTCACTGGCGTAGAGGATGGCGGCTTCCTTGACCGTCACCCACGCCTGGGGGCGCCCCGACACGTCCAGCTGCAACACATCCATGATGTGGCCGACTCCTTCAGCGCCTGAGCATAGCGCGTCGGCCGTGACATTCTCAAGCGCGACTGTGGTGCCTCTGTCAAATGGGTGCAAACCCGCTGTGACAGCCTGGGAACGTCCGGGTGGGGCGGTGGGTCTCTCTCAGGGGACCCCCGGGTAATCCCGATGCGCTTTCCCAAAAAATCTGCAAAATAGCACGACCGTTCGTTTCATAATCAGTCCCGTGACGACCGACACCACTCCCCGCCGCAGCACCGGCAACCGCACCCTCTACAAGGGGCAGCAGACCCGCGCCACCATCCTGGACGCGGCGCTGGGCCTGGCCTCGCACATGGGGCTGGAGGGCCTGTCCATCGGGGCGCTGGCCGAGGTGACCGGCATGAGCAAGTCGGGCGTGTTCGCCCACTTCGGCTCCCGCGAGGAACTGCAGATTTCCGTCATCCGCGAATATCACACGAAGTTCGAGGAAGAGGTGTTCTTTCCGGCGCTGCGCGAGCCGCGCGGCCTGCCGCGCCTGCGCGCCCTGTTCGAGAACTGGGTGCGCCGCGTGTCCAAGGAACTGGACTCCGGCTGCATCTACATCAGCGGTGCGGTGGAGTTCGATGACCGGCCCGGCCCGGTGCGCGATGCGCTGGCGGCCATGGTGCTGGCCTGGCACAACGCGTTGGCGCGCGCCATCCGCCTGGCGGCCGATGCCGGCCAGCTGCGCCCCGACGTCGACGCCGCCCAGATCCTGTTCGAGATGCACGGCCTGATCCTGGCCCTGCACCACGACGCCCGCTTCCTGCGTCTGCCCAACGCGGTCGACCGTGCCCGCAAGGGCTTCGACCGCATCCTGGCCGATTACGCCCTGCCTGCCTCGCCCCGTGCGGCGGCCGGCGAGGCCGCTGCGGCCGCCCCTGTTGCTCCGGCCGCGCGCAAGCGCCGCTGAGTTCCCTTCCACCCGTTTTTCCCGCCCCGGTCCTTCAGGAGAATTCCATGCCCCAGTACAACCCGCCCCTGCGTGACATGCAGTTCGTGCTGCACGAGCTGTTCGATGTCGTCAGCGAGTTCAAGGACATCCCCGAGTTCGCCGAGGTGGATGCCGACACGATCAACGCCGTGCTGGAAGAGGGCGGCAAGTTCGCTTCGCAGGTCGTGTTCCCGCTGAACATCACCGGCGACGCCGAAGGCTGCGCGCTGGACAAGACCACCCACGAGGTGACCCCGCCCAAGGGCTTCAAGGAAGCCTACGCCCAGTACGTCGAAGGCGGCTGGCCGGCGCTGTCCTGCGACCCCGAGTTCGGTGGCCAGGGCCTGCCGCACACCATCAACCAGAGCTTCTACGAGATGCTCAACAGCGCCAACCAGGCCTGGACGATGTACCCCGGCCTGAGCCACGGTGCCTACGAGGCCCTGCACGCGCACGGCACCGACGAGCAGAAGAAGACCTACCTGCCCAAGCTGGTCAGCGGCGAGTGGACCGGCACCATGTGCCTGACCGAGCCGCACTGCGGCACGGACCTGGGCCTGCTGCGCACCAAGGCCGAACCGCAGGCCGACGGCACCTACAAGATCACCGGCCAGAAGATCTTCATCTCGGCCGGCGAGCACAACATGGTCGAGAACATCGTCCACCTGGTGCTGGCCCGCCTGCCCGACGCCCCCGTCGGCTCCAAGGGCATCTCGCTCTTCGTGGTGCCCAAGTTCAAGGTCAACGCCGACGGTTCGCTGGGCGAGCGCAACCCGATCTACTGCGGCGGCCTGGAGCACAAGATGGGCATCCACGCCAACGCCACCTGCCAGATGATCCTGGACGGCGCCGTGGGCACCCTGGTCGGCCAGCCCAACAAGGGTCTGCAGGCCATGTTCGTGATGATGAACGCCGCCCGCCTGGGCGTGGGCATGCAGTCGCTGGGCCTGACCGAAGTGGCCTACCAGAACGCCGTGGCCTACGCCAAGGACCGCCTGCAGATGCGTGCCCTGTCGGGCCCCAAGGCCCCCGAGAAGGCGGCCGACCCGATCATCGTGCACCCCGATGTGCGCAAGATGCTGCTGACCGCCCGGGCCTATGCCGAAGGCGCCCGCGCCCTGGCCACCTACACCGTCATCCAGCTGGACAAGGAACTCAAGCACCCGGACCCCGAGGTGCGCGCCGAGGCCGCCGATGAAGTCGCCCTGCTGACCCCGATCATCAAGGCCTTCATCACCGACAACGGCTGGATCGCCACCTCGCACTGCATGCAGGTCTACGGTGGCCACGGTTTCATCCATGAGTGGGGCATGGAGCAGTACGTCCGCGACGCCCGCATCAACATGATCTACGAAGGCACGAACACCGTGCAGTCGCTGGACCTGCTGGGCCGCAAGGTGCTGGCCGACAACGGCAAGAAGCTCAAGAAGCTGGGCAAGAAGATCGCCGAGTTCGTCGAGGACCAGGGCGTCTACGAAGAGATGCAGGAATTCGTCAACCCGCTGGCCGACCTGGGCGACAAGGTCACCAAGCTGACGATGGAAGTGGGCATGAAGGCCATGGGCAACGCCGACGAGGTGGGTGCCGCGGCCGTGGACTATCTGCGCGTGGTCGGCCACCTGACCTTCGCCTACATGTTCGCCCGCATGGCCAAGATCGCGCTGGCCAAGAAGGACAGCGGCGACCCGTTCTACACCGCCAAGCTGGCCACGGCCCGTTTCTACTTCGCCAAGCTGCTGCCCGAGACGGCCAGCCTGATCCGCACCTGCCGTGCGGGCCTGGCCCCGCTGACGGCCATGGACGAAGCGCTGTTCTGATCCCCGGCTCCATCCCATCACACACCAGGAGACACGCACGATGAACATGACCCGAGGCATCCTCGCCGGCCTGCTGCTGGCCGTCACCGGTTCCGTCTGGGCCCAGGCCAACCCGGCCGGGCTGTGGCGCACGATCGACGACGAAAGCGGCAAGGAGAAGTCCCTGGTCCGCATCGTGGAAAGCGGTGGGGTCTACACCGCCAAGGTGGAGAAGATCACCGATCCGGCCAAGGCCGCCGAGGTGTGCGAGAAGTGCAGCGACGAGCGCAAGGGCCAGCCCATCGTCGGCATGACCATCCTGCGCGGCGTCAAGCAGGACGCCGACGACAAGGGCCTGTGGGATGGCGGTGACATCCTGGACCCCAAGAACGGCAAGGTCTACAAGGTCCGGCTCAAGCCCATCGACGATGGCAAGAAGCTGGAAGTGCGTGGCTACATCGGTGCACCGCTGTTCGGTCGCACCCAGACCTGGATTCGCGTCGAGTAAGACGCCCAAGGAGAAGCAATGAGTCGATTCCAAGTCCGCAAGGTCGCCGTGCTCGGCGCCGGCGTGATGGGCGCGCAGATCGCCGCCCATCTGGTCAACGTCAAGGTGCCGGTCGTGCTGTTCGACCTGCCCGCCAAGGAAGGCCCCAAGAGCGCCATCGCGCTCAAGGCCATCGACAACCTCAAGAAGCTCAAGCCGGCGCCCCTGGGCGTGGCTGAGGACGCCGCGCGCATCACGCCGGCCAACTACGAAGAGCACCTGGACCTGCTCAAGGACTGCGACCTGGTGATCGAGGCGATCGCCGAGCGCATGGACTGGAAGCTGGACCTGTATCACAAGATCGCCCCCTTCGTGGCGCCGCACGCCATCCTGGCGTCCAACACCTCGGGCCTGTCGATCACCAAGCTGGCCGAGGCCCTGCCCGAGTCCATCAAGCCGCGCTTCTGCGGCATCCACTTCTTCAACCCGCCGCGGTACATGTACCTGGTGGAGCTGATCCCGACCCCGACCACCGAGGCCAAGTACCTGGACCAGTTGGAGACCTTCGTCACCACCACCGTCGGCAAGGGCGTGGTGCGGGCCAAGGACACCCCGAACTTCGTGGCCAACCGCGTGGGCATCGCCAACATGCTGGCGACCATCCACGAGGCCGAGGCTTTCGGCCTGAGCTATGACGTTGTGGACGACCTGACCGGCAAGAAGCTCGGTCGCGCCAGCTCCGGCACCTTCCGCACCGCCGACGTGGTGGGCCTGGACACCATGGCCCACGTCATCAAGACCCTGCAGGACAACCTGAAGGACGATCCCTTCTACGGCAGCTACGCCACCCCCAAGGTGCTGGCCGCGCTGATCGAGAAGGGCGCCCTGGGCCAGAAGACCAAGGCCGGCTTCTTCAAGAAGGAAGGCAAGGCCATCCTGCGCCTGGACCCGGCCACCGGCACCTACGTGGAAAGCGGCGCCAAGGCCGACCCGATCGTCGACCGCATCCTGAAGAAGCCCGCGGCCGAGCGCCTGAAGCTGCTGCGTGAATCCAGCAACCCGCAGGCCCAGTTCCTGTGGGCCATCCTGCGCGACTCCTTCCACTACGTGGCCGTGCACCTGGCCGAGATCGCCGAGAGCGCCCGCGAGGTGGACTTCGCGATGCGCTGGGGCTTCGGCATGAAGCAGGGCCCGTTCGAGCTGTGGCAGGAAGCCGGCTGGAAGCAGGTGGCCGAGTGGGTCAAGGCCGACATCGACGCCGGCAAGGCCCTGTGCAGCGCCCCGCTGCCGGCCTGGGTGTTCGACGGCCGCGACGGCGTGCACACGCCCGAAGGTTCGTGGTCCGCGTCCAAGGGCAGCTACATCCCGCGCTCGAACCTGCCGGTCTACCAGCGCCAGTACTTCCCCGAGGCCGTGCTGGGCAGCGGCGCGGTCGATCCGCTCAAGAGCGGCACCGAGCTGTTCAAGAACGACGAAGTGCGCGTCTGGACGCTGGACGGCGAAGTCGTCATCGCCAGCATCACCGCCAAGCTGCACCTGATCAGCCCGACCGTGACCGAGGGCCTGCTCAAGGCCATCGAGATCGCCGAGGAAGGCTACCAGGGCCTGGTGGTCTGGTCGCCGGACGACGTGTTCTCCGCCGGTGCCAACCTGGAAGCCCTGATGCCGGTCTTCATGGCCAAGGGCGCCAAGGGCATCGCGCCGGAAGAGAAGAAGCTGCAGGACATGATGCTGCGCTTCCGCTACGCCCAGGTGCCCACCATCGCGGCCGTGCGCGGCATCGCGCTGGGTGGCGGCTGCGAGCTGGCGGTGCATTGCAGCCAGCGCGTGGCGGCCATGGAAAGCTACATGGGCCTGGTGGAAGTGGGCGTGGGCCTGCTGCCGGGCGGCGGCGGCCTGACCTACATCGCCCGCCGTGCGGCCGAGGCCGCTGCCGCGGCGCCGGACAGCCCCGTGCTGAACTTCCTGAAGGAAGGCTTCCAGGCCGCGGCCATGGCCAAGGTGGGCACCAGCGCGCTGGAATCGCGCAAGCTGGGCTACCTGCTGGACAGCGACATCGTCGTGCCCAACAAGGACGAGCTGCTGTTCGTCGCCATCAGCCAGGCCAAGGCCCTGGCGGCCGCGGGCTACCGTCCGCCGGTGGCCAAGCCCTTCGCCGCGGCCGGCCGCACCGTGCTGGCCACCATCAAGGCCACCCTGGTGGGCATGCGCGACGGCGGCTTCATCAGCCAGCACGACTTCCACATCGCCAGCCTGATCGCCGAAGTGCTGTGCGGCGGTGACGTGGACGCCGGCACCCCGGTGACCGAGGAATACCTGATGGCGCTGGAGCGCAAGCACTTCTGCGGCCTGCTTGAGCACCCCAAGACCCAGGAACGGATCATGGGCATGCTGCAGACCGGCAAGCCGGTGCGCAACTGATGGCCGTCCCACGCTGACAAGGAATCGACATGAGCAAGCAAGTGCAAGACGCCTACATCGTGGCGGCCACCCGCACCCCGATCGGCAAGTCCGGCCGGGGCTACTTCAAGAACACCCGCTCGGACGACCTGCTGGTGCGCGCCATCCAGGCCGCGCTGGCCCAGGTGCCCACGCTGGACCCCAAGGCGATCGAGGATGCCGTGATCGGCTGCTCCTTCCCCGAAGGTGAGCAGGGCATGAACTTCGCCCGCATCGCGGTGGCCCTGGCGGGCCTGCCGCACAGCGTCGGCGGTGTCACCATCAACCGTTTCTGCGCCTCGGGCGTCACCGCCATCCAGATGGCGGCCGACCGCATCCGCGTGGGCGAGGCCGATGTGATGATCGCCGGCGGTGCCGAGTCCATGAGCATGGTGCCCATGGGCGGCAACAAGCCGGCCTTCAACCCCGAGATCTTCACCCGGGACGAGAACGTGGGCATTGCCTACGGCATGGGCCTGACCGCCGAGAAGGTGGCCGAGCGCTGGAAGGTCAGCCGCGAAGACCAGGACGCCTTCGCCCTGGCCTCGCACCAGCGCGCCATCAAGGCCCAGCAGGCCGGCGAGTTCGCCGACGAGATCTGCCCGGTGGACATCATCCAGCGCGTGCCCGATCTGGCCACCGGCGAGATCCGCTACAGCACCCGCACCGTCAGCCTGGACGAGGGCCCGCGCCCCGACACCAGCCTGGAAGGCCTGGGCAAGCTGCGCCCGGTGTTCGCCGCCAAGGGCAGCGTCACCGCCGGCAACAGCTCGCAGACCAGCGACGGCGCCGGCGCGCTGATCCTGGCCTCCGAAAAGGCCGTCAAGCAGTTCGACCTGAAGCCGCTGGCCCGCTTCGTGAGCTTTGCCTCGCGCGGCGTGCCGCCGGAAATCATGGGCATCGGCCCGATCGAGGCCATCCCGGCCGCGCTGAAGGCCGGCGGCCTGAAGCTCGACGACATGGGCTGGATCGAACTGAACGAAGCCTTCGCGGCCCAGTCCCTCGCGGTCATCCGCGACCTGGGTCTGAACCCGGATGTGGTGAACCCCATGGGCGGCGCGATCGCCCTGGGCCACCCGCTGGGCGCCACCGGCGCGATCCGCGCCGCGACCACCATCCATGCCCTGCGTCGCCACAAGCTGAAGTACGGCATGGTGACCATGTGCATCGGTACCGGCCAAGGCGCGGCCGGCATCTTCGAAGCCGTCTGATCGACGGTCACGCACGCGGGCGGCTACGATGCCGCCCGTTTTCATTTCAAGTCAGAAGCAGGAGACCCGCATGACCATCCGAACCGGCGTCGTGGATGGCGTGGCGACCATCGAGATCGCCCGCCCCGAGAAGAAGAACGCGCTGACCATGGCGATGTACGACGCCATGACCGACGCCATCGAGGCCGCCGGCAGCGACCCGGCCGTGCGGGCCCTGCTGATCACCGGCCAGCCCGGCGTCTTCACCTCCGGCAACGACCTGGAGGACTTCATGCAGCGCCCGCCCGCCGGGCCGGATTCGTCCGTCTTCCGCTTCATGCGCGCGCTGGAAGCCTGCGAGAAGCCGGTGGTGGCCGCCGTCACCGGCGCGGCCGTGGGCATCGGCACCACGATGCTGTTGCACTGCGACTTCGTCTTCGTCAGCGACGAGGCCCGCCTGGCCATGCCCTTCGTCGGCCTGGGCCTGGTGCCCGAGTACGGCTCCAGCCTGTTGATCCCGCGCCTGATGGGCCATGTGAAGGCCGCCGAGAAGCTGTTGCTGGGCGACCCCTTCACCGGCGCCGACGCGGTGGACTGCGGTATCGCCAACGCGGTGCTGCCGGCGGCCGAGGTGCTGCCCCACGCCCGCCGTGTGGCCGAGCGCTTCAACCACCTGGCGCCCTCGGCCGTGCGTGAATCCAAGCGCCTGATGAAGGCGCCGCAGCGCGAGCTGCTGCAGCAGGTCATCGCCACCGAAGCCGAGCTGTTCGGCCAGCGCCTGCGCAGCCCCGAGGCCCGCGAGGCCTTCCAAGCCTTCTTCGAGAAGCGCAAGCCCGACTTCACGAAGTTCCAGTAAGGCGGCCGTCGCCCATGCCCGGACCGCTGAAGCTGCTGCTGGGCCCGGTGCTGCTGCGCCAGGGCCGGCAGGTGCGCCGCCACGCGCTGCGCCTGCCCGAGGCCGCCGGCCCGCGCGAGGGCGTGGTGGGCGAGGGCGCGCTGCGCCTGCGCCTGCTGGTGGTGGGCGATTCCGCCGCGGCCGGCGTGGGCGTGGACCACCAGGCCCAGGCCCTGGCCATTCCCCTGGCCGAGCGCCTGGCCCTGGCCCTGGATGGCCGGGTGGCCTGGCAGCTGGTGGCCAGCACCGGCCACCGGGCGGCCGATGCGCTCAAGGCGCTGGAGCAGGCGCGGCTGCACCCGGCCGATGTGATGGTCACCTCGCTGGGCGTCAATGACACGGTGGGGCAGACGCCCGTGCGCCACTGGCTGGCCACGCTGGACGCCCTGCACGGCGTGGCCCAGGCGCGGGCCGGCGTGCGCCACACCTGGCACTCGGCCGTGCCGCCGATGGAGCGCTTTCCGGTGCTGCCGCAGCCGCTGCGCTGGGTGCTGGGGCGCGATGCGCGCCGGCTGGACCAGGCGCTGCAGCGCCACCTGGCGGGCCGGGCCGACCGCGGCCATGTGGCCCTGCCGCCCATGCCGGGCGAGGCCGCGGGCTGGATGGCCCGCGACGGCTTCCACCCCGGGCTGCTGGGCTACCAGGCCTGGGTGGAGGCCCTGACCCGGCAGATGCTGCTGGAAGGCGCGGCCGCCTTTCAGCCGGCTGAAGCGGGCTGAGCGGCCTCGGATTCCTCGGCCGGCACGCCGCAGCTGGGGCAGTAGCGGAAGAACACGTTCTTGCGGGTGCCGCAGCCGCCGCAGCGGTCGAAGAGCTTGAGGCCGCAGTGCACGCAGAAGTCGGGCTTCACCTCGCCGGTGGTCAGGATGGCGCGCTCGCAACCCGGGCAGACATTGGCCGCCATCTTTTTGAGCGCCTCGTCGTTCGTCAGGGATTGGCGGCGCTGCGCTTCGCTCTGCTGCTCCACCGCCGCCCGGCGGGCCAGGTAGCGCCGCATCGCCCGGATGGCGTAGTGCCCGCCCAGCCCGGTCAGCACGATGCCCACGCCGTAGCGCACATAGCCGCCGTAGCTGGGCAGGTAGGGCACCAGCTCGAAGAAGAAGGCATAGGCCGCGAACAGCACGAAACCGCGCAGCAGGGGCCAGTGGTCGCTCTTGCGCTTGCGGGCCACCATCCAGCCGGCCACCAGCAGCAGCGGCAGGGTCAGCGCCAGGCGCAGGCCGAAGACCCGCAGCTCCTGCAGGAACCGGGCGCGCTCATAGACGCCCTGGGCCTGGCTCAGCAGCGTGTCCAGCCGGCGCTGGTGGCCGGCCTGGGCCTGGCTCACGTCCAGGCGGTCCTGGTCCAGCTTCTCCTGGGCCAGTTGGGCCTCGCGCTCGGCCTGCTTGAGCTGGTCGAGCTCGCGGGTGCGCCGCTGCAGCTCGGCGTTGGTGCTGGCGTCGCCCGTGGCCTGGCGGCTGGCCAGCCAGTTGGCCTGGGCGCTGCGCGCGGCCTGGTAGGCCTGGCTGGCCGCGTTCAGCTTGAGCCGGGCCTGCTCGGTCTGGTCCTCCAGCGTGCGGGCCTGCTCACCCAGGTCGCGCAGCTGCGTGCGCTCCGATTGCAGGGCGTTCGCATCGGCGAACTGCTCCAGCGTCAGCGTGTCCTCCACCTTGGGCAGGTCCCCGATCAGCTGCCCGCCCAGCCCCATCAGGAAGCCGGCGAACAGCAGGGAGACGATCCACATCAGCAGGCCGAAGGCCTTCTCGGGGACACGCAGCGTCTTGAACATCAGAGGGCGCGAACGGGACCAGCCGTCCGGTCAACCAAAATGGGCATAGGCCGCGGGCAGCGGCCGGGGGATGGGGCGCGCCTTGCCTTCACGGTCGATGGCGACGTAGGTGAGGTTGGCTTCGGTCACCTTCACCACCTGCAGGTCTTCCGGCGCACGCTCTGCGTACACCTCGACCTTCACCGTCATCGAGGTGCGGCCCACGTGGGTGATGGTCGCATAAAAGCTCAGCAGGTCGCCGATGGACACCGGCTGCTTGAAGATGAATTCGTTGACCGCCACGGTGGCCACGCGGCCCTTGGCCAAGCGCGCCGGCAGCACCGATCCGGCCAGGTCCACCTGGGCCATGATCCAACCACCGAAAATATCGCCATTGCTGTTCGAGTCCGCCGGCATCGGCATCACGCGCAGCACCAGTTCCCGGTCGGTGGGCAGCTGGGTGCGCAGGTCCTCGGGCACACTGGCCGGATTCACGGGAATGTTCATTTCAGGGTTCCTGTGTATTGTTCTGAATCAAAGAATGTGATTGTTCCACGATGCGTCGAAGTTCGCCTGTGACCGAATCGGCGGCCACGCCCCGGCAGCATGGGGATTGGGCCATCCTGCGGCAGCTGGCGCCGTACTTCTGGCAGTACCGCACGCGGGTGGTGCTGGCGCTGCTGTGCCTGGTGGCGGCCAAGGTGGCCAACCTGGGGGTGCCGCTGCTGCTCAAGCACCTGGTGGACGCGATGAACCTGCCCGCCAGCGACCCGCGCGCCCTGCTGGTGGTGCCGGCCGGGCTGCTGCTGGGCTATGCGGCGCTGCGTCTGTCGGCCTCGCTGTTCACCGAGCTGCGTGAACTCGTCTTCGCCAAGGCCACGCACGGCGCCTCGCGCGAGATCGCGCTGCAGGTCTTCCGCCACATGCATGCGCTGTCGCTGCGCTTCCATCTGGAACGCCAGACCGGCGGCATGACGCGCGACATCGAGCGCGGCACCCGGGCCCTGCAGTCGCTCATCTCCTACTCGCTCTACACCATCCTGCCCACGCTGGTGGAGCTGGGCCTGGCGCTGGCGCTGCTGGGCGGCAAGTTCGACATGGGCTTTGTGTGGATCACCCTGGGCGCGCTGGTGGGCTACGGCATCTTCACCATCAGCCTGACCGAGTGGCGCACCCAGTTCCGCCGCAAGATGAACGAGCTGGACTCCAAGGCCCACCAGCGGGCCGTGGACGCACTGCTGAACTACGAGACGGTCAAGTACTTCAACAACGAGGACTTCGAGGCCCGCCGCTACGACGAGGGCCTGGACGCCTACCGCCGCGCCCAGATCACCTCGCAGACCACGCTCTCCGTGCTCAACGTGGGCCAGCAGGCCATCATCGCGCTGTCGCTGCTGGCCATGCTGTGGCGGGCCACGGCCGGCGTGGTGGCCGGCCACCTCACGCTGGGCGACCTGGTGCTGATCAACACCCTGCTGATCCAGCTCTACATCCCGCTGAACTTCCTGGGCGTGCTCTACCGCGAGGTCAAGCAGAGCCTGACCGACCTGGACAAGATGTTCACGCTGATGGGCCGCGAACGCGAGGTGGCCGACGCCCCCGAGGCCCGGCCGCTGCAGCTGCAGGGCGCCGCGGTGCGCTTCGAGGCGGTGGACTTCGCCTACGACCCGGCGCGCCCCATCCTCAAGGGCCTGTCCTTCGACATCCCGGCCGGCCAGACGGTGGCCGTGGTGGGCGCCAGCGGCGCCGGCAAGAGCACGCTGGCCCGGCTGCTCTACCGCTTCTACGACGTGCAGGGCGGGCGCATCACCATCGACGGGCAGGACATCCGCCAGGTCACGCAGGACAGCCTGCGCAAGGCCATCGGCATCGTCCCGCAGGACACCGTGCTGTTCAACGACACCATCGCCTACAACATCGCCTACGGCCGGCCCGACGCCACGCCGGCCGAGGTGGAGGCCGTGGCCCGCGCCGCCCGCATCCACGACTTCATCGTCGCCCAGCCCAAGGGCTACGACACCATGGTGGGCGAGCGCGGCCTGAAGCTCTCCGGCGGCGAAAAGCAGCGCGTGGCCATCGCCCGCACCCTGCTGAAGAACCCGCCCATCCTGGTCTTCGACGAAGCCACCTCGGCGCTGGATTCGGCCAACGAGCGCGCCATCCAGGCCGAGCTGGCCAGCGCCGCGCGCGGCCGCACCACGCTGGTCATCGCCCACCGCCTGTCCACCGTGGTGGACGCGCACGAGATCCTGGTGATGGAGGCCGGCCAAGTGGTGGAGCGCGGCACCCACGCCGCGCTGCTGGCCCGCGCCGGCGCCTATGCCCGCATGTGGGCCCTGCAGCACAGCAGCACCCGCCCCGCCGCCACCGAGAAGAACACCCATGGACACCAAGTGGCTTGAAGACTTCATCAGCCTGGCCGAGACGCGCAGCTTCTCGCGCTCGGCCCAGCTGCGCCACGTCACCCAGCCCGCCTTCTCGCGCCGCATCCAGGCGCTGGAGGCCTGGGCCGGCATCGACCTGGTGGACCGCTCCAGCTACCCCACGCGGCTCACCCCCGCGGGCGAGACCTTCCACGCCCAGGCCATGGAGATGCTGGGCGCCCTGCAGGCCACCCGCAACATGATGCGCGGCCACCAGGTGGCGGGGCAGGACATGATCGAGTTCGCGGTGCCGCACACCCTGGCCTTCACCTTCTTCCCGCACTGGCTGATGGAGCTCAAGCAGCAGTTCCACGGCCTGAAGAGCCGGCTCATCGCGCTGAACGTGCACGACGCCGCGCTGCGCCTGACCGAAGGCAGCTGCGACCTGCTCATCGCCTACCACCACGCCACCCAGCCGCTGCAGCTCAGCGCCGACCGCTACGACATGCTCTGCCTGGGCTACGAGACCCTGGCCCCCTTTGCCAAAGCGGGGGCCGAGGGCGGGCCCCTGTTCCGCCTGCCCGGCACGCCGCGCCAGCCGGTGCCCTTCCTCAGCTACGCGGCCGGCGCCTACCTGGCGCGCCTGGTGGAGCAGGTGCTCAAGCGCACCGCCCAGCCCGCCCACCTGGACCCCATCTACGAAACCGACATGGCCGAGGGCCTGAAAGCCATGGCCCTGGAAGGCCACGGCCTGGCCTTTCTGCCGGTGAGTTCGGTGCGCAAGGAGCTGCGCGCCCGCCGCCTGGTGCAGGCCGGCGCGCCGGAGGACGAGCTGACCATGGAAGTGCGCATCTACCGCGAGCGCCCGGGTGGCAGCCGCCACGCCAAGCCGGTGGCCCAGGAGGTCTGGGACTTCCTGGAGAGCCAGGCCCGCAATGGCCGCTGAGGCACAGCACCCGGCCCCGGAGGGGGGCCCAGGCCGGCCGCTGCGTTGGCGCCGTCGGCGCTCGTTGCTGCTCACCCTGCTGGCGCTGGGCCTGATGCTGCTGGCCGGCTGGGGGGCCTTCACCGTCAGCGTGCAGCGCCGCACCGAGCAGCTGCGGGCCGAATCCAACCACCAGCTGGACCTGTTCGCCGCCGCTGTGCAGGGCATGGTGCGCCGGCTGGAGCCCATGCCCGCCACCGTGCAGCTCAGCACCGAGGTGCAGGCCCTGCTGCGCCAGCCGGGCGACCCGGCGCGGGTGCAGGCTGCCAGCAGTTACCTGCGGCGGCTGAACGCCCACCTCGGCGGGGTGCAGCTCTTCGTGCAGGACCAGCGCGGCATCGTGCTGGCCGCCAGCGACCCGGCCCTGGTGGGCGACGATCTCTCCTTCCGCCCCTACTTCCTGGAGGCCCTGTCCGGCCGGGTGGGGCGGCACTTCGCCATCGGCGTGCGTGACGGCGTGCCCGGCTACTACGTCTCGCACCCCATCCACGATGGCGCCAAGGTGGTGGGCGTGGCCGTGCTCAAGATCGGCCTGGACCCGGTGGACGAGGCCTGGGGCATGCTGGGCGCGCCGGCCCTGCTGGCCGATTCCAACCAGGTGGTCATCCTGTCCTCGCGGCCGGAATGGATCTACACCGCGCTGGCCGAGCTGCCGCTGGAGCGCAAGGTGGACCTGCAGGTCACCCGCCTGTACGGCAACCACCGCATCACCCGTTTCCCGCTGCAGGTGGACCTGCGGGTGGACGAGGACAGCCAGATCGTCGAAGGCGTGCTGCCCGCCGGGCTGGGCACCGGGGCGGCGGGGCGCGGGCCCCAGGGCCGCGTGGCGGCCAGCCGCGGCATGCTGGTGCTGGGCCGCACGCTGGATGGCACCGACTGGCGCCTGCTGATGTTTGCCGACCTGCGTTCCGTGCGCCAGCAGGCCGCGCAAGACAGTCTGCTCGCTGGCGTCAGCGCCGGCTTCGTGCTGCTGCTGATGCTGCTGGTCAACCAGCGGCGGCGCATCGTGCAACAGAAGCTGCAGCTCAACGCCGAGCTGGAAGAGAAGGTGGCCGCCCGCACCCAGGCCCTGAGTGAAACCAACGCCCGCCTGCGCAAGGAAGTGCGCGAACGCGAGCAGGCCGAGCACACCCTGCGCGAAGCGCAGGACGAGCTGGTGCACGCCGGCAAGATGGCCGCGCTGGGCCAGCTGGCCACCGGCATCACCCACGAGCTGACGCAGCCGCTGGGCGCCATCCGCACCCTGTCGGGCAATGCGGTGGCCTTCATGCAGCGCGGCCAGTTGGACGCGGTCAGCGGCAACCTGGCCATCATGGCCCGCCTGGCCGAGCAGATGGGCGCCATCATCGAGCCGCTCAAGGGCTTTGCCCGCAAGTCCAAGGCCCAGCCGCAGGCCGCCCGCCTGGCCACCGCCGTGCACAACGCGCTGTTCCTGTACCACCAGCGCATCCGCAACGAACAGGTGACCGTGCACGACGCCACCGCCGACAGCCCCCTGGCCGCCTGGTGCGACCCCAACCGTCTGGAACAGGTGCTGATCAACCTCATCGGCAACGGCCTGGACGCCATGCGCGAACAGCCGCAGCGCGCGCTGTGGATCGACGCCGCCGCGCAGGACGGCCGCGTGGCCCTGCGCGTGCGCGACCAGGGCCCCGGCCTGGACCCGGCCCTGCGCGACCGCGTCTTCGAGCCCTTCTTCAGCACCAAGTCGGCCGGAGGCGGCCTGGGCCTGGGCCTGGCCATCTCGCGCGACATCGCCCGCGAGGCCGGCGGCGAGCTGGAGGCGGACAATCACCCCGACGGCGGCGCCTGCTTCACCCTGTGGCTGCCGCCCGTGCCCACCCCCACCGCCCCATGAGCCAAGAACTCTCCGTGCTGCTGGTCGAGGACGACCTGCCCATGCAACTGGGCTGCCTGCAGGCCCTGCAGCTGGCCGGGCTGACCGTGGACGCCGTCGAATCGGCCGAGGCCGCGCGGCCCCGGCTGACGGCCGGCTTCCCCGGCGTGGTGGTGACCGACATGCGCCTGCCCGGCGCCGACGGCCTGAGCCTGGTGCGCCACTGCCACGAGCTGGAACCCGAGCTGCCGGTCATCATGATCACCGGCCACGGCGATGTGAGCCTGGCAGTGGAAGCCATGCGCAGCGGCGCCTACGACTTCATCCCCAAGCCCTTCTCGCCCGAGGTGCTGGTGGAGGTGGTGCGCCGCGCGCTGGACAAGCGCGCCCTCACGCTCGAAGTGGTGGCCCTGCGCGAAGCCCTGGCCCGCAAGGAAGGCGGCACAGCCCGCCTCATCGGCCGCTCACCGCAGATGGTGGCGGTGCGCCAGCTGGTGGCGCGCGTGGCCTCGGCCCGGGCGGACGTGCTCATCCGCGGCGAAACCGGCACCGGCAAGGAGCTGGTGGCCCAGGCCCTGCATGATCTTTCCGGCCGCAAGGGCCCGCTGGTGGCCCTGAACTGCGGCGGCCTGCCCGACAACCTGCTGGACAGCGAACTCTTCGGCCACGAGGTCGGCGCCTTCACCGGCGCGGCCAAGCGCCGCATCGGCAAGATCGAACACGCCCACCACGGCACCCTGTTCCTGGACGAATTGGAAAGCATGCCCATGGGCGTGCAGATCAAGCTGCTGCGCGTGCTGCAGGACCGCGTGGTGGAGCGCCTGGGCTCCAACGCCCAGGTGGCGGTGGACTGCCGCGTGGTGGCCGCCACCAAGGACGACCTGCTGCACAAGGCGCAGGACGGCAGCTTCCGCAGCGACCTGTACTACCGCCTCAACGTCGTCACCATCGACCTGCCGCCCCTGCGCGAACGGCGCGAGGACATCCCCCTGCTGCTGGAGCACTTTCTGCTGCTGGCCGCCAGCCGCTACGGCCTGCCCCAGCCGGTGGTGAGCGCCGCCCAGCTGCGCGCCCTGATGGCCCACCACTGGCCCGGCAACGTGCGCGAGCTGCGCAACGTGGCCGACTGCCTGGTGCTGGGCGTGCCCAGCGAAGTGCTGGGCGACGGCGAAGTGCCCGCCGCGGCCACCATGCTTTCACTGGCCGAAACGGTGGAAGACTTCGAACGCAGCCTCATCCGCGAAGCCCTGGGCCGCCACGGAGGCAGCATCACCCGCGCCGCGCAGGCCCTGCGGGTGCCCAAGACGACGCTGGCGGACAAGGTGAGGAAGTATGGGTTGCAGTCGGTCAGCAGCCCAGCGCAATGAAGCGCTTGCGCTGAGCCAGGAGCGCCCTCTGGATGGGCAAGCGGGTCTCGTCCGTGGCTGAGGCCTCTCGCTGCTCAGCGTCCGGGATGGTTTGATCGAGCCGCCGGCATTCGCGCTGCGCGTCGAGAGGGAGCTTGAAGCGCCTGGCGTCGGTGCTCAACTGCTTCGCATCCTTGCCGCAGGTAATGCGGCTGAGGGCCTCTGCCATGCCTTCATTGAAGCGCTCGCGCTGCACATCCGCTCCCACGCGTTCCCTGCCGGTGGACTTGTTCAACCCACGCGTGGGCTCGACGTCCACCTTCTTGGCGGCCAGGCAGGGCTGATCGGAGTAGGACACCTGACCGTTGTGTTCACAACGGAAAACATCACGGGATGGTGGCGGAAGTTTTTGGGCATGCGCCAGCGTGCCGGTGACGCTGCACCTTGCGTTCCAAGGATCTGGCAAATTCCGCCGACGGCGTCTTCTCGCCATGGGTTGATGGAAGGTGTTGCCACCGCTGTGGGATGCCCAGCTTCGCCGTCACTTGCGGCGCTCGGAGATCGTGATGCCTACGGCCGTCGTATCAAAACGCTGCACGCCGCCGCCAAAGCTCACCTGATACGCACCCCGGGGAACGCGAAATACCCAAGCACGCACAAACTTCTTGCAGAGCTTGGTGGGCGCTGGCTGATCTGGGAACTGCGGGGTCCAGTGAAAGTCGAGGTTGACCGAAAGACCGTCGACAGTCCATTGCGGATTGATCGGAAGCCAGTCACCGCATGGCACGCCTTGTGTGAACAGAACCTCAAGATCGCCGTCTCGCCATTGCGTGGACAGAACGGTCGGTTCCAACACCGTGTCGCTCATTGGCGCTTCCGCTTGGTACTGCCAAAGCTGCACTCGCTCACCCGCGTGGGCCAGTGGCGCACACAGGGTTGCGACAAGTGCCACGGCAAGGGGTTGACGTCTTGGCTTTGGAGTGGCCTTCACTTGCTGCAATTAAGGCCCGGGTTAACCGGCGAAGGAGCGCGTAGCGCGGAGTGTACCGACACTGGCCATGAAAATGTCGAAGGCTTGGCCAGTGTTGACGTCCGCGTTGAACCGACAGTTAGCCATTTTCCTTTGGGGGCGTCTTTTTTGCTGGAGATTTCCTTGTGGGAGCTTTCCTCTCAGAGTTTTTGCTCGCAGGCATTTTTCTTGGGGATACCTTAACCTCTGGTTTAGAAGTGACAATACCTTTGCTGCTGCGCGCAAATTTTTCCAGCAACTCCTCGGTATTGCGGCTTATTGATGTAGGTCGGTGTGTAACTCTAACTTCTTCGAGGTCCTCGCCAGGGAATGGATTTAGATCTAAATATTGACGGGCCCCATTTAATTCTTCAAATGCTTTGCTGCTGCATGCGCACGGAGGTACTTTTAGTATTCCGTACTTTGACTTGAATATGCGCGTCAGAAAACCGTGGTACGACTTCTCGGTGCTCAATGAAGTGCGGATTTCATCGATGCCTTTTTTGTGGGTATCCATTAAATGCTGAATATATCGGTATGATTTGAGTTCAGCGTCTCGCTTCGCAATTTTCAGCCGTTCGTTTTCCTGTCGAATTATATCAATTGCATCCTGTTTTTCTGGTGACACCTTTGAAACCACCTCTTCCATGTAGCGCTTCAGTGTCTCTGCAGTTTGAGTTAGATCTAGAATCTTGGAGTCAATTTCTTGAATCTTGTGTTGCGTGGACATTCTATGGATTAACTCCCTGAATGTGCCGGCCCATTGCTCTTTTAACCAGCCCTCAATCTCCGAGTATTTGCTGAATAGCTTGACGGGGTTGTTTTTTTGTTTTTCTCGTATCGACTCTATCAGTCCAAATATATTGACTGAGTCGACGTGTGCGTACTTAATGGCTTTGTTGTCTTTGTTCTTGAGGTATGTTTGATATTCGGCGTCTACCGAAGCGTCAATCAGAATATATGTTGGTATGTCTCTTTCGGATGCGCTGTCGTATTCTCGATTTGTAATGCTTTCATATTTTTCATAGAAGTCGATATTCTGGCTCTTGCGCTGATTGCTTGCTGCGCTGCCATAGCGTCCGCCAATTATTAGCACAAACAAGTCACAGCTTCTCGCCTCTCTGTAACAGGACTCGTCCAATGCGGTGTCCGGCAAATAGGCAATTGAGTCCTTCTCTGAGAGAACAGGCTCATAGCCAAGTTGCTCTATGAAATTTTCAATGGAGGACCTCAAGTGCTTTAGGTCATAGTACGTTGAGCTGACGAAGACACGTGGGCGGGCCATCTGATACTCCTCTTTTGTTTGATTGGATTGGGCAACATGCGCGCAATGAAAGAGCTGACGCCTAATTTAAGCCGCGCCGCGAAGCGGTGTCGGCTTTAATGAATTTTTAGGCGCGTGCGCCACGGTCTGGTTTTTTTATTTGCTGGTATGCACTTTTCACGTCATCAAAACCATAGGTGCGCTCTAGTCGTTTGACAATAAAGTGTCCTCGGGCCATGTCCTGATAGAAGTCAGTGAAAAGCAGATTGATACTTGCGCCAGCAACTGCTCCTACGACAGGCACTGCTTGTGCAGCGAATTTTTCAGTAACAACAACTCCAAATCGCGCAGCGACTTTTTCAATTAGTGTGGCGAGCCATTTTCCAGATTGCTCGGCTACAAGCTTTTGCGCGTTCTTTGTTGTTTGTTTTGCGGCCAATTCTGCAAGTTCTTTCGAGAGGTGTCGCATTGTCTGTGTGGCAAAACTTCTTACCGCATAGTACCCAGTGTCTGCTGCATCATCGGAGCTTGAGTTGCCGCCAAGGGCGAAAACCTCAATACATGCTTGTTTTGTATCAAAATCTTCTAGATCGAATCCCTCGCTGCGTGCAACATCTGCAACAGCTCTCATCATAATTGTCGTGGTTATTGGGAGCTCAACCCCAAGGGCAAGGAATCCGAAGGCGCCGCCCGCGGCTCCAGATGCCGCTGCGTAAAGTTTGTTGATCTTTGTTGAAGATGTCCTGCCCGGCTCATTATCGAGGCTCCACAGCGCCGCAGACGCGGACTTATTTAGAGCAGCAACGACAATGCCATTAATTTTTTTGTCGCAAATTTTGGTAGCTTTGCGACAACAAACTCTATCGGGGAGCCGATAAAATTTGATATTTGCGCTGTGATGCTTGGTGTTTCGAGTAGCGCTACGGCCTTCTTTAGATCAGCGTAGTCCTTTGGGTTGTCTTTGATTTTCATGCGTCTGTAGTGATGAGGTGGTCGGGATAGCGCGCCTAACTAGTTATCGACCCCACATTGCGCTGCCAACAATCAGGATGCTCCCGAACATCCCCGATTGAATTTGCGCCAAGTGGCTGTCGCTGTTGATTTTTCGATCTATCCCCGACACGGTATCACCGCGTAACAGAGCGACAAATGGCTCATCGAGACAAAGCGCAATCGAGTCCGTCAATTTGAGGATGCCGGCGTCCCCTGGTGATACCGCAACCTCCATTCGCCGCCGTCCTGCACCCACACCGACGATCGATGGGTGTGCAGGTGCAAAGTCCCATCGGCCTGCCGATGGGCGCTTCGGTAGGTCAGCAGGGCGACTTGGGGTGCCAGCAGCGCCACCTCAAACCCCTCCGACACCACCGGGGGGTGTTCGCTCAGGGTGGCGAGAAAGCCCAGCACCGTCTCCCGGTCGTAGGCGCGGCCGGATCGGCCGATCTCGTGGAACTGGGGATGGAGCAGCGCGTCCAGGCGCGAGGGGCTGCAGCGTGTGCCAGGGTGGTGCAGTTCCACTTCCAGGCCCTGCAGCAGAAGAAGCAGGTCTTGCATGCGCCCACCCTAGCGCAAAGCGGTGCCTTTGGGGGCCGGGCGAGGAGGGAAGGGGAGAGGGGGGATGAACGGATTTCCGTCCGCCTGGATCGACGGGCGAACGGAAATCCGTCCGGGGTGGGGCCGCCGGGTGGGTGGCCGCCAGACCAGCGCCCATGATGCGACAGGCACTTGGGAACGTGTTGCGGCGCATCAATGGGCCTGGCACGTTGCCTGCATCTGTGGCCCCCATGTTTTCGGTGCGCCACTCCCTCTTGTCCTGCTGCCTGGCCCTGGGCCTGGCCGCTGTGGGCATGGGTGCTGGCGTGGCCGCCTGGGGCGCGCCGCAGGCGGCCACGCCGGCATTGCCGGATTCGCCCACCCTGGCCCGCATTGCGGAGACGGGCACCATCAACCTGGGCCACCGCGAGTCCTCGGTGCCGTTCTCGTACTACGACAACAAGCGCCAGGTGGTGGGCTATTCGCAGGACCTGATGCTGAAGGTGGCCGATGCCATCAAGGCCGAGCTGAAGCTGCCGGCGCTGACGCTGCGCCTGGTGCCGGTCACCTCGCAGAACCGCATTCCCCTGGTGCAGAACGGCACGGTGGATCTGGAATGCGGCTCCACCTCGCACACCACGGAGCGGGCCATGCAGGTGGCGTTCTCCACCTCCTTCTTCGTCATCAGCACGCGGCTGCTGGTCAAGCGCGATGGCGGGCCGCGGGACTTCCCCGAACTGGCCGGCCGCCGCGTGGTGGTCACGTCAGGCACCACGTCCGAACGCCTGCTGCGCAGCTACAACGAGTCGCACGGCAGCCGCATTCAGCTGCTGACGGCGCGTGACCATGGCGATGCCTTCCAGGCCCTGGAAAACGGCCAGGTGGATGCGCTGATGCTGGACGACGCGCTGCTCTATGGCGAGCGCGCCAAGGCCCGCAACCCGGACGACTGGATCGTCACCGGCACGCCCATGTCGTCCGAGGTGTACGGTTGCATGATGCGCAAGGACGACCCCGGCTTCAAGGCCGTGGTGGACCGCGCGTTGACCCGCTTGATGACCTCGGGCGAGGCGTCGAAGATCTACACCCGTTGGTTCCAGCGCCCCATTCCGCCCAAGGGGCTCAACCTCAATTGGCCTCCGTCGGAGGCGCTGCTCAAGTTGTTCCGCCAGCCGGACGATCGGCCCTCGCCCTGAGGGCGATGACGGTCCCCGGTTTTCTTTGTCCTTGATGGAGTTGTGATGTCACAGACCCGTTTTGCTTTCACCACCCGCCGCACCGCCCTCGCCCTGGCGGTCTTCTCTGCCGTGCTGGGCACCGCCGCCCAGGCCGAGACGACGGACACCCTGAAGAAGATCAAGGACAGCGGCACCATCACGCTGGGCGTGCGTGAATCGTCCGGTGCCCTGGCCTACACCCTGGGCAATGGCAAGTACGTGGGCTTCCACACCGAGATGGCCGAGCGCGTGGCGCAGGACATCCGCAAGAAGCTGGGCATGAGCTCGATCACCGTGAAGTACCAGCCGGTCACCTCGCAGAACCGCATCCCGCTGGTGCAGAACGGCACCGTGGACCTGGAGTGCGGCTCCACCACCAACAACCGCGCCCGCGAGAAGGACGTGGCCTTCGCCGTGACGACCTACGTCGAGGAAGTGCGCATTGCCGTGAAGGCCAATTCGGGCATCAACTCGATCAAGGACCTGGCCGGCAAGACCGTGGCCACCACCACCGGCACCACCTCGGTCCAGACCCTGCGCAAGCATGAGCGCGCCACCGGCCTGGACTTCAAGGAGCTCTATGGCAAGGACCACGCCGACAGCTTCCTGCTGCTGGAATCGGGCCGCGCCGACGCCTTCGTGATGGACGGCCAGATCCTGGCCGGCAACATCAGCAAGTCCAAGAACCCCAAGGACTTCAAGATCGTCGGCGAGGTGCTGTCGGTGGAGCCCATCGCCTGCATGCTGCGCAAGGACGACCCGGCCTTCAAGACCGCGGTGGACGACAGCATCAAGGCCATGATGAAGAACGGCGAGCTGGCCAAGCTGTACGACAAGTGGTTCATGCAGCCGATCCCGCCGGCCAATGTGGCCGTGGGCCTGCCGATGTCGCAAGCCACCAAGGAAGCCTGGGCGCATCCGAACGACAAGCCGATGGAAGACTACGCAGCCAAGAAGTAACTTGAGCTGGGCGTGCCCCAGGGGCCGGTGCTGAGCCGGCCATGCCCTGGGGCACAGATCGAACGTCACGCGGGGGAGAACATCCGTTGGGCAATTGGGATTGGCAGGTCTTCTGCCGCAACACCATCGATGGCGAGGTGATGCAGGGCTGCTTCGGCAGCAACGGCGACATCACCTATCTGGACTGGCTGCTTTCGGCCTGGGGCTGGACACTGAGCGTGTCCTTCTGCGCCCTGGCCGTGGCCCTGATCGTGGGGGCCCTGATGGGCATCCTGCGCACCGTGCCCCACAAGGGCCTGGTGTTCCTGGGCAATGCCTGGACGGAGCTCTTCCGCAACATTCCGCTGCTGGTCCAGATCTTCCTCTGGTACCACGTGGTGCCGGCCCTGGTGCCGCCGCTCAGGGAGGTGCCCAGCTTCGTGCTGGTCGTGCTGGGCCTGGGTTTCTTCACCTCGGCCCGGGTGGCCGAGCAGGTGCGCGCCGGCATCCAGAGCCTGCCCAAGGGCCAGCGCTACGCCGGCCTGGCCCTGGGCCTGACGTTGCCGCAGACCTACCGCTATGTGCTGCTGCCCATGGCCATGCGCATCGTCATTCCGCCGCTCACCAGCGAGTCGATGAACATCATCAAGAACTCCTCGGTGGCCTTCGCGGTGAGCATCGCCGAGATGACCATGTTCGCGATGCAGGCGCAGGAGGAAACCTCGCGCGGCATCGAGATCTACCTGGCCGTGACCGGCCTGTACTTCGTGTCGGCCTTTGCCGTCAACCGCGTGGCGCTCGTCATCGAGAAGAAGCTGCGCGTGCCGGGCATGGTGGGGGCGCACTGAGATGACCCAACTCGATTTCTCCTTCCTGAACTGGCAGGTCCTGTCGGACTTCGTCGCCAAGGGCTTCTTCTTCTCGATCCAGCTGACCGTGGTGGCCATGCTGGGCGGCATCGCCATCGGCACCGTGCTGGCGCTGATGCGCCTGTCGGGCAAGCCCTGGCTGGTGGGGCCGGCCTCGTTCTATGTGAACACCCTGCGCTCCATCCCGCTGGTGATGGTGATCCTGTGGGTGTTCCTGCTGCTGCCGCTGCTCACCGGCGAGCCCATGGGCGCAGAGCTCTCGGCCATCATCACCTTCACGGTGTTCGAGGCAGCGTACTATTCCGAGATCATGCGTGCCGGCATTCAGAGCGTGGCCAAGGGGCAGACCTACGCGGGCTACGCGATGGGCATGACCTACCGCCAGACCATGCAACTGGTGGTGCTGCCGCAGGCCTTCCGCAACATGCTGCCCGTGCTGCTCACCCAGACCATCGTGCTGTTCCAGGACACGTCCCTGGTCTACGCCATCGGCGCCTATGACCTGCTCAAGGGCTTCGAGGTGGCCGGCAAGAACTTCAACCGCCCGGTCGAGACCTACCTGGTCGCCGCCGTCGTCTACTTCGTGATCTGCTTCAGCCTGTCCATGCTGGTCCGGCAATTGCAGAAGAAGATCGCGATTGTTCGCTAAGCATCACCCACCCGCGTCTACGCCATGATCGACATCAAGAACGTTTCCAAGTGGTACGGCAGCTTCCAGGTGCTGACCGACTGCACGACCAGCATCCAGAAGGGCGAGGTGGTGGTGGTCTGTGGCCCTTCGGGCTCCGGCAAGTCCACGCTGATCAAGACCGTCAATGCGCTGGAGCCCTTTCAGAAGGGCGACATCGTGGTCGACGGCATCAGCCTGTCCGACCCCAAGACCAACCTGCCCAAGCTGCGCAGCCGCGTGGGCATGGTGTTCCAGCACTTCGAGCTCTTCCCCCACCTGTCGGTGACCGAGAACCTGACGCTGGCCCAGATCAAGGTGCTCGGCCGCAACAAGGACGACGCGCTGAAGCGCGGGCTGAAAATGCTCGAGCGCGTGGGCCTGATGGCGCACAAGGACAAGTTCCCCGGCCAGCTCTCCGGCGGCCAGCAGCAGCGTGTGGCCATCGCCCGCGCGCTGTCGATGGACCCCATCGTGATGCTGTTCGACGAGCCCACCTCGGCGCTGGACCCGGAAATGGTCGGCGAGGTGCTGGACGTGATGGTGCAGCTGGCCAACGAAGGCATGACCATGATGTGCGTGACGCACGAGATGGGCTTTGCCAAGAAGGTGTCCAACCGCGTCATCTTCATGGACGCCGGCAAGATCATCGAGGACTGCAAGAAGGAAGACTTCTTCGGCAACCCCGAGGCCCGCAGCCCGCGCGCCAAGGACTTCCTGTCCAAGATCCTGGCGCACTGAGCGGCCGACCGCGCCGCGGCTGGGCGGTGGGACAATCCCGCCCATGAGCGCTCCCACCTCCCTGACCCTCACCCGCCCCGACGACTGGCACCTGCATGTGCGCGACGGGGCCGCCCTGGCGGCCGTGGTGCCGCACACGGCGCGCCAGTTCGGCCGCGCCATCATCATGCCCAACCTGAAGCCGCCGGTGACCACCGCGGCCCAGGCCCTGGCCTACCGCGAGCGCATCCAGGCCGCGGTGCCCGCGGGCGTGGCCTTCGAGCCGCTGATGACGCTCTACCTGACCGACAACACGCCGGCCAGCGAGATTGCCGCGGCGAAGGCCGCCGGCGTGGTGGCGCTCAAGCTCTACCCGGCCGGCGCCACCACCAACAGCGATGCCGGCGTGACCGACATCCGCAAGACCTACGCCACGCTGGAGGCCATGCAGCGCGCCGGCCTGCTGCTGCTGGTGCATGGCGAGGTGACCGACCCCGAGGTGGACATCTTCGACCGCGAGGCGGTGTTCATCGACCGCGTGATGCAGCCGCTGCGCCGCGACTTCCCCGAGCTGAAGGTGGTGTTCGAGCACATCACCACCAAGGAAGCCGCAGACTACGTGGCCGGCGCCGGGGCCTTCACGGCCGCCACCATCACCGCCCACCACCTGCTCTACAACCGCAACGCCATCTTCCAGGGCGGGCTGCGGCCGCACTACTACTGCCTGCCGGTGCTCAAGCGCGAAGTGCACCGCCAGGCCCTGGTGGCCGCGGCCACCAGCGGCTCGGATCGCTTCTTCCTGGGCACCGACAGCGCGCCGCACCCGGCCCATCTGAAGGAACACGCCAGCGCCTGCGCCGGCTGCTACACCGCCCTGTCGGCGCTGGAGCTGTACGCCGAGGCCTTCGAGGCCGCTGGCGCGCTGGACAAGCTGCAAGGCTTCGCCAGCGAGCACGGCCCGGCCTTCTACGGCCTGCCGCGCAATGCCGGCACCGTGACGCTGGTGCGCGAGCCCTGGACCCTGCCCGAGGCCGTGGCCTTCGGCGACGCCAGCCTCAAGCCGCTGCGCGGCGGCGAGACCCTGCACTGGAAGCTGCAGGGCTGAACTGGTCCCAACATCGACCGGACAGCGCAAGGGCCCCGAGTGGGGCCCTTTGTCTTTGGGGAGCCGCGCTCAGCCCGGGATGACGCCGCAGGCCACGCGGGCCCCGCCACCGCCCAGCGGCGCGGGGTGGTCCGAATGGTTGTCGCCACCGGCATGCACCATCAGGGCGTGGCCCTGCACGTCGGCCAGCTTCAGGCGCGGGGCCAGCACGGGCTGGGCGGCGGTGCCGTCGGCCGCCACATAGAGCGGGGGCAGGTCGCCCAGGTGGCCGTCGCCCCAGGGTTCGCCGTGCTTCTTGCTGCCGGCCGGGTCCAGGTGGCCGCCTGCGGCGCCCGCGGGCACCGGCTTGCCGTTCTGCTCGGCCGGGGCGCAGGAGCCCTTTTCATGCACGTGGAAGCCGTGCAGGCCCGGCGGCAGGCCCTGCAGCGTGGGGTAGAAGGCCAGGCCGTAGGGCGTTTCGACCATCTTCACCGTGCCCAGCGTGGTGCCGGGGCCGTCGGGGTTGGCCGCCTGCAGCGTGACGGTGGCCTCGGCGGCCAGGGTGGCG